>JAUIKE010000012.1 GCA_030430845.1 Bacteroidia bacterium | reverse complement strand
AACCAATAATATATTTTTTGGAGGTGGTTTAAAGAAAAAAACGAAGTTTTTTTCTTTAAACCACCTCCAAAACAAAATTATCTGGGGTGGGTAAAAACGAGGAACGAGTTTTTACACAACCCCTAATCATTACTTCGTAGTAAGTTAAAATAAATCACAGATATTAACAACGAAAAAAAATCAAAAGCATGAGTATTGTTGTCTGCCTAACATATAATCCATTTATGGAAAACACTTACCTCGTTTATGACGACACGAAAGAGTGCATCATTTTCGATCCGGGTTGCTACACCAAAGAGGAAAAAAGGCACCTCAGCCAGCAGATCCGAGAGCTAGGCCTCCGGCCGGTCCGACTGATCAACACCCACTGCCATGTCGATCATGTTTTTGGCAATCACTACGTCTCCGAGACCTATGGCCTCGACCTGGAAATGCACAAAGGCGAGATCCCCGTGCTGCAAGCTGTTCCTCAAGTCTGTCAACTGTACGGCATCCCCAATTACGAGCCCTCTCCTGAGCCCAAGATCTACCTCGACGAAGGCGACGAGATCCGCTTTGGCAACACGCTGTTGAAAGCCATCTTTACACCAGGGCATTCCCCGGCTAGTTTGTCCTTCTACAATGAGCAAGATGAGTATCTGATCGCGGGCGACGTCCTCTTCCACGAAAGCGTCGGCCGCAGCGACCTGCCCGGCGGCGATCACGCTACTTTGATCAACAGCATAAAAGAAAAATTGTTGCCGCTCGGCGATGCGGTGCGCGTGTATCCCGGCCACGGTGAGGATACGACGATTGGGTATGAGAAGAAGTATAATCCTTTTTTGTAGGGCGATCCAATTTGGACCACATCGCTTCACGATGTCCGGACAGCAAGCTTCAGCTTGCCAGGACAACATGCTTTAGCTTGTTGCCAAATATTACTTACCAGCCTACCCCTTCCAACCTCATTTTAGGAATAGGCTCTTATGTCATTTTCCATACATACTGCTGTAGGTTGTGTAGGCAAGCTAAAGCTCGCCTTACATGCAAGCTGATTGGCGTTTAATTTTTAACCGCCGAATTTAAGCAAGCTGAAGCTCGCTTTCCTGGCAAGCTGAAGCTTGCTTTCCTGGCAAGCTGAAGCTTGCTCTCCTGGCAAGCTGAAGCTTGCTCTCCGGTATTGGGGGGCAAGCTAAAGCATACCCTCCGGTAGTTTTCCGTCAAAATTCTGACAAACTTCCCTTTTTAAACAACAAAAAGTCAGGTAGCGGGCTTTTTACTTCTTTGAAGAAGAAACAAATACGATTAGTTTTGTTCCTGTTTTTATCATCAAACTATTAAAGTGTAAATAGATGTCAGTACCATCTTACTGACATCAATGGAATCAAATAAAGGTATGAAAAGATTACTGACTCCCTTCTTGTTCTTGTTTTTTTGCATGCTGACAAACCTGACAGAAGCACAAAATGCCAAAGACTTCAAACGGGTCGAATTTGAACCCGAAATTCACTACTGCCCCGTTTCCTTCGAATATGATCCGCACTATGTGCCTCGCAGGCGGGTATTGAGGCCCAAAAATTTCGGCGCCACTTTCAATGTGACTTACAACGGCAATGTTCCTGATGAAGCCAAGGCCGCCTTCGAAAATGGCGTGGTGGGCATACTCCAGGACTTCATCAACAGCCCGGTACCCATCAATGTGCAGCTGAATTGGCGAGCCCTGGACGGCAACTCCCTGGCCGGAGCAAGCCCCGGGGCTTATTACTCCCGCTTTTCGAATGTGCCAAATCCCTCAGAGGTGTACCCGGTGGCCCTGGCCGAAAAGATCAGTCGCCGCCCCTTGAATGATCCGGAGGAACCGGACATTGTTATTTCGGTGAATAGTAGTATTACCTGGTATTATGACTACGACTTGCCCATCAGCATCGGGAATCGATATGACTTCGTGTCGGTTTTGCTGCATGAGGTATTTCACGGCCTGGGCTTTACGGCCGTCACCAGCGTGAATAATAACATCGGTAGAATTGGAGTATTCAGTGGTGGCCGACGCTCCATCTACAGTGACTTTATTCGCAATGGATCAGGCGTGCGGATTTCGGCTTTTGATGATAATTCTGCTCAGATGGCGTCTGTTTTGCAAAGTCAGAACCTATTCTTCAATTTTATCAATAGTGATGGCCGGGCCAAGCTGTTTGCTCCTCAAGAATACAATCCGGGCTCGAGCATATCGCACCTGGATGAATTCACCTACAATAATACCCCCAACGCCTTGATGACGCCCTCTATCGGCCCCGGGCAGGTAGAGCATGATCCGGGTGTTGCGTTGGACATACTATACGATATGGGCTGGGATATGCTCTACATGATCCATGATGAGCAGCCGGGTACAGAAGATCTGACTCAGGATCAGCTGCTGGTAGTAGATGTATTTTCAGATTCTCCAATTACTGATACTTCTCTGGTGATCCATTACTCGCGGGATACTTTTCAAAACGAGGATTTGGTAGCCTCTCTGGTACTAAATGAAGAAACGGGCTTTTACGAATTCACCCTGCCTGCTCCTTTTGAAGAAGTGAACTATACTTATTATTTCACGGCCGGCAACAGCCGTAGTGTGACCTTCACAAATCCAGGCCAGGCGCCGGTCAACTATTTTGAATTCCAATACAGAGTGGATGATGAACTTCCTTCTGTTATCCACAACAGTCCGGACAGAATCCAGGACGTAGAGCCTGAATTTGAAGTGGAAGCTGAAATTACGGATGAATACCTGGGCATCGACACGGCTTACATCGCCTGGCGGATCAATGGGGTGATCCAGGATACGGTGGGTATGGAACGCCAACAAGGTTTTTCCGAAGGAGATACTACTGATGTATATGAAGGCACCCTGGTTTTTCCCACCGAAGGTATTGTAGAAGGAGATCTGATTGAGTACCAGATTGTAGCCATTGACAAAAGTAAGGCCCAAAATAGGACCGTAGCACCCGACGGTGGTTTTTGGTCAGTAGAGGTTAGCTCGATCCAGGCCAGTGTGATTTCATATGTCAATGACTTCGACCTTCCCTCCGCTGACTTTACCGGTACGGGCTTCAGCATTAGAACTTATGCAAATTTTGACAATGAATCCATACACAGTACGCATCCTTATCCCGAGTCGGGACAAGGCCAATCTAAGAGCTATACCTATGAATTATCCGTGCCGATTATTATCCGTGATGAAGAGCCCCTGATCGAATTTGATGAGGTTGTATTGGTAGAGATTGGCGAGCCTGGGACCTCTTATGGCGACAGCGAATTTTGGGATTATGTGATCGTAGAGGGTAAA
The DNA here is from genome assembly GCA_030430845.1 of Bacteroidia bacterium. Lineage (GTDB taxonomy): Bacteria > Bacteroidota > Bacteroidia > Chitinophagales > Saprospiraceae > JANQPA01. Next base: position 75,285 of record JAUIKE010000012.1, on the reverse strand, counting down.
AAATTGGGAGAATCCGCCTGGCGGCCCTTCCTGCCCGGCTACGACAGCGGAGACCAGATACAATGGACGACTGCCTACAACAGTAATCTGAATGGGGCCCAGGATCTGTTCTTTCACCGGGTTATTGACATGACTGAAAATGGCGCCTTTAAGCCCGGAGATGAAGTCTTTGTGCGCTTCCGTTTATTCTCTGATCCTTTTGCTAATGGCTGGGGCTGGGCCATCGATAACCTTCGAATCCAGGATCAACTGACCTCTGTGGATGATTTTGTATTAGAGGAAAACTTTAGTGTGTATCCTAACCCACTGCTCGGTAATGAAGTAATGGTAGAGGTGGACTTGGAACAACTGCCCGATGCGCTGGAGTTGAGTTTGTTTGATGCTTATGGTAGAAAACTGCGTTCCGTTCCCCTCAATAACAGGGGTATCCGAATTAGAGAACCGCTGTCACTGGCGGGGTTCGAGAAGGGCTTGTATGTGGTGGTGCTGAACTTTGGGAATGGAGATGTAATATCGAAAAAGCTTATAAAAAATTAAATAAAGGAGGCTGTCTCATTCGCCTTAGACCAATGGGACAGCCCCTTTTATTTGATTTTAAAAGTCTTCCGATGATGCGGTGTGGCGCCCAGGCGACGCACCGCATTTCTATGCTCCACTGTCGGATAGCCCTTATTGGTTTTCCATCCATAATCCGGGTACTCCGGTTCAATACTCAGCATATATTCGTCGCGGTAGGTTTTGGCTAAAATCGAGGCAGCAGCGATAGATAGGTACTTGCTATCCCCCTTGACAATGCACTGATGCGTGATGCCCAAATAAGGCGTGAAGCGATTGCCATCAATCAGCAAGAGTTCCGGACGGACGGCTAACTGATCGATCGCCCGGTGCATGGCTAGGAAAGAAGCATTCAGGATATTGATCTCGTCAATTTCTTCGGGACTGCAGGAGGCGACGGCCCAGGCCAGGGCATGTGTTTGTATGAAAGCCCGTGCTTGCTGGCGCTGGTCCAGGCTCAGTTGTTTGGAGTCTCTGATCAGGTCAAATTTGGGTAGTTTATCAGGTAAGATCACGGCGGCGGCATAGACGGGCCCGGCCAGGCAGCCCCGTCCGGCTTCGTCGCAGCCGGCTTCGATGGTGTTGGGATGGAAATATGATTGGAGCATTGAAATTGTGTTAATTTAGTTTTTCGGCTCCGGAGCCGAAAAACTAAATTAACATAATTTCAAAAAGGGCAAAATTTACCAAACCCCCAGAATCAATCCCATCACAGTCAATGCCACCGTACTGTAACCGGCATTGATGAAAAATAGCTTGAATGACCTCATCTCAAACAGGTAGTGAATGCCTACCATGGTGGCGACCCAACCCAGCCCGGCCAGAAAGCCGGCCGTACCCCCAAAGGCCATATCTGCTTCCGGGCCGATGAACATGGCCAGATTAAAAGCGGCAAACAAGGCCAGTGCGAAAGAAAGGCCGAATACAAGCCCCATATTTCGTTGCTTGAGTTGATCTTCTGTAAAATTGTTTTCCTGCATCCATGCTTTTCCGAAAATCGGGCCATACCAGACGCCTCCGATCAGGAATGAAGAAAGGGCGGCTACAAAAATGGCTAGCCAGTTTAAACTTTGAAATGCGACTTCCATGTCCATAATGTTCTTTGTTTTTATGGTAAAATTAGGACAGGGAAGCCGTAGTGTATTGGAAAAAATTTACCTTTTCCTATACAAGACTGCTTTTTGGGTCGTAAAGGGCGCATAGCTGTTTACCAAAAATGCTCGGCCGGATTCATCCGGTTCGGTGCCGGAAGCCAGGGTCGATTCATTGCGAGTAGACGTGATCTCCCATTCAATATAGCCCTCCCTTTTGCGAAGGGTGCTGAACAGGCGACTGTTCCCTACGCTGAAACTACCGTAAAAGGTATTGTCGAGCAGCACTTCTTCAATGAAAATGCCGTTTTGTTCATCGGTGACATAGACGTTTGCCGGTAAAGTATCCGGTTTGACAATGAGGTAGTCCTTCACAGAGTTGCCGTACTTTTCACTTTCGTAGCTCATAATGTATTTCCAGGCATTTTCCTTTTCGGTTGGTGCCAGGGTAAAAGTTAAGTCTACGGTATCGATGTTGCCGTTGACAGAGAACACGTACATGTCGCCTTCATAAGTTCCCATCCAGTCGTCGGGGAATTGGTAGCCAGTGTTTTGGCTGAAAACAGCGAAGGTCAATAATTCAATTAAGCACAGGAAAATCAGTTTTTTCATATGATATTTATTTTTTACATCGGATGGCGTTCTGATTGTAGCTTTGTTTGTTAGGTTCCGTAGGAACGATTTATCAATAGGGGGTGGTGTAAAAAGTCCTTCGGCCTTTTTCCCCAACCCCACGGGTAGGCGGCACTCTAATTTATTCGCTCCAGCGGGGCAGCCTACCCTACAGGGCTTCAATAATGCTTATTCCCTTTTCCCCAAAGCTGAAGCATGGGGCTATTGAAAGAAAAACACTTTTTACCCTTCCTTCCTTAATATGTCGTCATATCTTTTTTTCAGATCCTTAACATCATTCGGCTCCGAAAAAGAATGTTCGCCGGCCCTGAAAACCATCTCCGCATGCCGGAGCACGGCCTCCTTTTGCTCTGAAGTGCGAACATGATTGTTGATAGTCACCAAGGCTTCCATCAGATGGATCATGACGGCTTCATTGTCTTGCCCGTACTGTCGAATCTGATGAAAGGACGCATCCATCATCCCTGTAAAATTAATGGGTGAGAGAATGATTCGCAGCTGACTCTCAGCATCATACCGGTAGGGAGAGGGAAACTTGGCTTTCGCCAGATAGCACATCGTAGCCGTTAATTTGTCAATGCAGGTAATCGCCGTGTAGGGGTCGTTGATGCCGGGTGAGAGGGCCCGGGCCGCAATTTCAACCATTTGATGTATGGCGAATTCGGGATCCTGGCTCGGCGTTCTTTTATTGCCTAAAATGAAGGCGTTGCACACCTTACTTCTGAGGTCCGTTTCGATGGATTCCTTCAAATAAATATGTGCCAGCACCGCATTTTTTACATAAAAACCCCCAGCCTGACAGGCAAACTCAATCAGCAGATCGTGTTGTACCGCTAAATTGAGCAGCGGCTCCATATCCACCACCTGTACATATCCGGATCGTTTATTGAAGACCTTTTGATTGTGGGGAAAGGCTTGTTTTACTTCTTCCGGGTTTTCCGATAACCAGGCTGGGCGCTCCTCTCCTGCTTCTTCCGAAAAAAGCCGTTTAATATTGGCATGGAGGTTGATGCCTACCTTGGAAACGACCTGGTCCGCCTGAATGCCTACCGAAATGTGATGGATAAAAATAATCAGTAAAAAAATGTTGACCACTGTAACAATGATGGCAAATAAAATAGAAATGTTGGGCACAAAAGCCTGGTCTTCAGCCGATTTAACGGCACGCAAAACCAACAAGCAGTATATGAAAGTGGCCACATAAGTACCTAAAACGACCTGATTAAGCCGATCGTGCATGAAATTGCGCAGCAGGCGCGGACCAAATTGGGAAGAGGCCAGCGTAAGGGCCACCAGAGTTATGGAAAAGACCGTGCCGGCTACGCCCAGCATGGCCCCTGAAATGGTTGACAGAATGCTCCTAGCCGATTCGACACTGCCCCAATAGAAATAGTGGAAAAAATTAGATGGATCATATCCTCCGTAGGATTCTTTATCACCTATATAAAAATCGAGGTAAAGGAAACCAAAAGAGGCCATAATGGCTCCAAGTATGATCAATAAAGGAACAAACCAGAAGTTGGCCTTTAGACTTTCCCAGAATTGTATGAATCGTGTCCTCATGAATCGTATTTAGCTTTTGTTGAGGCCGCCACCCCGACAAAAGCTAAATAATTTTTTTACTTTTTTCGTAATAAAATAGCCAATAGGACCGGCAAAATGGTCAAGTCCGCTACCAGCGCCACCAGCAAAGTGATACTAACCAGCAAACCAACATAAAAGGTGCCTTCAAATCCGGACAAACAAAAACTCATAAAGCCACCTAACAGGATTAATGTGGTCACTACTATGGCTTTTCCCGTAGTAATATAAGTGGTTCTGACGGCATCCAAAAGCGGCCGCCGCTGGTATTCTCTTTGAAAGCGACTTAAAAAGTGAATGGAGTCGTCTACCGCAATACCAAAAGCAATGATGAAAATAATGGAAGTAGAGATTTTTAGGTCTACGCCGATCCACCCCATCAAGCCTCCAATAAATACCAGCGGAAGAACATTGGGTACCAATGTGATGAACATAAGCCGGGCTGACCGGAACAGTACAGCAAATATCAAGGCAATGACTACCATCGCAATGAGTAAGCCTTTTAAAACATTTTCCGCTAAATATCGATTGTTTAGGTCTATCAGATGGGGGGTGCCGGTAATGGTATAAGTGAGTTGCCGATCGGGCAGTTCTTGTTCTAAAAACTGGTGAAAAGCCTCATTTTTTTGTTCGATCACATAACTCCCCCAGTCGGGTATGTGAGCCCGGATCCGAGCCTGGCGCTCATCCGCAGAAACGAGCCGGCTAAACTCGTACAGATCTGCCTCTCGCTTTAATCTTTTCACCAGGGGTTGTATGAGATTGGAAGAATCAGGGATCCGGGAATAGGTCTTTTGACCGAAATGATAGGCCTGATTGGCTTGAGCGATCATGACGGCCGGAGAAATCAAGTTGGTAGCGCCGTATTCTTCTTCCAGATATCGCCCCACCAGTTCTAACTCTTTCAAAACAACGGGAGAAAACATCGCCTGATTGCTGTCGGCTACGGCAACTACGATTTCCAGGGGCCGGTCTCCTCCAAATTTTTTCGTAAAAAAACGTTGATCTACCTGCAAGGGATGATCCTTACTCAGGTCGGTCAGAATGTAATTGTTGATCCGGATCTTCGAGGAGCCCCAGATACCCAAACCGAAAACCAATAAGCTAGCTCCTATGATCCATCTTTGATTCTTCATCACCCACTCAAAGCAAGGAGTGAGCAGTTTTTCCCAAAATCCCGAAAAATCCCGATCGGCCCGGTAAAAAGGGGAATGGAGCATGATCAGCGCCGGGAGGAAGGTGTAGGTCAGTACAAATGCAATGATCAATCCGATCGTAGCAAAAACCCCCAATTCTATGAGTGAAATAAAGCCGGAAGTAGTCAGTGTCAGAAAGCCCAGAGCCGTAGTCATGGTTGTAAGCAGTGTAGCCTTTCCAACTACCCGAACGGAAGCCTTGATGGCACTCCATTTGTCGGTACCTTGCTTTCGAGCGTGCAGATAATGCGTGAGCAAATGGATCACATCAGCAATACCTATGATCAGCAGCAAGGTAGGAATGATGTTGGAGATCAAATCAATCGGGCGGCCCAGCATACTGATAATGCCCATCGTCCATAGAATGCTCAAGGCCACTACCGATAAAGGCATCCAGATACCCCAGAGCTTGCGATAGGAAATCCAAAGGAAGAGGATTACAATGATGACTGAAACCGATACAAAGAGGAAAGTTTCTCGCCGGATCAGTTTGACATAGGTCGATTGGCCGAAGGATTTTCCCGCATAATGTACTTCTTCAAAATCAAAGCCGGCGGTGATAAGCCGTACCTCATCCACCAGCTTTCGCATGCCTTCCTGATTGAGCTGATCCTCATGGCGTACAAACAACATGATGGATTGCCGGTCTTCTGCGAACAGATAATTTGCCCATTCCGATTGGTAGATGCGAGCACTGTCTGCAGCGTACCGGCTTTCGTCTGCCACATGTAGCCATGGACGTTCAATAGGAACCGACGAGTAGCGGTTGCGTATTTTCTCACGTATACGCGTAGGTGCGAGTATAAAATCTACCTGTTCTATTTTTTTTAACGCCAGGTAGAGGCTATCGGCTTGTTTTAAAAACTCTTTTTCAAAAATGCCTTCCTGGTTTCTTAAACCGATCAGGAGGTAGTCACTATCATTGCCAAAGGTGTTTTGAAATTTTTTGAAGAAAACGGTGTTCTCATCATTTAAAGGAAAGAAGCGCTCCAATTCATAGTCGAATTGCAGGTTTCTCAATTGGTAGGCGAAAAAAAGACTGATCCCGATTGCGAGGGTGACCAGAGCAACACTCAACTTTCTTAACTCCATTTACTGATCCACTTGTAGGAAAGCAAAAGCTCCCCATTGATGATGATGACTCATTGAAACGTCGATGGGTAATAGTTTGTTTTTTACAAATACCTGCGGAAAATATCGGGGGGACTCAATTCGGAATTCTTCGGCAGGGAGCCGGCATTGTTGTTGAAGCTTTAGGCAAAGGCTTTTTCGTGTTTCTGATGATTGATGCGAAGACGTGGTTTGTTTTAACTGAGTAGTTTGATAAGTGATCTGTTGAAAAAGTTTTTTTTGAGTGACGGCCAGAGCGTGCACAGTATCCGAGGAGATCTGTACTTGCCCATACCACTTACCTAATGGGCTTTCGATACAGGCTTCCAGAAAGTCAGGTTGAATATGGGTAAGGCTTGATTGAAATTTTTTAGGGATAAAAAGGCGTTTTCCTGTTTTTTTATAAAAAATTTTATAGGCGCTTTCTTTAAGTGCCCAAAAGCTCCAAAGGGCGCTCGCTGGAGAAGGAAAAAGTTTTAACTGCTCCTTTTCCTGGGCGGTCAGTACTTTTTCGGCCCACCGAGGATGGGAGGCTTTAGAGGTGTGCCGGGCATAGTTCAAGTCAACGATATCGTTTCCAATCATGCCTCTACTCGTTCTTGAATAATGGACACAGCATCTTTTACCTTAAGCATTCGCTCGGCTGCGTCATCGTCTATTTCGATATCAAAAGCCATTTCTACATCAATGATAATGTCAACCAGGTTAGCGGAATTGATCTTGAGATCTTCCAGCAAATCGGTCTCGGGTTTTATATCATTGAGCAGTTCTTTTTCTTCGACATAAGGCTCTATGATGGTTCTTAGTTTTTCTGTGATTTCTTCTGTGGTCATAGATCAATTAATTTTTTTAAAAATAACACAACTATTCACATCTCCAAAACCAAAGCTACTCTTCGCAATAATACTCAACTGCGCCGGCTTTGTTTGGCTCGGAATTCGGCCGGCCGGAATCAATTTGACTATTTCGGGATGTAAGTCCTCACAATTCAAAGAAGGATGCAAAAACTGATGTTGCAACTGTAGCATGACAGCCACCGACTCGATGGCGCCGGCCGCGCTCAGGCAATGCCCGATCATGGATTTAAGCGAATAAATATAGGGAAAATCAGCTCCCCACCGGTCCAGCGCCTTGCACCAATGCTCCACCTCAATCGGATCAAACATGGTGGAGGTCAGATGCCCCGAAATGGCGTCTATGTCACCGGCTTGGATCTCTGCTTCTTTCATAGCGCCCTGTATGCAACGGACGATGCCCTGTGTATTGGGGGCGGTCATGGTGCCGCCGCTGCGCTGCCCTCCGGAATTGACAAAGCCACCCAGAATTTCTCCATAGATGTTGGCGCCTCTTTCCAAAGCTGATTCATAAGTCTCCAACACAAGAGCTGCAGCACCGGAGCCAGGCACAAAGCCATTAGCAGAAGCACTTAATGGACGGGAAGCTTTTTCCGGCTCGTCATTAGAGCGTCGGTTCGTAACACGCATGGCGTCGAAGCCGGCCCAGACGTAAGGGCCGCTGCTGTCACAAGCGCCGCACAAAATTCGTTTGGCCTTGCCCATCCGGATACGATCAATGGCCATGAGGATGCTTTCGGTTCCGGTACTACAGGCAGAGGCATTGGTAGTGACCTGGTTGCCGAGTCCCAATCTTCCCCCTAAATGTGCGCTGATGCCGCTCGACATCACCTGCGGGACGGAAGTGCTACCCAGGCGTTTCGTCATTCCTTCATCGATCAGGTAGGCCGAGTCGCGCATGATGCGCGCGCCGGCCAGGCCGGCTCCAAAAATACAGCCGCTGTCCCAGTCGGGTTCTTCTTCTTTGCCGGGGATCGACAGGCCGGCATCTTCCCAGGCCTGTGTGCCGGCGATGATGCCGTATTGGATACCGGAAGCCTGGATGCTCTTGAGCTCCAGTGGAGAAAAATACTGTTCCCTCAATTCATCTGTCAGCGGGGGCTGTCCGGCTACCTGGCATCCGAATTTGAGCGCTTCCAGCTCGGGCAGAAAGCGGATGCCCGAACGGCCTTCTTCCAGTGCCTTTCGAAAGTCTTCGAGCCCGATGGCATTCGGGGCGACGACGCCCATGCCGGTGACGACTATGCGGTGATTCATTAGCATATTTTTTAGGATAGACATGCGGCAGCGCCGCATGTCTATCCTTCATTTATTATCATCCCTGACAAAACTCCTTTTGCAACTCTTTCTCCATTTGCATTCCACATTTCCACCTTACATTTCAACTTTCCTAAGCGAAAAAATATTTTTTCCGAAACGACCTTTACTTTTTCTCCCGGTAAGACTTCTTTTAAATACTCTACTTCTGAAGAGGTGAAAACAAATTTTTGTGCCTTCCTCGTCTCATAGGCCTTAGTCAGAAAAATGCCGAGCCCCACCAATCCTATCTGTGCCATAACTTCTGTCAAAATAACGCCGGGCGTAACCGGGTATTCCGGAAAATGCCCCTGATAGAAGTATTCATCTTCCCGGAAGGTATATTCTCCCTCGGCTCCATTTTCATCGATACGCAGGTAGCGATCTACGAACAAAAAGGGCAGACGGTAAGGTAATAACTTGAGTATGGTCTGACAATGATCCATGCTTAACTGTTTTTTTCTCCGCCATCTACCGGAATGATGGCGCCATTTATCCAGGCGGCTTCATCCCTGCTGAGTAGATAAACCACATCGGCAACGTCTTCTGGTGTGGTCAATCGGTGAAAGGGATTTCGGATGGTGGCATTGGCTTTGAGATGCTCACTGCCCGGGATCATTCTGAGTGATTCGGTGTCGGTTACCCCGGGTTGAACAATGTTACAACGAATGCCGAAGGGCGCATATTCCATGGCAATGGATCGGCTGACAGATTCGAGGACGGCCTTGGCGGCGCCCACAGCTGCGTAAGATCGCCAGGCCTTGTGACTGCCCTCGCTGGTCAGGCTGATCACGCGGGCATCTTCTGCAAATAACTTTCTGTTGTGTAGGTCTTTGACCCAGTCGAGCAGGCTGAGTGCCATGGCCTGAATCGTCATATGGAAGTCCTGTTCGGTTAATTCACTACGGTTTTTTTCATGAGTGGCTTCCAGGTCTCGGGCTATTTTCCAGTATAATTCTGTTTTATCATCTGATTCCGGCCAGTGTGTGGGCGGCTTATGGATGATTGGCTTGAGGTTGCCTCGGGCAATGGAGTGGACCAGCAGTCGGACCTTGCCTTTATTTTCCAGTTTTTCTGCCAAAAGATCCAATACATCTTGCCGTCCCTCCTCTCTGAGTGCGTCAATATTCAGTGTCTCAATAGTGACATCGGTCTGTTGAAGGCTTTTTAGGTTTTCGGAAAAAACAGCTGCCGTTTTCTTTCGGTCACGATGTACAATGAAGAGGTTCATACCCTCCTCGGCCATTTTTTTAGCGATGCCCCATCCGATGCCGCTCGATCCGCCGAGGATGAGGGCCCAGTAGTTTTTATTATGGAAATAGCCTGTCATGTAATTTAATTTATATGGGGGTGGGTAAAAACGAGGAACGAGTTTTTACCCGCCCCCGAAAATTTTGTTTAGGAGGTTGTTTTAAGAAAAAAACTTCGTTTTTTTCTTAAAACAACCTCCTAAAAGAATATTATTGGTTGGGGAAAAAGGCCGAAGGACTTTTTACACAACCCCATAACTACCTATGTTTCCCATTTTAGGAGGACGCTCTGGGCTGAAAATCCTGGCCCAAAACTTAACATCAATCCATAGTCTCCCAGGGGAATTTCTCTTTTTAAATACTCATCCAGCACATACAGTACGGTAGCGCTCGACATATTTCCGTATTCCCGCAGAACACCTTTAGTCGCTTCGAGGTCTTTTCCCAATTCGCCGAACAAGGCTTCCACCATTTGAACGATCTTTTTTCCACCTGGGTGAAAAATGAGGTGGTTCACATCTTCAATGGACAAGCCGTTTTTTTCTAAAAAGGGAAAAATGATGTCTCCGAAATGGGCCTTGATGGTTTCCGGAACGGAAGGGTCCAACACCATTTGAAAACCGGTATTCTTCAACTCAAAGCCCATCATATGCGTCTCGTCGAAAAAATGATACATGCTGGTATCGATGATGGCCGGGCCCGGCTTTTCATCATAGCCGATGATGGAACAAGCGGCGCCGTCGCCAAAGATGGCGGCACTAACCATATTGGCCATAGAAAAGTCGGAATACTGGAAGGTGGACATAGGAGATTCTACTGCAATGATAGCTGCTCGTTTTCCTGGGTTAGCCCGCAGGAAATTATTGGCGTAGATGGTGGCTGAAACACCCGCTGCGCAACCCATTTCTGTAACGGGTAAGCGAACGATGTCTTGCCGCATTTTCAGTCGATTGATCAAGAAGGCATCGACGGAAGGGATCATGAAGCCGGTACAGCTGACTGTAATGATATAGTCAATCTGATTGGGTTCCAGTTCGGCCTTTTTTAGTGCTTTCCGAAGTACATTTTCTGCCAGGTCTGTTACCTTTTCAATATAATAGTCGTTCTTTTCTTCAAAGCTAAGGTCGGCTAGTACCTGCTCGGCCGGCATGATGGAATAGCGGCGGTCTACCTGCGCATATTTAAAAATACGGAGCACCTTTTTTTTGAAGCGTTCATCATGACCTTCGAGATGTTGCTCCATATCAGCCAGGATCTCTTCGGTTGGCTTGGTGAATTCGGGCAGCTCGATAGCAGTGGCTAGTATTTTGGGATGTTGTTGTTTCGTCATTATTATTTATTAGGATAAGCAGGCTGTTGAAGCCAGCGATCAACTTGATTTTTCCTAACAGTAAGGTATGAAAAAAGAATGAATCATTGATGGAGCGACATCTCATACCGAAAGGCCCACCTCCAACGGACGCTGGCCTCCTGGAAGCCTGCATTTTGCCCGAGTAAGGACAGTTCGTCTTTCTTAAATCCTTTTTTGATGGAAAGCAGCCCATCTTCTCTGGCAATTCTATTCGCTCCCGTGAGTACGCTAAACCCCCAAAAGGCATAATAGGCTAACCAATGCCGATGCAGGTCGTTGATCAGGATGGCTTTTGCTCCTTCCCGGCGGCATTTGTGGATCAAACCGGTTTGTTCTTCTTCCGTAAAATGATGTAAGCAGAGGTTAAAAGTTACGATGTCTACATTTGTTAAGCGGCACTCCTCATCGAAAATATCTTGTTGTACAAACCGAATCTCAGGAAAAGCCTTCGATTTTTCACGGGCATATTCAACTATAAACTCATTGGCATCGATACCAATGAGTTGCATTGGAATGTTTCTTTTACGTGCCCAACGGGCAATGGCGCGTAGGCCGTCGCCGCTGCCGCAGCCGAGATCATAGAGCTGGATTGGTTGTCCGGTAGCTTGAAGCTTGTCGGTTATTTGACGTACCCCACTGACCAATACCTGATTGCCACCCAGGAGGGTATTGACCCGCTCGATGGTTTGGAAGGTTTTTATGACTTCCTCTCCGGCCATGCTGAAGTCATCGATGATCTCTTCTTCTTCTGAGCGATGTTTGAATTGATTAAAAATTGGCATTGGTGCTGGAATAAGGATTAAAAAACACGATATCACTACTAAAATTGTTGATGGCCAGGCTCGGGGCTGAATAACAATGGCAATGGCAATGGTAACAATCTTCTTTAGATTGAGGTTGCTATTGAAATTGTTATTGCTATTGAGAGCCTATCTGGGTTTAATACCAAACCTTTACATTCCTAGGGATTCGAGTCTTCTACTTCTTTAAAAGGCGAAGCCTCCTGATGAATTTTGATGGCCTTTCTGCTCAACCAAAGAGCTATGAAAAGGGATACGAAAGCTCCCACCCATATACCAGTCGGATACTGCAAGAACAAAAACAGATCATAAAAACCATGAGCGATGGTTGCGGCCAAAATACCTATGATCAGGTAAAGTGTCCTGTTTCGCTGCAGAAACTTAGCTTCTCCAACAAAAAAGCCCATAATGACGGCGAAAGTAGCGTGGGCGGGAACGGCTGTGAACATCCTCAGCATAGCGACGCCAATCCCCCCCTCCATGACATACAGGACGTTCTCCAGGGTAGCAAAGCCCATACTTACCATGACGCAGTAGACGATCCCGTCAAAGGGTTCATTAAAATTTTTGTTGGGATACAGCAGCCACCGCACAAAAATAAACTTGGAAAATTCCTCTACAAGGGCAACGACCAAGAAGGCATCGACCACATAATCCCAGAGTGTTCTGGCTCCAAAGACCATCGTTTCTCCAAGTATGGAATAGCTGATGGCAAGCGTTACAATGACGCTACCGATCCCGTAAAGGAAGCTCTTGATGAGCAATCGAGTCGGCTCCCGCTCATGCTGGTCCTTATAAAAAATGTACAAAGCGATGGCAATTCCGGGGGCGAGGGCCAGGGCTAATAGGATTAATATCATGGTGTTTGCGTTTATAGGGTGTTGTGCTAGTCAATTTTTTGAGCGCTAGTGACCTGGTGACTCCAAGTCACCAGGTCACTAGCGACTTTATTTTCCAGTACAAAGGTAGCCCAAAATCGCCAGCTATCTGAGTGCTTGTCCGCTTTTGTCCGATAATGGCAGGTTTTGCAAGGTTTTTTATGGCTTGGGCAGAATTTCCTTTCCGTGCGTTTGCCGTACGATGCCGGGTAGGAGGAAAGGCATTTTTTGGAGTGCTCGGACCGAAAACTCTGACAGGGCCGGCTTACCCATAAAGCGATGCAGGCGCCGGCCCCAAAACAGCCGGTAGGCAAACTGACGGTTCCAGGCTTGCTGATACTGTTGCTCCATTTGCCGGCGACTGATCTTTTTTTGCAAAAAATCGGTAGCAGCCTCACTGGCCAGCTTGCCCGCATGGATCGCCATGGCCATGCCGTTTCCGGCCAGGGGAGGGATCATACCAGCTGCGTCGCCCAGCATGAGGATGTGATCCTGAATTTGTTTTTTGGGACGGAAAGAAATGTTGGAAATAGTAAGCGTAGGCTGGAGTCGTTCTGATTCGGTGAGTAGTTTTTTGAAAGCAGGGTTTTGCCAGATGATTTTTTCTTCAAAAGACTGGAGGCCGCCGCAGGCTTTCACCTGATCATGCCGGGTCAGGTAGGCAATGTCGATGGTACCGTCCTCGACTTCCACGGCTCCGCCGTAGCCGCCGGAGAAGTTGTACAAGGCCACAAGGTCGGAAGGGAAGTTCGCTTTTAGATAAAACTTAACGCCCAGATAATCCGCCGGCTGTTGGAAAAAAGGCCGCTTGAGGGCTTTGTCAAGTGTAGATCGCTTGCCGAAACTGCCTAGCACTACCTGAGCATTGATGATCGGCTGCCGCTGGGCCTGTACCTCAAAATGATCCCCTATGAAATGGACTTGCTCCACCTTGGTGTTTAGCAAAAAATCCACCCCCGCATCCATAGCTTTTTTATATAAAAATTGGTCAAAAGTATAGCGCCGCATTCCAAAGCCCCCCAGCGGTAATGGCGCTTCGATGAAGGTGCCGGAAGGCGCATACAGGCGGAAGCGATCTACGTGATTAGGTTGAATGCTTTTGATGTCGGCGCCGAGGTGTTGAAGGTAAGCTTGCACTTCATCTGAGACATACTCGCCACAGACCTTGTGCTGTGGATAGGCTTTTTTTTCAATGACCTGCACCGAAAAGCCTTTCCTGGAAAGGTGCAGGGCTGCAGTCAAGCCTGCCAGGCCGCCGCCTATGATTATTATGTTGTGCATTGTTGTCGGAGCCTATTTTATTTCTCAATGAAAAAAAACGAACATGGTATTCTGGTTTTAGGTTTTAAAAGTACACAAACTCAATTTTTTTTAACCCTAAAATAAAAACCATGAAACAATCTGTCGGTCGCGTATTAACCGTTTTGGGCCTTATCGGAACCATCTTTTTTGGTATTAAGGCCATTCAAAACTCCGAAAGCTTCAGCTTCCTAGGCCTCGATGTATCGGTGAGCAGCGCTAATTGGACGCCTTTAATTATCAGTGTTGTAATTCTGGTGATTGGCTTGTTTGCGTCCCGGAAATAATTAGAGGTGGTTTGGCTATTGGGGGTGGGTAAAAACAAGGAACGAGTTTTTACACAACCCCAATAGGTATAATGTTCTTTAAAGAGGTTGTTTGCAGCCCATACCGGCTGCAAACAACCTCTTTTTTTATGTGGCGCTTGACATTATAAAATAAAAGTCTTTACTTTGAATAAAATTTACCCAAATGGTTAAAAATAGAATTTCGCAATAATTGATGGAAACTGAAGAAAAAATACTAGCCGCTGCCAAAGAAATATTCATACAGAAAGGATATGCTGCTGCCCGCATGCAGGAGATTGCCGACAAAGCGGAGATCAACAAAGGGCTGTTGCATTATTATTTCAAAAACAAGGATAAGCTTTTCAGTGCAGTCTTCATGGAGGCTTTCCACAAATTTGCACCAAGGATTAATAAAATCTTTGAATCAGATTTTCCCCTGTTTGAAAAGATCGAATCCTTTGTGGATGAATACATGGACATTTTGCTGGAAAACCCCAATATCCCAAAGTTTGTGATCCATGAGATGAATCAGAAGCCCGAGGAATTCATCAACACCATCATGAACAATAAAGACCGGCCCAACCCTATGAAACTGATCGTACAGGTGCAGTCGGAAGTACAGAAAGGGAACATTCGAGAAATCAACCCCTTACAATTGGTCATCAATATGATCTCGATGTGTGTGTTTCCTTTCGTGGCCAGTCCACTTTTTAAAAGTATCCTTCAAATGGATAAAACGACTTATTTGCAGTTTATGCAGCTTCGCAAAAAAGAAGTGAGCAGTTTTATTATCGAATCTATTAGAGTAAAAAATGAGTAGCTATTTTTTTAGATAAAATTTACCCAAATGGTTAAAATAGTGATTAAAGTCATTGCTTTTTTTAGTTTTTTTCTACTGGTAAATACATCTTTTACCCAGTCAGATAAAAATATCAGCTTAGAGGACTGTTACCAATGGGCTTTAGAACGTCATCCCTTAAAAGACAAGCCGGCCTTGCTGGACCAGCAGACGCAGCTTAAACTGGAGCAGATCGATCTGGAGCGATTACCGCAGCTTCAGTTGAATGCCCAGGCTTCTTATCAGTCAGAAACAGTTCAGTTTCCGCTGGAAATACCTGGAGCGGAAATTCCAGAACTCCCGCTTTTCCGTGCTCAGGCCAGCGTTGATGGCTCTTACCTGCTCTTCGACGGAGGCCTGCAGGAAGCCCGGAAAAGCATAGAGCAATCTGCTCTAAGTACCGCACAGCAAAGTATTATAGTGGAGCAGTACCCAATCCATTCACAAGTCAACCAGGCTTATTTCGGGGCTTTACTGGCCAAAGCTCAGATCGATGTACTGGAGCAAAGCGTGGCTAACCTGAATAGCCGAATCAATACCCTGGAAGCAGCCAAAAAGGATGGAGTAGCCCTTCAGGTCGATATTGATCAGCTAAAAGTGCGTCAACTCGAACTTGAGCAGCAGATCCAACAATTGCAGGGCCGGGCTAAGGAAGCCATGCAATCCTTGTCTACTATAACCGGGCAGGAATTTGGCGAGGATACTTCCCTTGAAGTACCCTCCGAGGCAGATTTTCAATTCAATCGACCGGTCCAACGGCCCGAGTTGGAGCTCTTCCAGCTCCAAAAGGCCCAGATAAGCTCCATGGAGGGTATGATCGAGGCAAGTCGAAAACCGAAGATTAACCTTTTCCTCCAGGCTGGACTGGGCTATCCTCACCCACTCAATTTCTTCGATGATAGTCTCAATCCCTTTGCAATCGGCGGCGTAGGTTTTAGCTGGAAGATTACCGATTGGAAAAAATCAAAGGTGGATCGCCAACTACTAAGTGTGCAAACTCAACTTGTGGATAACCAGCAGGCTGTTTTTTTAGATCAAATAGAAAAAATGAAGAGCCCATACCAGGATCGATTGCAGACACTGGAATCGCTCTTTGAGCAAGGACAACAGATCGTGGATTTACAAAAAAGTATTCTGGAGACCTTTTCCACTCAGCTAGACCTGGGCGTGCGGACCTCCACCGATTACATCGAACAACTTAATAAAAGCACCCAGGCCGAATTGAACCTCGAATTGTATCGCCTTCAAATGGAGCAACTAAAAACGGAGTACAGGACGCTGTTGGGGCTTTGAGGTTGTAGGTATATGGAGCCTGCTGTTGATTAATAAATTATTTGGTGTCGGAACCACGGATTTTGCGGATTAAATGGATGGCACGGAAATGGTTTTTAGCCAGCGGCTATAAACCTTTCGGTGAAATCTGTCAGATCCATGAAAATCTGCGGTTCCAACAATGAACAGGTAAGAATGACCTGAATAAATACGTCAATCAAATTAAATAGAAACATAAACAACATGAAGCCACAATATCTAATTTTTACGCTCCTTCCCTTTTTCCTACTCAGCTGCCAGGAAGAAGAGAACGGGGCCGACGCCTACGGCAACTTTGAGGCTACCGAGATCTGGGTGCCCGCAGAAGCTAATGGAAAGATCCTTCAATTGGATGTAGAGGAAGGGCAAGAACTACAGGCCGACCAATGGGTCGGCTTAATCGATACGACGAGCTTACACCTCCAAAAGCTACAATTGCTGGCCAGTATGGGCTCGGTCCGGCGGAAAACGCAAACGGCCGATCCGGAGGTGGAAGTCCTGCTGGAACAAAAGCGGAATTTGGAGCGGGAGCAGAAACGCCTGAAAAGTTTGGTAGAAAACAATGCCGCCACGCCTCAACAATTGGATGATATTGAAGGAAAAATAGAGGTAGTAGCACAACAAATCCGCTCCACACGTAATCAAATCAACACGGTGAACCGGGGCATATTGGCCGAGCTGGACCCCATCGAAGCTCAGATTCGGGTACTAGAGCATCAGATTGAAAAAAGCCACATCATTAATCCCATCGATGGGAGGGTTTTGCAAAAAACCATGGAAGCTCATGAGTTTGCCGGCATGGGACGGCCCCTTTATAAGATCGCCGACCTGAGCGTGATGACCTTGAGAGCGTACATCAGCGGAGAGCAGCTCCCTCATGTGCGTATTGGAGAGGAGGTGCAGGTGATGATTGATGAGGATAAAGAAAGCAACCGAACGCTGAAAGGAAAAGTCAGCTGGATCTCTGATCAGGCAGAGTTTACGCCCAAGATGATTCAGACCAAGGAAGAGCGGGTTCATTTGGTGTACGCCATCAAGGTTGATGTAGTGAACGACGGCAGTTTGAAGATCGGCATGCCTGCGGAGGTGCTATTCAGGCAGAGAGCCGGTTCAGAAGAATCAAGTACATCAGCCACTGTAAATTAACTCAGCCTGAGATGAATGATTCAATAGCTATAAAGGTGGACGCAGTCAGCAAACAGTATAATGATCATACCGTAGCGCTGCAGGAGGTTGACCTGGAGGTCAGGCGCGGAGAGTTGTTTGGATTGATCGGGCCGGATGGGGCCGGCAAGACGACGCTTATCCGTATCCTTTGCTCCTTGATCCTGGCCGATTCGGGCAGGGCTTCGGTGGAAGACTGGGACGTGGTGAAAGATTACCGAAAAATTCGCTCGAATATTGGCTACATGCCCGGGCGCTTCTCTTTATACCAGGATCTCAGCGTAGAAGAAAATCTCCGTTTTTTTGCCACCACCTTCGGTACAACTATCCGTGCCAATTATGATCTGATCAAAGACATATACGTCCAGATCGAACCCTTTAAAAAGCGAAAAGCCGGTAAACTATCCGGCGGGATGAAGCAAAAGCTGGCCTTGTCTTGTGCTTTGATCCACAAGCCGAAAGTGCTGTTGCTGGATGAGCCCACAACCGGAGTGGATGCCGTTTCCAGAAAGGAGTTTTGGGAAATGCTGAAGCAATTGCGCGATAAGGGCATTACCATCCTTGTATCGACGCCCTATATGGATGAGGCGAGTATGTGCGAGCGGGTAGCGCTCATACAGGAAGGCCGCATAATGGATGTGGCTTCTCCGGAAGAGATCATCCGGAAGTTTGATAAGGAGTTGCTGGCTATCCGGACCAATAAGATGTATCAGCTGATTGGGGATTTGCGACAGATGGAGCAGACGCACAGTGCTTTTCCGTTTGGGGATTTTGTGCATTTGGCGACCCGGGAAAAAATTGATGAAACAAGTTTACGGCAATACTTACGGGATAAGGGGCATACTAGTATTCAGATGAAACCTATAGAACCCAATATTGAAGACTGTTTTATGGATCTAATGATTTAATACCTGAATGTTGGCCAAAGGCCAACATTCAGGTACAATACTTTTTTATGGAAAAAAGCATTTCAGTTAATCAACTTACCAAACGCTTCGGCAAGTTCACGGCCGTGGATGCTATCAGTTTTGAGGTAGACAAAGGCGAGATCTTCGGCTTCCTGGGAGCTAACGGCGCCGGCAAAACCACCGCCATCCGTATGCTGACCGGCTTGTCGAAACCTACTGCAGGCAAAGCTATGGTAGCGGGTTTTGACATTCAACGGCAACGGGAAAAGGTGAAGCGAAAAATCGGATACATGAGCCAGAAGTTTTCTCTATATGAAGACCTGACTGTGCGGGAGAACATTGTGCTGTATGGAGGCATTTACGGCTTGCCGAACAAAGTGATCAGAGAAAAAAGCGGACTCATGCTGGAGAATCTCGAATTGAAGGAAGTATCCAAAACCTTGGTGAAATCCCTGCCCCTGGGCTGGAAGCAGAAACTGGCTTTTTCCGTAGCCATCATGCACGATCCGGCCATCGTTTTCCTCGACGAGCCGACCGGAGGAGTGGACCCCATCACGCGGCGCCAGTTTTGGGAAATGATCTACGAGGCAGCCGACACGGGGGTTACGGTATTTGTAACCACCCACTATATGGATGAGGCCGAATATTGTGATCGGGTATCGATCATGGTAGATGGCCGGATTGCTGCTATGGATACGCCCTATCAGTTAAAAAAGGACTTTCAAGCCAAGAGTATGAACGATGTATTTCTTCAATTGGTCCGACCCGAAAAAAGTACAGCCTTATGAAAAGAATGCGGGCTTTTATTCAAAAGGAGTTTTACCATATTTTCAGGGATCGCCGGTCCTTGCTGATCCTGTTGGGTATGCCGGTAGTGTTGGTGACGCTTTTTGGTTTTGCCATTACGAATGAAATTCAAAATGCAGACCTGGTGGTGCTCGACCCTTCCAAGGATGAAATGAGTACGGAGATCACGCGCCGACTGGTAGCGTCGGGGTATTTTGATTTGTATAAAGAAGCGCAGAACATTAAGGAAGTGGAAAAAAGCTTCATTTTCAGTAAAACGAAATTAGCCATCATTTATCCGGATCAACAAGCCAAGGACTTTCAAAAAGAAGGCTATGCTCAGATCCAGTTGCTGGCAGATGCTACCGAGCCTAATACCGCAACGACTTTAATTAATTATGCTTCTTCAATTATTAAGGATTACCAGATGGAAGTTAACGGCCTTCAGGGGCGTCCTCCCTTGATTCAGCCGGAGATCCGGATGCTGTACAATCCGCAGTTGAAGAGCGTTTTTATGTTTGTTCCGGGAGTGATGACGGTGATATTGATGCTGGTTTCTGCCATGATGACTTCCATTGCCATCACACGCGAAAAAGAATTGGGGACGATGGAAATTTTGTTGGTATCGCCCCTCAGTCCGGCTATCATCGTAGTCGGGAAGGTGATCCCGTACATTGCACTGGCTTTTTTTAATACACTGGTCATTTTGCTGTTGGGTACCTATGTTTTTGGTATGCCTATTGAAGGCAGTTTGGTACTTCTGCTGGCCGAGTGTGTGTTGTTTGTGCTGACTTCTCTGGCTTTAGGGATCCTGATCTCCACTCGGACGAACAGTCAGCAGGTGGCCATGATGATCTCTTTGATTGCCTTGATGCTGCCGACCGTACTCTTATCAGGTTTTATTTTCCCCATTGAATCTATGCCCTGGCCTTTGCAATGGCTCAGTAATATCATCCCAGCCAAATGGTTTATCATCATCATAAAAAACATCATGCTGAAAGGGACGGGGGTGGATTTTGTATGGAAAGAAACCCTGATTTTAGTTGGTATGACGTTTTTCTTTATTGCAGCGAGTGTACGGAATTTTAAAATCAGGCTTGAGTAAGGGGGCTGGTGTCCAATAAGCAACCCCATCTAAAATCGCCCTGAGCCCCGGACTCTGAAATGAACATGATAATAATCAAATAAGCAATGACTCAATGAGAACCATCGTATTTTTACTACGCAAAGAGTTCCTTCAGATCTTCCGGCACAGGATCATGCTGGTGCTGATCTTTATGATGCCCTTGATCCAGCTGATCATTCTGGCGAATGCGGCGGATTATGAGGTCGACAATATTCGGCTGTACATAGTGGACCGGGACGGCACGCAGGCATCGCAGCGACTGGTCGGCTTGTTTGAGGCGTCTGAGCATTTTGAAATATTGGGCTATGGCCAAAACCCGGAAGCTGCTTTCAATTCGATTCAAGGAAATGAAACGGATCTGTTTATGGATATTCCTGCTGGTTTTGAGGAGCAGTTATCAGAAGGCGGCCCGGCGGCCATGCAAGTAAGCGTTGATGCCATTAACGGAGTAAAAGCGGGGGTGTCTAACGGCTATGTACAGGCCATATTGCAAGGTTTTGCGATGGCGTATGCGAAGGAACTGGCTGTGGTGGAGCCCGGTACAGCCCAGCCCGGACAGCTGGGGATTGAATATTCCAATTGGTTTAACCCAGATTTGTCCTACGACAACTTTATGGTGCCTGGAATTCTCGTGTTGTTGGTCACTTTGGTGGGCATGTTCTTGTCGAGTATGAATATTGTCAAGGAAAAAGAGATCGGTACGATCGAGCAAATCAATGTGACGCCCATTCGGAAGTACCAGTTTATTATTGGCAAGCTCGCTCCCTTCTGGATTATAGGTTTGTTGGAGTTGTCATTTGGCTTGATTGTTGGGAAAGTGATATTTGACATTCCTTTTGTGGGGCCTCTATGGTTGATCTATCTTTTTGCCGGGGTGTACCTAATCACTGTTTTGGGGATCGGCTTATTAATTTCGACGATCACAGATACACAGCAACAGGCTATGTTTCTGGCCTGGTTTTTCCTGATCATTTTTATTCTGATGAGTGGGTTGTTCACCCCGATTGAGAGCATGCCTGAGTGGGCGCAGCGGATCACGGATTTTAACCCAGTCGCGTATTTTGTAGATGTTATGCGACTGGTGCTATTGAAAGGCAGTGGTTTTAGTGGGATTCAACCCCATCTGAGGGTGATGATCATTTATGCGATATTAATAAATGCCTTGGCCGTTTTAAATTATCGCAAGGCAAGTTCCTGATTTTGAGTAAGGGAACGCTCTTGCTTGGGACTATTTACTGTTAACATTTAATTAAAATTGGCTTATTTGCGAAAAAAAATTAAATTTGAGTATAATAGTTTTCATTTGGTTTTTTGGGGTTATATAGGAGGCAATCGCAATTAATGATTGCCTCACTTTTTTGCGGAAAAGGAAAAGCCCTTTCGGCCACCGGCCGAAAGGGCTTTTCTCATGTAGTTCCTCATAGCGTTTGGAAATCAGGCATCTTTAGGTTTGGACCTGCTTTCCAGTATTTGCTGAGGCGTGACTTTTTCACTGGCTAGCTTTTTTAGGATGTCAAAGGTCGTAACGATTCCGATTAATTCATCTTTTTCGATGATCGGAATAGCATGAAACCGATTTTCTAGGAAAATTTCCAGCGCTACGCCAATGCGCTCATCAGGCCCAACCTTGGCTAGCCCGGTAGTCATAATGTCTTCTGCGGTATATACCCTAAGCCTTGCATTATCCACAAAACGATCCTCATCACTCCGTTTGAAGCCTCTTAAAAAATGGAGGAAATCCGTTTTGCTGATCATACCTACTATTTCACGAAAACGAACCACCGGGATGTGATGGATTTGGTGCTTTTCAAACACCTCCTTTACTGCTGTTAACTTATCCTTCGGATTAACAGTAATCAGGTTAGTAGACATTATAGTGCTGATAGGTTCAAGTACATTCATATTAATTGGCTTTTAGTATTAGGGAATAATGTGGACGAGTATGATGCTCTTTTCAAAAGATAACATACTTTGTATTGTAAATATGACCATTAAGATGCTGAAAATAATTGATATGGGTCATATTTAAGAATGATATTCATCACTTAGTTGGATAAAATCATTTTTTTGAGGTGCATAAAACCTGACGGCCGTTAGGTTTTATGCACCTCAAACTTAGATTACCGTCTTATATCATTTAATTATAATTTAAAACCAGTTTGATCATGGATTAACCTTAAGTTGGTTTTTTCAGACTTCACAAAAAAACCATTGAGATGAAACAACCAATCCTTTTGCTGATTCTTTTTTTGGGAAGTGTGTGCCTGTTGGCTCAAAACTCAGGCACGGTTTTCCAAAACAATCGCCTGAATGGCGAAAACCCTTCATTCAACCCCGATTGGGCTCCCTTTTATCACGGAGTAGCTTCTGGCGATCCCCTTGAAGACCGAGTCATTATTTGGACTCGAGTGACACCTGATGTGATCGACGGACAAAGCATAGATGTCAGCTGGAAAGTCGCTACCGATGTTGAACTTGAACAGGTCGTCCAATCTGGTATTTTTACCACAGATGCTTCCACGGACTATACTGTGAAAGTAGATGCAACCGGCCTGGAAGCGGGGCAGACTTACTACTACAGCTTTTCGGCCCTGGGAGCTAACTCACTTACCGGCCGGACAAAAACGACTCCAAGCGGCGATCAATCCGCACACCTGAAATTTGGCGTTGTCTCTTGTAGCAATTACCAGGCAGGTTATTTCAACGCTTATGGACGTTTGGCTGAACGAAACGACCTGGATGCCATCCTGCACCTAGGCGATTATATTTATGAATATGGCAATTCAGTCTATGGAGCAGATAGTTTGTTTGATGTCAGACAGCTTGAGCCGGCTACCGAAATCCTTAGCCTGGCTGATTATCGAGCTCGTTATTCCACTTACCGCCTGGATACCAACCTCATTCGGGTTCACCAACAGCATCCGTTCATCACGGTTTGGGATGATCACGAAACCGCTAATGATTCGTATAAAGATGGCGCCCAAAACCACAATCCGGAAACGGAAGGGGACTGGGAAACCAGAAAGGCTACCGGGAAGCAGGTCTATTTTGAATGGATGCCCATCCGAGATAATGAAAACAAGCGGGTCTATCGAAAAATTTCGTACGGAAACTTGATGGACTTGATCATGCTGGACACCCGGTTAGAGGGAAGAGAAATGCAAATCAATGATGTCTTGGATTCGACTTTGCACGATAGCCTGCGGACCATTTTGGGTAGTGAGCAGAAGGCTTGGCTACTGGATCAATTGGCTAATTCCACTGCCCGGTGGAAAGTAATCGGCCAGCAGGTGATCTTTTCAGAGCTGAATGTGGGATGGGCTGCTTTGGTGGATGATAATTTTGAGTACTACGATGTGGAAAGTCAGTTTTTGGATATCTGGGACGGCTACCCGGCCGAAAGAAAACAACTGATGGACTTCATCAAAGAAAATGAAATTGACAATGTCGTAATACTGACCGGTGATTTCCACACCACCTTTGCTTTTGATGTAGTAGATGACCCAATAGATGTTACTTTTCAACCTTCTCCATTTGGGGAGATCCCCTTTTTTACGTCGCCCAATTACAATCCGGAAACGGGAGAGGGGGCCCTTGCGGTGGAGTTTGCCTGCCCAAGTATTAACTCAGCAAACTTTGATGAAAATGTAGATCTGGAATCTGCCATCACCTTCCAGGCTTCAATTAACCAGCCCATCATTCCTTTTCCTGGTTTTGAGCTTGGCAACCCTAATGAGCATATGAGGTATACCAATCTTATTGAACATGGTTTCTTTATACTGGATGTGAAAGCCGATAGCGCACAAGCCGATTATTATTTCACACCGATATTGGAAATTACGGATTCGATGTCGATAGGCGAGAGTTGGTACACCGGAAACGGCCATAACTACCTAAAAAAAGCAGATATGCCTGCCGCTCCGAAAGCAATGCAGGACAGCCCGGCACCGAATAATCCTCCTATGGTCACGAATACACGTGAGGAGGACCTGTCCAGAAAATTTGCGCTGTTAGGCGTCTATCCGAATCCTTTCCAGAAACAGAATACGTTGCACTACTCCCTGGCTGAAACGGCTCAGGTGCAGATTGATCTGTACGACCTGAATGGCCGCATGCTTCGCTCTTTGGTCAACGAGCGTATGCCGGCCGGTATTTATTCTTTGGAATTGAATGGAGAAAACCTGGATAGCGGTACTTATACGTATCGCATTCTAATTGATGAGCAGCTTGTAAACGCTAAAATTATTTTATCCCGATAAGTTTAAATCAGTTCAGTGCATAGGGGTTGTGTAAAAACGAGGAACGAGTTTTTACACAACCCCTATGCACTTTTTAAATGAACTTTCCTTTCTTCTGGTAGTTGTTGAAATAGATAATAAATTTTAAAGTTAAAACCAAAATAGCTTATGTCGATTCAAGTTGGAGCTCCTGCCCCGGATTTTACGCTTTTTTCTGATGAAAAAAAGGAAGTATCTCTCAGTGATTTCAAAGGGAAAAATGTGATTTTACTATTTTTCCCTCAAGCTTTCACCGGTGTATGCACGGAAGAACTGTGCAGTATGAGAGATAACATTGGTGTGTACGAGCAACTCGATGCCCAGATCCTGGCCGTTTCTGTTGATTCTCCATTTACCCTGGATAAATTTAAAAGTGAGCAACAGTACAATTTTCCCTTACTTTCTGATTTTAATAAAAACGTTTCGGAACAGTACGGCAGCCTGCACGAAGAGTTTGCCTTCGGTATGAAGGGCGTATCCAAGCGCTCAGCCTTTGTGATTGATAAAGACGGTATTGTCCAGTACGCAGAGGTATTAGAGAACCCCGGAAAAATGCCTAACTTTGGAGCTGTAAAAGAAACTTTATCTTCTCTGAATTAGTTATATTTTTGTAAAAACAATTAAGTGATGATCCATTCTAATCATTTCGAAGAGGTTGAAGAAGAAGTATTGGTTGAGGACGAAGTGACCGAAGACAGTACCGGCGAGCCGGCTCAGCTGATTGTATATAATGACGATCACAACACCTTTGATTGGGTCATCCAGTGTTTTATGGAAGTTCTGAACCATTCTTCCGCTCAGGCTGAACAACTATCCCTGATCATTCATTTTAAGGGAAAAGCGACGGTCAAAACCGCTCCCAAGCCGGTTTTGAAGCCTAAAAAAGATGCCTTGGTGGATAGGGGGTTGAGCGCAGTGATTGAAGAATAATTCTCCGAGCGGTTAAAAAAAAGAGGGCATTTCAGCCGTACGGCTGAAATGCCCTCTTTTTTTATAACTGATATAATGTTAGAACAGAAACCCAACGGACAGATAAGTGATGTTGTTTTTAAATTCGGGCGTATTCCCTTCAAATACATTATTCAAACGCCATTCTCTTGATACATCAAGCGTAATGATGCCAAGGTCCACTCCTACACCGGCATTATATCCCCATAAAATATCGCGGAAGGCATCATCTTCATAGCCTGGCAATCCGTCATTCGTGCTTAGGATAAAAGAAGCATTCGGGCCTGTAAAGGCGCGCAAGCCCCAGTTTTCTCCCTTAATGACATCTACCCCGATGTGTACCGGAATTCGAATTCCCTTGAAGTCAACATCATAATCCGGAAGATCAACAATGTTCACATCTCCGTCATCCACAAAATTTATACGAGATTGATGCTGGAAATAATAAATACCGGGTGAAATATAGACCTGGTCGCCCAGCCGTGTTTCAAAACCTATTTGAAAGCCGGCCTTTCCATCTATTTCTCCATCCTGATAATCTTCACTGACCTGGGTAAAGTTTAGACCGCCTTTTAAGTTAAACTGAGCCTGGCTGTATGCAAAACTCATAGCCGACATGATTAATAAGCAACTTACAATAATACGTTTCATGGTTTGGTTTTTTAATGAGTTATATGATTGTTCTTTTTTTGAACCTGTTTTTTTTGAGACATGTTCGACTTTTGACAAAATTATCACTTCTGGTACTTTAAAAAAGAAGGAATTATTCAGGCAAAATGAGTCTAAAAAAGGGGAAGCGGACAATACCCGAGCTATAGCGGACATCATGGCTTTTATGGGGGCTCCCCGCACGAGTGGTTTGCTGTTACTTTGTATCAAAAGTATTAAAACCAGTAACCACTATGAAAAAGACAAATGTTATCCTCTCAGCCATGCTTTTCCTGATGCTCGGAAGCCTGAATTATTTAGCAGCCCAAGATATTAAAGAAGGCAAGGTCACTTACGAGCAAATCACTAATTATCAATTGGAAGGTGCTTTCGACGATCCTCGCTGGGATGCCTACATCGCCGAACTGCCCAAAACCGGCAAATCTTTTCATATTCTCTCTTTTACCATGGATCAGGCCCTGTACGAAGTAGATCTCAGTCAAGAACCGGCGCTTTCTCCCCAATTGCGGGGCGCCCTTATGAAGGCGAATTATTCAAAGGACCCCAAACCTGAGGTGGCAAAAATTTTCTACGATTTTGGAAAAAAAGAACGCATTGAACAAACAGAGTTTATGACTCGCTTCTTCCTGGTTGAAACACCCCTTGAGCAGAAAGCCTGGAAAATTACTAATCGAAAGAAAAAAGTACTAGACTACGTTTGCCTGGGGGCTGAATTGCAAGTCGGTGATGAAACTATTACGGCCTGGTTTACTTCTGAAATACCCGTCTCTGCAGGCCCGGAACACTATTATGGACTGCCCGGCCTGATCCTTGGGGTAGAGAAAAATGAGGAAGTCTTTATACTAGCGACTTCAGTCGATTTTAGTCCGCTGGAAAAAAATATGCTTAATTCATTGGAAAAAGCTCAGAAGGTCTCTCCTGAAAAGTTTGACAAGATCGTAGAACAGAAAACGGAGGAGTATCAAAAAACGATGGAAGCCAAACGAAAAAACAAAACCAAGGGCTAAATCCGGCCCTTGTCCTCCTTTTTGTCCAATACCTCAACGCCTCATTTTTCTATCTTAAAAGTTAATAAGATGGCTAGATCCATATTTTGTTTGATACTCTGCCTGAGTTTCTACGCTTCCGGCCTGGCTCAGCATTCCATTAAAGGCCGATTACTGGACGAGCAGGCCGGCCCGCTGAGCCATGCTACCGTAGCCCTTCTTCATCCGGCGGATTCTACGCTCCGGTTTTTCGGTGTTACCAATGATGAAGGAGCCTACCATGTCAGAAATGTTAAAGCAGGACAGTACCTGATGCAATATTCTTATGTAGGAATGCAAACGGAATATGAACGGGTAGATATCCCGGCTGCCTCAGGGGAGAACTTTGGCGACCAAGTGCTCAAGCCGAGCATGATGGACGAAGTAATCGTCGAAGCGGAGTTAATTCCCGTCCGATTCAAAAGGGACACCTTGGAGTTTGATGTTCGGGCATTTAAGACCAGGCCGGGGGCTGCCGTGGAAGAACTCTTGCAAAAACTTCCCGGCATTGAGGTGGATGAAACCGGAAATATCAAGGCAGAAGGAGAGGATGTGACCAGGGTGTTGGTAGATGGCAAGGAGTTTTTTGATAATGACCCTAAAGTGGCGACCAAAAATTTGCCGGCCAAGGCACTTAAAAAAGTACAGGTCATAGACCGGAAATCTGAGGAAGCTTTGTTTACAGGCATCGATGATGGTGCCCGGGAAAAGACCATCAATCTGGAGCTTAAAGAAGATCACAAAAAGGGCTATTTCGGAGAGCTATCCGCCGGCCTGGGTACGGAAGATTATTATAAGGCGGAAGGCAGGGCATACCGATTTAGCCAAAAGACCCAAACGGCTTTTTTGGGGATGGCCAATAACATTAACGAATTTGGCTTTACGCATAAAGGCAATAATCAGTTTGGCCAGCACAACAAGGGCGTTAGCACCACCCTAGGCGGCGGCATCAATCTTTCTTACAATCCGGCTAACCTCAACCGGTATTTCATCAATTACCTGGGGAGCCGGATAAAGAAGGGATTGGACGAGTTGGTCAGCACCGAAAATTTCTTTGAAGCGGGTAGATACGAACAGTTCCAGGACTTAAGGGAAACTGAAACGGATCGACCTCACAAAATCAACTTTGGGGTCAGACATAACTTCAATAACAACAACCGATTGATCGTAGACGGGGATCTCAACGTGGGTACCAATCAGCTGTTTAGCCAAAGCCTGACCAATACTCAGTTGGAACAACAATTGATGAATGATCTTCAAAATACTACCGACAACGCTTCTGAAGAGTTTGGCCTGCATACCCGTGCCACTTATGTTTCAAAACTTGATGGGGAAAAAACCCAACTAAAGCTCAACACCCTTACTATTTTTAACAAAAACACAAACCAACTGGACTGGACCAATGAAACCAGGCTATATGACCCACCCGTTCTGGCAAGTGCTGAGCAGTTTAGGCATAATGAGACGGAGCACTTAAGAATAACGGCCGCTCCTTCTCTGGTGCAAAAACTAAGCAAATCCTGGGCTCTGACCATTGGGGCTACTTTCGGGATAAATGAGGACCAGCTTAGAAGGACCGAAGGCTATCTGGACGTATTCGATGAATTTGCTGAGATCCCTATTCCGGATTTTCAGGCCCGGCAAACCTTCGTTCAACCAAGTGTAGACTTCAACAGAACGGGGCTTAAATCACAGCTTAATCTAAAGCTCGACGCATTTACCAACCAATTTGAAAAAGTGATAAACAGCCAAAGCGTGGATAAGAGCTCGTATTTCTATTTTCTCCCGGAAGTTAGTTATCGAAATGAATATCGTACGGGAAGAAAGGTGAATGTTCGCTACTACACGGATGTGAATATGCCGTCCCTGATACAGCTGAACCCCGTGGTAGACTCTATCAATCAGCTGAGCATTTTTCGGGGGAATATTAATTTAAAACCAGCGTACAACCATCATTTAGCGGCTACCTGGTCCTTGTTTGATCAATTCTCATTTACCTCGCTCACTGCTCGCCTGTATGGTAATTATACCACTAATAAAATCAGGTGGTCGCAGGAAATAGGGGAAGATCTAATTCAAGTGAATACGCCGATAAATGTAGAAAGCAATACCTTGTTTATGTCCTATGTTTATTTTGCAACGCCTATTCGGGCGCTTGAACTCAACTTCAACATGAGCTCGAGAGAAATCTGGAGCAGAGGCCTTGTTTTTATCAATGGAGAAGAAAACATCAATACGAATCTGACTCATATTTTAAGTTTGAGCCTGGAAAATCGCAACAGTGAACAAATATCACTCAATGTATCTGCGTCCATTAACCTGACGGATTCGAGGTTTTCCATTGCAGAAGACCAAAACAATGTGTTCTTTAATACCAGTTTTACGGGAAACCTCCGGTACACTCCAAATAGAAAGTGGAATTTTCAGACTAAGGTGAACGTTTTGAATTACAATGCAAGAAGTTTTGACGAGTCCGTTAGCGTTCCTCTGGTGACAGCGAGTGCCAGTTATTTTTTCCTGCAAGCTGAGAAGGCTTCCCTTACCTTAAGTGCCTTCGACCTTCTCAATAAATACATTGGGATCCAGCGGATCAGCGACAGCAACTTCCTGATGCAGCGCGAATGGAATACGGTTGGACAGTATGTGATGCTGAGTTTCAGGATGAGCATGAGGTAGGAGAAATCAATACTTTTAATACATTTAAGTGTGAAAAAGAAGAACGATCCGGCTATATGGATTTTTTTATTGTCGGCAATATTGATCATGATATTGTTCAACCTTGGATTGTATCGGTATATTTTAAATTTAGTGGAGTCAGGGAATTTAAAAGAGCTCTGGGAAGGCAATATCAAGCGGATCGATTTTGGTCTTTTTATGTCAGCTTTTCATTTCCTTTTATTTTTTGGTTTAGCGTTTGGTAACTATTTCTGGAAGATAAAAGTCGATGAAACCTGGCAGGCCCGGATTAGAAAGGTATTATTTGTCATTGGTGGGAATGTAGCGGCTTTCCTGGTGATCAGTTATCTCGAATATTTTTTGTTTCAGGTTAATTTTGACTATGGACCTAAAAAAATCGCTCTTTCCTATTTTCTAACCTCCAATTTCCCCGTTGGTATATTAGGCATAGCTGAAGCCTATATTCTGTTGCTCTTAAGAAGAGTAAAAACCGCGGAATTGGAAAAAGCGGAGCTCAGAGAAGAAAAGACCAATGCAGAGTTAGCCGCCTTGAAAGATCAGATTAGCCCACATTTTTTTTTCAACACGCTTAGTTCGCTAAGCACAGTAGTCCGGGAAGAAGAGAAAGAAGTAGCGCTTGAATTTATCCAGGAAATGTCGAACACTTATCGCTATACATTGGCGAGCAAGCAGCAGGATCTGGTCAAGCTGCAAGCAGAACTTGACTTTGTGAGGTCGTATTTATTTTTACTGAAAAAGCGATTCGGTGCTAAGCTTACGTTCGAGATGGAGATACCTGAAGAGGTCCCTCAAAGACAGCTCCCTCCCATGTCATTGCAAATATTAGTGGAAAATGCCGTTCAACACAATGTGATGACTCGGAATAATCCCCTTAAAATCCGGTTTTTTATGGAAGAAGATAAGGTCGTTGTGGAGAATAATTTGCAGGAGAAATTACAATCTCACGGATTAGGCTTGGGGCTTGAGAATCTGTCTAACCGATATCGGTTACTGGCACAAAAAGAGATTGTGATTGAAAAAACGAATGATTTTTTTAGTGTTAAGTTGCCCTTATTATGAAAGTCTTATTGATAGAAGATGAACCGGGCGTAGCTCAAAATCTTTGTAGCTTATTGCAGGAGATAGATGCGGATATGGAGGTTTTGGCCGTCATCGAGACAGTTAAAGAGGCAGTTGAATGGTTGGAGCAAAATGACAGCCCCGACCTGGGATTCTTTGATATTCGGATTGCAGACGGCGATTCTTTTGAGATCTTTTCAAAGGTCGACATTCGATTTCCGGTCATTTTTACGACGGCTTTTGATGAATATGCCCTAAAGGCTTTTAAGGTCAATAGCATTGATTACCTACTAAAACCCATCAACAAAGGAGACTTAAAAGCCGCCGTACAAAAATATCGTTCTATTTATCAAAAGGACAAGCAACTGAATCAGGACTTACTGGCCTTAGTAGCGCAATTTCAGGCAAGCCGGCAAAAAAAATATAAAAAGAATCTGCTGGTCTATTTTAAAGATAAAATCTTACCTATAAAAGTCGAGGACATTGCCTATTTCTACCTGGAGAACGAAGCCGTCTATTGCCGAACCCATAAAAATGAAACCTACGCAATTGATCAAAGCCTGGATAAGATCGAGCTTCAATTGAATCCAGATATGTTCTTCAGAGCCAACCGGCAATTTATTATTTCAAAAAAAGCGGTACGAGCCGCCCGACAGCATACCCATCGTAAACTAATTCTGGAATTATTCCCTTTTCCGGATTCGGAGGTTTTGGTGAGTAAAACGAAGGTGACCCCATTCAAGAAATGGTTAGAGTTGTAGCGAAGTATTAAGTTAAGACTGTCGAACCCCAAAGGGTTCGACAGTCTACTTTCACTTTTTTGCTTTAAATGGCACTAATTCATTCCATTTATCAATGAATTGGACAGCCGCCTTGGTCCATTTAGAGATGAGGTTGTTTCCTCTTTGGGCGGTGGATTCTTTGGGGTCTCGTTCGCCCCAAACCCCGGTGGTAGACATCTCCTTAGAGGAAGTTTTTTTGCCGGTTTCTTCTGCTTTTAATCCTTCTGCCAGGAAAAGCATTTTTGCCGTGGGTTCATTAGCAATGACATCGGGAAGCATGTCTTCCAGATGTTTGGGAAGGGTCAATTCTGCTGCGTAGGCCTTATCCAACTGTACCAGGCTGGGCATCAGGTAAAGCGCCCGCGAAGTCTCGCCGGTGCCGCCATGCCTGTCGAGAAGCGTCGCCTTGGTAGTAGGGGCTGATTCCATAAAGGGTGCAATGGCCTCGCTGAAATTGACCGCTACGCCCGCGGTGGTTTGGTTGATCTGATCTGCCAAAAGGGTCGTGATGGCCCTGTTGCCGCCATGGGCATTCATAATGATAAATCGCTTAAAGCCATGCCTGATTAAACTTTCGACGGCCTCCAGATGCACCTTTAGAATGGTTTCTGCACTAAGGG
The DNA here is from genome assembly GCA_030430845.1 of Bacteroidia bacterium. Taxonomy (GTDB): domain Bacteria; phylum Bacteroidota; class Bacteroidia; order Chitinophagales; family Saprospiraceae; genus JANQPA01. The sequence continues at coordinate 42,894 of JAUIKE010000012.1, read as the reverse complement.
TAATGCTACCTGAAAAGCCCATATGATAAGGCGATTGTCCGGCGAATAGTATCGGGGCGACTAGAATATCCCGCTCCTGAGCGATCAACTTACATCTTTCTATCCCGCTGAGAATATCCGTACCAATCGGTAAATGCGGGCCGTGCTGCTCCAAAGCGCCCACTGGAATAATGACCATGTCGGATTTAGTCAAAAAGGCTTCCACTTCCGGCACCGTCATGTGCGGCAGATAATTTTTTACTTTTTCCTGGGTCCAGAGCGGATTGGTTTGTGCGATCAGGTTGGTACACAAAAAGCTGATAAGCAATAAGGAACAGCAGGCTTTAAATTTTTTATAGCTCATAATGAAGTTATTTTAAGGTATGTATAGAAAAAACTACCGGCGGCAGTCTATTAGTCATAAACTTCTACCACTAACTCTATTTCCACTGCCTGGTCTCTGGGCAAAGATGCCATACCAACCGCTGCCCGGGCATGCCGCCCCCGCTCACCAAAAACAGCTACCATAAGATCTGAAAACCCATTGATTACTTTTGGTTGCTCAACAAAAGAAGGATCTGAATTGACCATCCCCAGCACTTTGACGATGCGTTTTACTTTTTTCAGATCACCCAGCATTTCTTTTAAAACGGCCAGTTGGTTGATGGCTGTGAGCCTGGCTCCTTCGTAGCCTTCTTCTATGGTGACATCTGTACCTAGCTTGCCTCTCAATTCACTGCCGTCTGCTCGTTTGGGACCTTTACCGGCCAGGAAGATCAAGTTACCAGCCCGGACGCCGTTGACGTAATTGGCTACTGGTTGAGGAGGTTCCGGAAGCGTGATGTTTAATTCCTGTAGCTTTAACTCCGGATCATAATTTTCTAAATTCTCGTTGATTTCTTCCGGCGATTGCTGCTGAGTGCAAGTTGTAAGCATTCCGGAAAATAAGAGGAGACAGAAAAACCAGGTGTAAGACTTCTTCATGATTGATAGGTTTTGATTAAAAAAAATTCTGTGTCTAGTCAGGACATAGTGAAGACCCCCGCATCGCAGGGTTTTATTAAATTACCTTTTATCAAAAAAATTCCATGTGAAAATTAACCCGAATTTTTAAAATCCGGGTCTCTGCTGAGCTTAGGCTAAAAAGCCAGGGGTATTTGATAGAGGTTTGCTCGGGTAGGACTTGCTATTGGCTTTCGCAGCTGAAAATATAAAATATCTTTTACAGCCGATTAATCAAATTGGGCCATAAACAAAAAAGGCTGCTTGTCGATTACGACAGCAGCCTTTTACTTAATATTATGCGCCCCTTCTTGGACTCGAACCAAGGACCTACGGATTAACAGTCCGGCGCTCTAACCAGCTGAGCTAAAGAGGCATGATTCTTCGAACCTTTAAAAGCTCGAAGATTAAAATTTGCTAATACAATCTCCCCCTGGTGGGAGGAGATTGTGTTAGTTTTATATGTTTAGGCTTTTAAGCCCTATGCTAATCTTTCATTAGCGTGTGCAAAGTTATTATATCCAGAAATAAAATGCAATATTTGCAAAAAAAAAATCAAAAATATTTTCGAATGAACCTTTTGACTGTAGGTACGGTAGCTTTTGACGACATTGAAACGCCCCTTGGAAAAGCCGATATGGCCATTGGCGGGGCGGCTACGTATATTTCTTTGGCAGCGGCCCACTTCACAGATAGAGTAATGTTGGTATCCGTAGTCGGTGACGATTTCCCGGAAGAAACGCTCAACTATATGAAAAAGCAGGGCGTTGATCTGGGCGGCTTACAAATTAAAGAAGGCGAAAAATCTTTCTTCTGGGCCGGTCGCTACCACAACAACATGAACTCAAGAGATACGCTGGATACTCAGTTAAATGTGCTAGCGGATTTTGACCCGGTTTTGCCTCCTTCTTATACGGAAGCCGACTATGTGATGCTGGGCAACCTGACTCCTGACGTACAAATCCGTGTGATCGAGCAACTGGTCAAACGTCCTAAGCTGATCGCGCTGGATACGATGAATTTCTGGATGGATAACACCATGTCACGCCTTAAGGAAGTAATGACCATGATCGATGTGTTGATCATCAATGATGAAGAGGCCCGCCAATTGTCAGGCGAGTACTCACTGGTAAAAGCAGCGGATGTGATCAGAGCTATGGGGCCAAAAACTTTGGTAGTCAAAAAAGGAGAACACGGGGCCTTACTTTTCCAGGACAACGAACTGTTCTTTGCGCCGGCTCTTCCTCTGGCTGAGGTTACAGATCCTACCGGAGCTGGAGATACCTTTGCAGGTGGATTTATGGGCTATATTGCGCAGACAGATGATACTTCTTTTGAAAATATGAAAAGAGCGATCATCTATGGCTCAGCCATGGCTTCTTTTTGTGTGGAAAAATTTAGCATCGAGCGTTTGGTGGGCTTGCAAAAAGAGGAGATCAAAGAGCGGGTGAAGCAGTTTGTGCAGCTGGTTAATTTTGATGCTCAACTATAGATTATGCTTTTTTCTCACGCAGATTACGCCCATTTTGCAGATGAGTCAAAAATTTGCGAAATTCGCGCCATCTGCGTGAGATTTTAAGCTAGGGGCCTGCAATAACTTCAATCCTTATTGGCTAATTGTCCACAGGCCGCATCTATATCCTTTCCTCTACTTCTTCGTACGGTCACTAACACATCATGATCGGTTAAGTATTTCGCGAACCGATCGATCTGATCCTCAGGTGATTTCACAAAAGTTGCCCCATCAATTGGGTTGTATTCAATAATATTCACTCTCACCGGAAAACGGCGGCACAGTTTCGCTAACTTCTTAGCATCTTCTATCTGATCGTTAAAGCCCTGGAAGGCGATGTATTCATAGCTGATGCGATTGCGCGTCTGGCGGTAGTAGTATTCCATGGCATCCATTAAAGTAGCCAGGTTATTCTGCTCGTTGATCGGCATAATGCGATTGCGCTTTTCGTCGTCTGCGGCGTGGAGGGAAAGGGCCAGGTTCACCTTGCTGTTGTCATCCGCCATCTTTCGGATCATTTTAGCTATGCCGGCCGTGCTGATCGTAATTCTTTTGGCCGACATGTTCAGCCCTTTGTCGGAGGTGATCAGGTCGATGCTTTCCATTACATTTTTATAGGCCAGTAAAGGCTCGCCCATACCCATGTACACGATATTGGTCAGGTCGTGACCAAAGTGTTCGTTTGCTTGTTTGTTCACCATCCAGACCTGGTCGAAAATCTCGGAAGCATCCAGGTTGCGCACGCGTTTCATGCGCCCGGTGGCGCAAAAAGAGCAGGTCAGGCTACAGCCGACTTGCGAGGACACACAGACTGTAAACCGCTTATCTACCGGCACTGGTATCAGAACCGATTCGATCAGGTGCCCGTCGTGTAGGCGGTAGCGGGTTTTGATCGTACCATCCGAACTGAATTGTACTTTATCTTCTTGTATCGCATTGATGGCAAAACCGTCTTCCAGTTTTCCCCTCAGGGACTTGGATAGGTTGGTCATCTCTTCGAAAGAATGTGCTCCTTTTTTCCACAACCATTCATACACCTGCTTAGCCCGGAATTTGGGTTCGCCCATGCCTTTGAAGATCTCCTCGAGTTCCGTCTGCGATATTTTTCTGACGTCTGTTTTCATTAAAAAAGTAGTAACTGAATTTTTGTAGTCAACAGTTAATGGGCAAAGATAGTTCTAATTCGGCGGCTATTCGATTTCACTGCTATCTTTAAACTTCAATTGATATTTGATTTCTTCGTCTGTTTGTCCCAATGCTTTGTAAAGCTGGGAAAGTTCCAGGTAAATATAATTGGAAGAAGGCCCATTTTCTTCACTCATTTTAAATGCTTCAATCGCTTCTTTTACTTGTCCTTCATCACGTAAAATATAGCCAAGGTCTTCAGCCACCACGTTTTTATTTGTTGCTTGGTTCAAGCCTTTTTTCAAGACGTCTATACCAATTTTAGGATTTTCTTTTGCGTAGTATAGTTCATAGTTACCAAAGCAATCAGATGCAATGGCTGGAATGACCGTCTTTTCTTGATCGTAGATGCTTTCAGCCACTATTTGTCCGTTGGAGGCTCGCTTTATTACGGTCTCTGCAATTCTTTCAGGGGTTATTATTCCAAGGAAGCAATCCGCTGTCTTGTATGATGAAACCTGAAAGGCTTTGATGAAATACATGTTTTCTTCTTCTGGCAAAAGGGCATAGTCAGTCGGCTCGATTGTCCAATTGAGTTCATCGTCATCGTCTTGATTTACTAGGACGAAAACTTTTGTATTGATGTCTGTAAAAATGTCTTTGAGTTTCACAGTCGTTGTTTATTTATACAGCTCCTACAAGTCTTTAAATGTTTGGGTATTTTTTATGGAGAAAAGTCCAGAGGGGTGATGTCGTTGAAGAGGAGGTAGGCGATGTTTGTGCTGTAGCGTTATCTATGTGACTCCATGTTTTTCTCATGCAGAATTACTGCAATTTTTGCAAATGACGGCAACTCTCTACTTATGGTGGCTTGGATTACTTTTCCATTTTTAAAACTTCCAATTTTTGCTACATCATCATAAGTCCAGTCATTTTCTTTCATCATTTTCCTGAATCTTAGGGACCAATCTTTCTTTATTTTCTGCTTCATTTTTCTATGGAAAAACCTCCATACTTCTTCAGACATTTGACCCGTTTCATAGTACATTAATCTGACAAATTCCAAGGTGACTTCTAATTCTGAATAGCCTGGATGCTGTCGTTTGATCCAGTTCCTTGTTTGATCTATTCCTAAGTTTCCAAAATCAAGTGCAATCTTCATTCTTTTCTCGGGAGAAAAAGTGTTAATTATCTCAATTTGCCTTTGTGCTGCCTCCTTACTTACATTTACCTTATGATTCCAAAAGTCCATGAGTTTTGATGTTTAGTTTGAATATCCAATATTTGATGTACTCCAAATTCAAATCTTGGTCAAGCAATAAAAACTTTAAATCTTCTAGTTGCTTGTCACTTGGAGTGATATTGTGCCACATCATTTTTGATATTATTAAATCTTCTTTGGTACACACATAACATTTCACATCAAAAAATTCTATCTCTTCTCTTCTTTTAAAGGCAGCCCAACCGTAGTCACTGTCCCGATAGGATATGAAATCATATCGAATCCCCGTTTCAAAATCTGTAATATTGAATAATATCCCTTTATCGACATTATCCATAAAAGATTCTTCAAATATTTTCCACTCTGGAAAATATTTTAATATCTGTTTTACATGGCTTGGATAAATCTGGAGAACGATATCAATATCATTGGTTGTCCTTGCCCTATTATGGTAACTTACAGCAAATCCACCAACTAACATGTAATCAATTTCCTCTCTGTTAAGGATATCGACAATCTTTTTTAGAGCTTTAGCGAAAACATTATTCATTTGTTAAAATTAACAAATGTTAACCAAGAGCGCAAGTTTTCTTTTCCTTTGGTTGGTTGCTCAAAAACATAAATCATCTATTCATATTCAATTCACTTTATATATCATTTCATAGTCATGAGCAGTCACGAACATCGGAATTTTTGCCCATTCACTTTGACTATTTTGGTATGCTTCTCTGAAAAGCTCTTGTAATCTTAAAATGACTAGTAATTCGCATACTTCATAAGTCGCTTCAATATTCGGCTCTTTAAATTGGGCATTTTCATGCACATCCTGAAAAATTGACTGTATTTCTTCAAATCCTTTAATAGTCAGATCTTTTTCAGTTGAATCATAAAAGTCGGATAACCACTCCCAATTATTTGTCTCAATTTTCTCAAATGAGAATAAATCAATAAACCAGCGATCATAGTTTATCGTAAATCCATTCATTTCACAGTAATAAGCTGCCGGTTTTACTTCATCTATTCCTCCAAAAAATAATTTTAAGAAACCTTTTCTTTTTTTTAAATCTCTAGTTGTTTTTTCATCAAAATCCTCGATAAAACTTCTTAATGCACTTGCTTGCTTTTTTAAGTCTTTTCCAATGATTTTATGAAAGTTTGTCTCTGGAATTTTTAGAAGTTCTGTCTCAGCCAAATTAATTGCCTCGTCAAGCTTTTTGGCATTTAATAATTCTAATAGTTTTTCCTCTAATTCAAAGTTCATTACTTTTTGGTGTTGTTAGTTTTTTTAACTACTCATAACATCATGCTAGTCAGCAAGGAATTCCATTCCTAAAGTCAAAATAATATGTATCTTCCATGTTAAGTCAATCAAATAGTTCTACCCCCCTCTCACTCACCTCACCGGCTGGCACTGCCGCTCCAGCCACTTCACCTCCTCCGGGCTCAAACCGGGCTTCAACTCCTCAAACACCCGCTGATGGTAATCCTTGATCCATGCTTTTTCTGAAACCGATAAAAGACTGCCGTCAATTAAGTCCAGGTCGTAAGGGAAAAGAGAAAGCGTGTGAAAACCGAGATAGGGCTTCCCTTCCAGGTCTTTTACATCTGATTCCACACAGAGGATCAGGTTCTCGATCCGGATGCCGTATTGGCCGGTCAGGTAGAGGCCAGGCTCGTTCGAAACGATCATGCCGGGCTGGAAGGGGATGGTTGTCCGGCTGCCTTTCGCATCGGCACCGATGCTGTGCGGCCCCTCGTGCACATTGAGGAAAAAGCCTACACCGTGGCCGGTGCCGTGCCCGTAGTTCAGGCCCCGCTGCCAGAGGAATTGCCGGGCCAGGATGTCCATTTGCACACCGGTGGTGCCCTTTGGGAAAACGGCTTTTGACAGGGCAATATGTCCTTTTAAAACGAGGGTGTAGTGTTCTTTTTGTTCCGGACTAGGCTCGCCGAGTGCAAAGGTACGGGTGATATCCGTGGTACCTTCCATGTACTGTCCGCCCGAGTCGATCAGCAGCATGCCAGATGGCTTGATGGGGGAGCTTTCGGCGGGCTGGGGCCGGTAATGGACAATCGCGCCGTTGGCATTGTAACCCACGATGGCATGAAAACTATCATCGATGAAATTCCCCTGGGCTTGCCGGAAGCGGTTGAGCTGCTTGGATACTTCGTATTCGGTGACCATGACCCGGTCGAGCATCAGGTCGAGCCAGATCTTGAGCTTTACCAGGGCGATGCCGTCTTTGACCATGGCTTGATGCAAATGCCCGATCTCTGTATCATTTTTGACAGCTTTTAGAGAAACGACGGCATCCTGGGAGCGTACAAATTCTACCTCTTGCTCTTTTAGCCAGTCGAATAATTGCTGGTTGGTGGAGGCGGAGTCGATCCAGACGACCCGCTCAGGGGCCAGGCGTCCGATGAAGCCGGATATGGCCTTGTAATTCATGATTTCGATGCCATCTCTTTTCAGTGCGTTTTGTATGGCTTCCGGCACCTTGTTTTTATCGATAAATAAAAAGGCTTCTTCTTTTTCAACCCATAAATAGCTCATAAAAACCGGATTGCATTCGACATCGCTGCCGCGCAGATTCAATGCCCAGGCGATGCAGTCCAGTTTTGAGATGAGGTGAATGTCTACCTCTTTTTTGAGCATGGCCTGTCGGATCCTGTTCAATTTATGAGCGCGACTTTCGCCTGCATATTCCACATCAAATTCAAAGACGGGATGATCTGGTAGATTCGGCCGCTTTTTCCAAACTTCTCCTACCAAGTCTTGCTGTGTATCTAGTTGAATGTCGTGATTTGATAGCTTTTTTTTCATCCTGCCGGCCTGGTCCACAGAAAACTGCCGGCCATCGCATCCAATGACGGCTCCTGCTTCGAGCGTATCTGCCAGCCAGGAAAGGTAGGTCAAATGCTTATCTGTAACTTCCCGAAATAATTGGATATCGGTTGACTTCAGCTCATTTTCGGCCTGTAAAAAATACCGGGAATCCGTCCACAAAACCGCTTTTTCTCTAGTAACAATTAAGGTTCCGGCCGATCCGGTAAATCCACTCATCCATTCGCGAACTTTCCAGTGGTCGCATACGTATTCACTTTGGTGGGGGTCAGCAGCCGGGATGAGGTAGGCGGCCAGTTTTTCCCGTTTCATTAAACCTTTTAGGGCTGCAATTCTTTCATTAATTCTAGAGGGGGGAGTCATATGTTTTTATTTGGACGGTTTATTTGCTTGATCTGCGCGCAATCAATTAGGAGTAAGCAAAAAACAAATTAAAAAAAATGGCATATTTTTTGCTGTAGATATGGCGTCAGAGTTTTTTTTCAAATATATTTGCTTGCAAAAGATAGAAAATTTGACGTACTTATTATACAACTCAATACCACTTTTACCACACCAAAATTAAAATAGGATGCAAAATCTTCGCTTTGAACAAAAGATGCTCCAGAAGCTATCGCCTCAGCAGATTCAGCTGATGAAACTGCTGCAGATCCCGACGGTTTCGCTGGAACAGCGCATCAAAGAGGAGCTGGAAGCCAATCCTGCACTGGAAGAAGGAGACAAAAACGAAGACCCTCTCGAATTCAAGGACAGCGACGAACTCAGCAATGATGACAACACGGAAGAAACATTTGAACTGGATGATTACCTGACAGAATACCTGGAAGATGATCCCTCTGCTTACAAAATGAAGGATGGCAGCTACGGCGGTGATGAAGAGGACAAAACCATGCCGATAGCCGTAGAAAATACCTTCCACGATTTTCTCGACCGACAGTTGGGCCTGCTCCAGTTTAAGGATGAAAAAGAAGAAGCCCTTGCCCGGCAAATCGTAGGAAGCATTGATGAGGATGGCTATCTAAGAAGAGAGCCCGTGGCCATTATCGACGACCTGATGTTCGCCCAGAACATCTTCGTATCGGAAGAGGAAGTCAAAGAAATGCTCAAAACTATCCAGCGCTTTGACCCTCCCGGCGTGGCGGCTCGTGACTTGCAGGAATGTCTGAGCATTCAACTACATCAAAAGCTGGAAATCATCGAAGAAGGAGAGCATGTGGAAGGGTTCCCTGAGGAAGAACTCCGCCTGGCTATAGAAGTCATCGATAAGAATTTTGAAGAATTCACTAAAAAACACTATCAAAAACTAGTTCGTTCCCTGAATGTCACCGAAGATGACCTGAAGGGAGCCATTGACGTAATTCTAAAACTTAATCCTAAGCCGGCTAGTGGGTATAGCTCTTCCGGTAGCAGGGCTACTCAATATGTAGTTCCTGATTTTATCATTACCAACCGGGACGGCGAACTTGAGCTCAACCTGAATTCCAGAAATGCGCCGGACCTGCGCATTAACGATCAGTACAAGGACATGCTGCAGACCTACCAAAGCAGCAAGCAAGCCGGGAAAACCAATAAAAAACAAAAGGAGGCTGTTAAGTTTATCAAACAAAAGATCGACTCGGCCAAGTGGTTCATCGATGCCATCCGTCAGCGCCAGCAGACCATGTACCGAACCATGTATGCTATTTTGCAATACCAATACGACTTCTTCCTGACCGGCGATCAGCGTAAGCTTCGCCCTATGATCCTGAAGGATATAGCCGAGATTACCGGACTGGATATTTCGACTGTCTCCAGGGTGGCCAACAGCAAATTTGTTCAGACAGAGTTCGGTACCAAGCGCTTGAAGGACTTTTTCTCCGAATCCATGCAAAATGAGGAAGGAGAGGAGGTTTCAACATTGGAGATCAAGAAAATCCTTTCTGAGATCATCGAAAATGAGAATAAAAGAAAACCGCTTTCTGACGAAAAACTTAAGAATCATCTGAAAGAAAAGGGGTATAATATTGCTCGGCGTACGGTGGCGAAGTATCGTGAGCAGCTGAATATTCCTGTGGCGAGGTTAAGGAAAGAATTATAATTTTTTTTCACGCATCCATGTTTTTTGTGCCTATCAAAAAATGATGCTAGTTCCTCCTTCGTCGGAACGATGCTGGATGCTTATCACGCCGACGGCGTGAGGATGGTAACGTCTTTTTTTGATAAATGAATAAGATCTCTTTCTTCTTATTGAAGAAAATCAAACGTCCAGCCTCCTGCGGCTGCAGGCCGCATCAGCATCCAGCATCGTTCCGACGAAGGAGGAACTAGCATCACAACTTGATTAGCAATTACTTTTTCATAATTCTACAGCCTCCAAAATAATTCCACACGCCCATCGAATCTCCTCTTCTGAAATGATCAAAGGCGGAGCAATTCTCAGCGTCTCGCTATTAAACAAAAACCAGTCTGTGATCAATCCTTTTTCCAGGCAATGGCCGATTACTTTTTGGATAAAATCAAAGCTCTCCATTTGTACGCCCATCATCAGTCCGGCGCTCCTTACTTCTATTATTTTAGGATGTTTCAATAAGGACCGAAACAAGGCCTCTTTTTTCTCTACCTGACTGATGTAATCCTCCTGCAATAAAACTTTCAGGGTAGCCAGGGAAGCGGCACAACTCACAGGGTGGCCGCCGAAAGTGGTGATGTGCCCCAAAATGGGATTGTGTGAAAGGACCTGCATGACCTCTTGTGAGCTACAGAAGGCCCCGATGGGCATACCGCCGCCCATACCCTTGGCCATGAGCACGATGTCGGGAGTCACGTCATAGCGCTGCATAGCAAACAAATGACCGGTACGACCGAAGCCGGTCTGGACTTCGTCAAAAATCAGCAGGGTACCTGTTTCATCGCAGCGCCTTCTCAGTTTTTTCAAATAGCCCTCAGCAGGAGGCCGGATGCCCCATTCGGCCTGCACCGGCTCGACGATCACGGCGGCTGTTTTTTGGGAAATCTTTTTCAGGCATTTTTCACAATTGAATTCAATGTGGCGGATACCTGGAAGAAGCGGATGATACGCCTGCGTGAAATCTTTCGGCCACATTAGGCTGGCAGAACCCTGCGTACTCCCATGATAAGCTTTTTTGCAGGCCATGATCTCGGGCCGGCCGGTGTATCGCTTGGCTAATTTCATGGCCCCCTCGGTGGCTTCGCTACCGGAATTGACAAAATAAATGCTATCTAGTGGATCGGGTAATTGCTTGGTTAAAAGTTGAGCCAATTCCACTTGCGGGGAGAGTACATATTCGCCATATACCAGCGTATGCCAATATTTTCCCAATTGCTCCTTGACCGCCTTTTCGACTGCCGGATGCCGATGCCCCAGCGAACTCACTCCGATACCCGCAATCAGGTCCAGGTAGGCCTTCCCATTTGGATCGAAGAGGTACATACCTTCTGCTCGCTCGATCTCGATCATGAGCGGAGAAGGGCTCGTTTGGGCCACATGTTGTAAAAAAAGTTGTCTTTTTGACAAATTGGTGTGCTTTTTCAAAATCTTGAATCTTTTGTAGTCAGGTAAACGTAAAATATAGTATATCTACATAAAAACGGCTCAAGTATTTTTTATAAAAAATAATATTCTGCCTGATTAGTGTAAATAAGTTGTTCGTTTTGTTATCAACTGCGGAGTCTTTTTTTTAGATAAACAGATCTTCTGTTATCGAAACATTAAAGTATTCTGGTATATTTTATATGTGAAATCTTTTCACTAATATTGAAAATATAAAGGAGGTTGTCTCATCCGCCTGACGCGGGTTCGCCAGCCAATAATATTTTTTTGAGAGGTGTTTTTTATAAGGAAAAACTTCGTTTTTCCTTATAAAAAACACCTCTCAAAAAAAATTCTATGGGGCGTCGAATCTTCCTCAGGCGGATGAGACAACCCCATATAAACAACCTAGTATTCATCCAGTAATAAGCGAGTATGAAGCGTTTAATGACTTTAGCTTTATTGCTGGCACTTTTCCAATCCTGTGAACGCGAAACCATTAGGATGGAAGGCTTTAAAGTACATGGCATAGACGTGTCTCACCACCAGAAAGAAATTCAGTGGGATTCGGTTGCCCAGCAAGCCATTACTTTTGCCTTTGTCAAAGCTACAGAAGGAGCCACTCATAGAGACGGACTCTTTTCCTCCAACTGGGAAGAAATGAAGCGTGTAGGAATACTGAGAGGTGCCTACCACTTTTTCAGGCCGCAAACGCCGGCTGAAGAGCAAGCCATGAATTTTATTGATCTGGTCGATATGGATTTCGGCGATCTGCCGCCGGTTTTGGACGTAGAAGTCCTGGACGGCAGTGATAAGATCCACCTCATCACCCAGATGCGCACCTGGCTGTATATGATCGAGCTGCACTTCGATATCCGTCCGATTATTTATACCAATCTGAAATTTTATAACGAACACCTGGCCGGTCATTTTGATGAATACCCGCTTTGGATTGCTCGCTACAGCTATCGAAAGCCCGACCTGGAGGACCAGAAGGACTGGAAGTTCTGGCAATATGGCAATCGGGGCCGCCTGGCCGGCATTGATGGGCCGGTGGATTTTAATGTCTTTTATGGGAATAAATTTCAGCTGAAGGATATGGGCTTAAGGCCTCAGCAAGTGTTGAGTATGGTCGAATAGCTTTTGGCCGCCGTTCAATAACCATTTCCTGCTCATCTTTTTTTCAGGCTAGACATTGCCAGTCTAGAGTGCCCCTTTCTTTTGTCTATCCAAACATGTCATATCTAGATATGACATGTTTGGATTCAAAGGACATGACATGTCTTAAACATGTCATGTCCTTTTCAACGTTCATACCTATTGATAATCAAGTTTTTGTGGATAAGACGTGTCGAAATGGCCCAGACATGTCATGTTTAAACATGACATGTCTAAATTTGTGACCAAAATTTCGTTTTTTTGCATCCTGAAAACTAATCATTATGCTAAAAACGAAAGTTAAGGCCAGTTCCATTACCAACCTGACCGATGCCCGCTACTTCGCCGCCTGGGAAGTCGAATGGCTGGGGTTTAACCTGGAGGCCGGCAGCGAAGATTACATCGAGCCCAAAAATATGAAAGCCATTAAAGAGTGGGTGGATGGTGTGAAAATCGTGGGCGAATTTAATCTGCCGGATCTGGAAACGGTCAAGTCCGCTATGGAGGTCCTGGAAATCGAACAGCTTCAGGTAGGGCCATTCACCGATTACAATACTTTGAAATCTATCAGCGAACTACTGCCCGTCATGCAGGAAATAGTGGTCGAAAAAGATACCTCTCTGGATAGCCTTCGCCCTGTTTTTGACCAAAATGCCGACCTGGTTGAGGTTTTTATCCTCAATTTTGATAAAAACGGGATAGATTGGGCCTTTATTCAGCAAAATTTATTGGATGAATTGAAGGAACTGATGCAGGAGCATCCCATACTCTTGAGCCTCAATTTTGACGAAAGTAACATTGACGAAATTCTCGAAGAGCTGAAGCCTCTAGGCATTAATGTGAAAGGTGGAGAGGAAGAAAAAGTAGGATATAAGTCTTATGATGAGTTAGATGAGATCTTTGAGAAGATAGAAATAAATGTATGATAGAAGCGGCCAGGGCCGCTTCTATCATACATTTATTTCTATTGGTTTCAGGCTTACTGTTTCTTCTTTTTTTTCTTCCGTAGGCATAAACTTCCGGATAAACAACGGAATCAGCATCAAATCACTGATCATCGCCCCGAATAGGGTCACACTAATGAGCAAACCAACCGTGAAGCTGGCTGGATTTTGAGAGAACAGCATCACCAGAAAGCCGACAAACAAAATGAGGGTGGTCAGCACAATGGCCTTCCCACTTTCTGCGAAGGTGATCTGCAGCGCTTCTTCCGTACTTTTCCCCTTATTGATCGCCAGTTTGTATTTACTCAAAAAATGAATGGTGTCATCGACCGCTATACCAAATATAGCTGCAAAAACAATGGAAATACCGGCTTCCAGCTCGATGTTGAGAAAACCTAACAGGGCCCCGGCCATTAGAAGCGGAAACACATTCGGGATCAAAGAGATCAACAGCATTTTTATATTCTGATACAGCAAAGCCATAAGAATACTCACAATCAGAATAGCCATCCCCAGGCCTTCTACCAAGTCCTCCCGAACATACTGCGCATTCTTGTCGATGATCAGGGCGGTACCGGTTTGCTGAATATTGATGACATTGGTATCGACATTCATTTTGGCCCATTGTTGTACCTGATTAACCCGTTGCTTGACGCTATCTGCCCCAATATCAAAAATCCGGGAAGTAATCCTGGCCTTGCTTCCGTCCTGGTTAACCAGCACATTGGCCTGCGCCATAGGCACTTGACTGACCAGCCGCTGGTAGCGTGCGAATTGTTCCTTGGATTCCGGTAATTCGTATGCCTCCGGTCGATTTCCTCCGAACATCTGATTGATGGATTTGTAAACGGCAGTGATGGAATTAACGGCCCGGATCCCTTCTATTTCTTTTAGTTTTTCTTCTACCTTTCCAATTTCTCGAACCACTTCAAAGTCGGTGGCTTTATACTCCCCCTGTGGGAAGACGGCGAATTCTACCGGGCGAAAGCCCGTTAAATGTTTTTCGAAAAAGTTGAAATCATCTGTGATTTTGGAATTTCTGGGCAAATTGCTCTTGATGTTGTAGTTTGTTGTCACCCAGGAAATTCCCAGTATACATAAGGCAAAAACGAACATTCCTCCTGCCGCAATCCTTCGTGGATAGTTGCGTGTCAAGCGATAGCTCCAAAGCATGCTCCGGTCCCAAAAAGCTTGTCCTTTACCTAGTTTGATCAATTGATCTACGCGAAAGCCTGAGAGCATGACGACGGTGAAGCCGATCACTGTGACATAGGCAATCATTACACCCACCGCTGCATTGACCCCAAGGTCCTGTATGGGGCCGATCCGGCTGGTCAGCAGGGAAGCAAAGCCGATGGCGGTGGTAACCGAGGTGAGCAAGGTAGCCAGGCCAATTTCTTTGACGGTGATGATGGCGGCCTGTTTTCGAGCTTTTCCTTTCCGGAGTTCATCGATGTATTTTGTCATGATGTGAATCACATCCGAAGTGCCCACCATGATCATGATGATCGGATATAGGGCCGACATGGCATTTAACTCCCGGCCGAAGGCACCCATGTATCCCAAAAACAACAGCATCCCCAGGGCGATGGAAACCAGTGAAATGGCAATGCCCCAAGGTTTTCTAAATATCAAATACATGATCAGGGTCACCAGGATAAAAGATATGACAGCGGAGAAAATGACTTCTCTTTTTTGCATATCCACTAATTCCACCTGGAAATAAGGACGGCCCAAATAGTGATATTCTTCGAACTCAAATTTTTCTACTAAACCATTCAAACCCTCCAATAATTCGCGGGCCTGCTCAAAAGTTATGCTACTGACCGTCTTTAGAAAAACGACCAGCGTTTCCTCATCCTCCGAAATAAAATTATGAATGAAGCGTTCATCTTGAAAGAGCCTTTTTTTATCGCTCTCATAGCGGCCGGGATCGTCAATGTGAATGACTGGAATGCTGGTGACCGCAAAAGGTGTTTTGATAGGATACCCCAGCTTTGTCAGTGACTGACTTTCCAAAACATGGGGCAATTGCCTGGACTGAAGGGTGAATTCATGTACCTTTTTGAGAAAGTCCTGTTCAAACACCCCTCCCTCATGACGAACGGCCACAAGCAGGAAGTTATCGTCAGCCTCAAATTCCTCCATGAACGCTTTGAAAAAATCCAGATCTTTGTCTCCTTTGGGAAAAAACTGCTCAAAGCTGAATGAAAACTTCAACTGGAATACAAAGAATAAACTAACAATAGACAAGACACCAAAAATCGAAAGAGATATTGCCCTTGGCCCTAATTTCATATTTTGGAAAATTTTTCTGATTGAATGAGACAGCCGCATTCAATCAACCTCAAAACCACCAATATGTTTACAAGCGATCATTCAAATTTTTAATCTGAATGTAAGATTATGGTAAGATTTAGACTATGGTGTTTGGCCTTAATACTGACCCCCTGCTGCCTGGCCGCTCAAACGGCCGACTCAGATCCTAATCTGGTGCCCAATCCCAGTTTCGAACAGTTTGCCGCCCCTCCACTGGGGTGGTTCTACAAAGGTGCTCATTTTACCCGGCTGGTACGTTACTGGTCAGCACCAACTATTGCCTCTCCGGATGCGTTTGGGCCCCGGGTGGTCGTACCTACACATTGGAAAGACCGGGGATTCGGAGAAATGCCACCCTATCATGGAAAAGCTATGGCGGGAATTACGGTGTATGGATGTAAAGATGGGAAACCACACTGTAGGGAATACCTACAGGTTCCGCTCAGCACACCTATGAAACCTGGTGAAAGTTATCTGTTGTCCTTCAAGACCGCTCATTTGCCCAAATCGTTGTCCATTGATAAGCTTGGCATGGCTCTCAGCGAAGGCAAGATCAACGAGGCAGATGATAAGCTGCTGGATCTGCCGCCGGCCATGATCGGTTATGACTTGCTTGAATTGCCGGATGAGGCCTGGCATACCGTATCCGAAACTTTTGAAGCGGATAAAGCTTATACTCATCTGATCATAGGCAATTTTTTCCCGGACAGTCTGACCCATACGTATTCCAATTGTGAAGAACATCTCAACTATGCTTATTACTACATTGACCAGGTGAAAGTGACGCCTCTGAGCGTACCTATCGACCTGTTGGAGATCTTTATTGAGGTAGGCCAGACCATCCGCCTGACTAATATTTATTTTGATACCGACAAATCTGCTTTGCTGCCCACCTCTACCGATCAGTTGGAAAACCTCTTGGAGTTACTCCGGCAAAACCCAGGCATGGAAATTCAGATCATCGGCCATACCGATGCCGTGGGAACAGCGGGTTACAATCAGGACTTGTCTGAACGCCGGGCCGCAGCTGTGAGTCGCTACCTTCAGGAGAATGGCATCCCCTCAAGTAGATTAAGCTCTCTTGGTTTTGGAAATAAACGACCGATCGCAAGTAATAAAACGGAAAGTGGCCGAAAGAAAAATAGAAGAGTAGAGTTTAAGATATTGAAAAAGTAGGGGTTTTTTGAAAAACAAAGTTTTTCAAAAAACCCCTACTTTTTTTAATGAACAATAATTTTTACACTCTGCCATTCACCCTTCAAGGAAGCTTTAACATAGTAGAAGCCTTTGGGGAGGTGGCTGATGTCGAATTCGTGTTTATTATCTCCAGCCTTTAAGTCAAAATACTGGATAAAACGCCCGGTATGGTCAAACAAAGACACGTTTTCCATATCCTCAGACCCATGCAAGGTAAATTGACCTGAAGTCGGGTTAGGGAAAACCTGTAAGTCCTCACCTTTTTTAGCCTCAACAGCAAAATCAAACGATTGAATGGATAAAAGCTGTTGATTTTCTCTTATTACTGTACCGACTCTTCCAACATCAGCGCATTCGGAATAGCCGTTCTGCGTTTCTACACAGACTGTGTTTTTAATATGAGAAAAGTCGATTAATTTAAAATCATCGAGGTTCCAGCCGTAGCAACCCTGGGCCCCTTCATCGCAGTTTACGTCATGATCATTGTTATCGTTAGCCGCAATTCTAAACCTAAGCCAAACCTCACCTTCAAAATCCGAAAGATCAACAATCGTATTGATATAACCGGGACTGGTACCTGTAAAGGCCCGGCGTCCACTGAGTGTAGAGGTAGGTATTGGGATACTCACGGGAGTAACAAATACGTCGTAGATGAATCCGGTATACCCATTTTGAATGATATTTGGCCCCAGGTCCGTCCATTCCCCGTTCTGATAAATTTCAATAACACCACCATCAAAAGTAGGTTCCAGGTCAAAATATTGCCAAAAACTCAAATGATTGTTATGGTTAGGATCTAAATTTAGATTCAACATTAAGGACGCATCAAAAACAATACCCGGGTCAAAGTGCCACCAGGATTGGGTAGATCCTGAGTTGGGGTTGGGGTTGCCGCTGTCGACAAGCCAACTGAGTGCGGGAACAAAGTCGCTGGGGAGAGGAGATTCAACCGCATTTTCGTAAACAGTCAAACTGGGCGCTGCGTTGTCAGGAACCCCCGTGATGGTTCGGGTAACAGTAGTACCTTGATTCAGGTGGCCGATTGGTGGAAAAGACACGACTCCGTTTTGGAGTTGACCGCCATTGGAAATATGGGTTACCTGAAAATTAGCAGGAACATAATCTGTAATCTCAACCATTCTGAGTGGTTCAGGAGCGTTGTTGGTCACCTTAATGGTATAGGTGAGTGCTTCTCCGGGAGCAACTTCTTGTTTGTCTACTGTTTTTTCCACTTTTAAGGTAGGGTTGTCGAACGCGACTTCCCCTTTTGCATTAGCGCCATAACCCAGGCCACGTCTGGCAAAAGCATCCCAGAGTAAGTCTTCTCCTTCGCCATTAAAAAGCATGTCATTGGCTAACAGAACGGCATCTCTCATTTCAAAAAAACGCGGTTCGCAGGGGGTAATTTTAAGTGCTTCAATGACGATTTTCATGGCTCGGATATTACCGGCATTCGAGCTAGCGTTCATCAGGTCTGCTTCGTAGCCATACCGATCTATTAAGTTGAGTGTCATGTCCCAAAGCATACTTGCCCACAAAAAACCGGTTCCGTGCGGTGCCGGCAGGTGCTCGATATCTGCGTAAGTGAAATCGTTGTAAGTACCGGCTTCGCTATCCATATTGTAAACGTATGGAGCAGGTCGGAGGCCGTTTCCGGAAGCGTCTTCATTCATGACGTAATTTCCCATAGACCGGATACCTTCTCCGAGGAAGTTTTTATCGATCGAGCTATTTCCATTTTTGTCAGCCATGGTGAGCATAAGGCCAAAAAAGTCACTCCAGCCCTCACTTCCCTGCTCGAAATTGCTGAAGCAGTCCACATTATCCGGCCCACCTATGAGCCGGGAAGTCAATCCGTGAGCGTATTCGTGGATGACGATCTGGTTTTCGAAGCTGACATCCCTGTTGGGGCTTGTCAGTCCGTTGTTCCAAAGGAAAAGACGCATGGTAGGTTTTTCACCATCAGGTTGGGCGTTGAATCGGGCATTGTTGAGGCCCGATCCATTTTGGCATTCTACTAGCACAAAATCGTCGTCTTCTCCCTGGCCGCTAAGATTGCGAGCCTGAAAATTGCCGGCTTCTTCGTCAAAACCATATTGATAAAAAACATCATGAGCATAATTACACCACACAAAAGCATTGGTAATGGCATCTTCAATATATTTTGAGCTGATGAATGAATTGATGTCATTTTGATAATTAAAATCCCGGCTTTGGTTATTAGGGATCGGAACATTTCCCGAAAGATAAATACCCCATAATCTTTGAATGGGGGAAGGTGCCGGCTCGTTAGCCAGACCAAAGGGGTCGTAATAGGCGTAAACGTTGTTGCCTTGTGTATGGTAAAATTCAGTGTTTAAAGGAGTGGCTGGTACGGTATGCCAGCCTAGCGGTGATGCGACCGGATCGGATATACTTGCTTCCTGAACAAAGCTCCGACCACCCGAAAGCGGGGAGTCGAGCGGAGGTGGAAAAACAAAATATCGAGCCGAATTGCCCGATCCATCTTCCTGTATTGGCGGTGCCTCTTCTGGAATGGTAGAAACTGCGGGCTGCTCATTGAGAAGGCGGTCTGAAGAATGATCGTGCTCAAAGGTGCAGGTAAAGGTTCTGGAATGCTTTTTTATCAATTTCTCTCCTTGTAGATTAAAAAAAAGAACCCAGGACAGATCATCCTTTGTTTGTAGAATAAATTTTCTTGACAACAACAAACTATCCCCCTTTTGTAGATAAACTAAGTGAAGAGAATCACCTGATTGATCTGGTAAGAAGGTTTGTATGTCCGCCAAAGAAAGACACATTTCTTTGGCTGCAATTTGCTTTATTTGAGAAGTGGATAAATTCGGATGATCGCTTGGGATAGTTTCAACATATCTGCCTGCGAGGCTTGAAATGAAATTTTGTTGAACATGAAATTTGGTCTTCTCTTTATTGAGATGCAAACTTCCAAAAGCATTTTCCAAAGGAATGCCGTTTATCCATTGTTGGTAGTAATAATGACTAAATTCGCTGAGAGAACTTTGACCAGCCCCCATTAATTGAAGCTCGTTCAGTACGGAAGGCTCAAAATCACGGTCGATGCAATAAGTACGGAGGAGGGATTCTGGATTATAAAGAGGTGCCTGAGTATGGCCCATTTTTGTAAACAACAGCATAGTTAAACCAATACTCAGGCACTGATAAAATTTAGAATTCATAAGAAGTGTAATTTTTATGTATGTACAGACTACTTATGATTCTTCCCTTTCAATTTGATATCAAACTTTTCCTTGTTTAGATTTCCTGATACAAAAATAAGGGTATCATTTAATGAAATCTGTAGTATCTGATATATGTATGAGAATGGGAAAAAAACTAAGTGGCTGTAAATGATTTTAATAGTGTTAAACAAACACTTAATTAGTTCTTGCTTGCTATTTGTAAGTTTATTTTGCATTAAATCTTTTAGTGATGTGTTTTGCACTTATACCGATACAAAACACATCATTGGATAAGAAATAAAGCTTAGGGCTTATAATGACGGCACAGAATATGTGTACAGTGAGTTATGGGCCCTATTTTCAACTTACCTGTGCATTACCTTTTCAGTATCCTGTGAGTACTCACAGCATTTCCGGTTTCGCATACGAGATAATATATTCCGGGAGAAAGGTCTCCCATATGAATATCTACCTGGCTTTGGTAATTGCTTGAAACGGTGCGGATAAATCGGCCTGAGGCATCCATTACGCTGATTTTATTAATCTCAGCATTTGGCAATGTAACGCGAACACGCTCAACGAAAGGGTTAGGATATACCTGAACGGTCTCAACCCGTAGATCATCTTGCGCGGAGGAGTTCTGCTCCTGAAGCCCAAAAAGATTAAGACCGAGGTTGCCCAGAAGACCTTCGATGAGCTGACGAACGTTGATGGAACCAGGAGAAGCCAAGAGGAGGTTCGTCCATGAAAAGTCTTCATATTCGTTGCCAGAGCCGAATAGCTGTAGGGAGTTAAAAGGCAACAGCTGGGAGCCAATAAATTCTGGGGTTTGCCCGGCTGCAGGCCCTTCCAGCGCTTCGATAACAGGTGTTAGGCCGTAACTTATGAATTGAACAACCTGGTCAGAAGCATTAACCAGAGCCAGCCCTCCGGAACCTCCTCCCTGATCAATGTCATAGATGATCACTCCAAAATCGTTTTGATCGTTGGGAATAACACCCGATTGAATCTCTTCAATGGCATTGATCGTCCCGTCGGCAAAATAGTACACGAGTGACCAGCCGGCAAGGTCTTGGCCAGCCTCACCAGCGATCTCTACAATTCGATCATCCGGATGGCTGGCGAGATAATTTATTTCATTAATAAAGGTAGAGGGGGATTGAGCAAAAGAAAATTGGCATACGAGTAGTACTGCAAAAATTAATTGTAATAATTTTTTCATGGCGAATTAAAAGCGTTTAAAGGGTAATAAAATTAAATGTTCAGCTACGGAAACCTGAACTTAGGAAGAGTTTCTAAACGAAAGAGATGGGGGGAGGAAATTTTGGTATGCATAAAATTAATATAAGTTTTATTAAAAGTCAATAGTGATTGGCATATTGTAATAATTAACTAGATCAAGTAATAGTTTTTTAGAGGTTGGGAAGTCCTTGATGAAAGTGTTTTCTGCAATTGTCTTTTCAATTTTATTTACGTATTGTTGACGTTTATTCAAGAGCCATTTGGAGGTATAATAAAATAAATGAACTGTGAAGTCATTTTCTGGTACGACTACTTTTTCTTTAGTTGACTTTTTGTATCGCCGATAATACTTTTCAAGCTTTTCGTAATCTTTTATGCAAAAGGAGGCTAGGATAAGATTTAAAAAGATGGAATCGATAAAAGCATGAAAGGATAATTGCTGGTATCGAATGAGCAGATTTTCTAATTGCCAGATGGCTTCTTTGATGTCCTCCTGACTGCCGAGTAACAACAAACCTGCATAAACGGTAGTCAGGTTGATGTACTTAGTGGTAAAGGCTTCTTCGAGTAATGGGTTATCCAAAATAGCCCGGCATCTTTTTTTTAGACTTTGAATCAACTCAACCGTTTCTTCCGGCAATATTTCGAGGTGATCCTCTCTGTAGCTGGTAAAATAGTTGGAAACGAGATGGCTAGTCTGTATGCCGATGGAGTTGAATTCGGGCAAATTAATGAAGCTATTCCAAAACAGATCATCCTGTGAGGAGTCGAGCAGGTCTCTGGCTTCTTCCAAAACATTTTCCTCTGAAAGTTTCCTAAGGGAGTACATCAGTTTTAGAAAAGAAACTTTCGGCAACAGATTGTGAAGGTAGGGGAATATGATATAGTTATATTTAATGAGTTCCTCTTTTAGAAGGCTCAATTGTTCTAAAGTATCTTCCCCATAAAAGGTTTCATCCCGCAGCAAGTGAAGTGAATAAAAATAATGTAGGCGACTCAGGGTACGAACGACGTGGCTTTCGCTGTTAAAATATTTTTCAAAGAAAGACATATTCGAGCTGGAGCTGGCCCCCCCCACGTTTTTACCTTTGTCCATGTATTGTTTATAGAAGAACTGGTTGATGTCATTAAGATCATTTTTAAACTGGAGGATTTTCTGAGATTCTTCATAATATCGCAGTGCATCTTTGGGCGACTCTAACAAGATAGCTCTTTGGGCCAAAATTTTCAGTACTGCTTCACAGGTATCCCAATCCTCAATTTTTTCAGCTACATCTTTGAGCATTAATGCCAGATGAGTCGCTTTTGATAGTTCCCCCTGACTGATTAGATGCTGAATCTGTGAAATATTATGCATTAAGTAATTGGGATAATTACGAGAGAGAAAATGGGATTGTCGAAAAGTATAATGAGCTAACTGGAAGAATTTTTTCAGCGCTTTTTCATCTGTTGCTTCTTCTCCATATACTAATTTATATAAGGAAGTTGAATCCTGCTCTTCTTGTGGATTGCGACTGATTACGTCAATTAAGGCCAACGGGTAATAAGATCTGAGACTAAGGTTTTTAACATATTCTCTGAATAGGTTAAAATGAAAGTCATCCAGCAACTTCACTTGTTTTTCAATAAGCAGCATACCAATAGAAGGATAGAAGGATTAGCATGTCTTTGGAAGCCTCTATTCGGTTAAGTTTGCTTGCGGCGATTGCTACAAGTGAAAGCGTAATTAAACATGGCTAGACACTTAATCCAGTTAAGTAAATAAAAAGACTTCAGAAAAGCAGCTGTGTTTTTTACACAATGGAGAATGGTTGTTAGATAACTGTTCCCCTTTAATACTAATGTTCATCAGGCAGAAAGGATCCCTAATTACATTATTTAAAAATTGGCTAAACGACTATATGAAATTGATCAGCTTAAAATACAAATTAATTTATTTTTTTCTTCATGTTTATTTAATTATCAGAATAGAAAGGCCATAAACGGAAGTTTTGTCACTTTTGTATCAACAAGAATAATACGAATTAGGTGGATAATGGAACTGCTTTAAGGAAGGTGCCGGTCACCTGCATTCTAACCCAAGCACTACTTTGAGAATATTGGCACGTTTAATCGGGGCATGATTTTACTTGCTAATAAGTAACAGCAGTGTGAACGGCACCTCTCCCCCCTCTTCCATGCAATCCATGTGCAAACAGAAAAGCAGATAAATAATTCATCTATTAACTCCAACACTATTTTTTCATAAGATGATTGAAACACCCCTATTAGCAGCCAATCCCCTCTACGGCAAACAACAGCTTAGTTTAAGTCTAAGTGGCGAATATTTTCGAGCGATGGGTCACCATCGCTCTTTTTTTTTCCTCATGTTATGCCTGGTATCAGAAATTAAAACAACTCTTATGACAAAAGTGCATCTTGTAGTTGTTAAGAATGAATAAAGATAATCATATAGCTTATTGTATTGTTTTAATGTCTTTAGTAGCTGGATGATTTTAAAAGAAAAGTTTTGAATGAACTGAATGTTAAATAGAATGCGTGTTGTGGTTTAACCAAAAGGTTAGACACAAGAATTCCCTTTTGCGCCTGCCTCCTTATTTTGTAGGGAGGCTTTTTTTTTATGTACAGTATTTTTTCTGCTGATGACCTCCGCATCAGAAGAGATGAAAGCTGAAGTATCGTTTCAGGAATAATGAAAAATAGATTACCTTCCAAAAAATTGAACATCAATTAGTAACCAATGATAAAAGAAAGTGCTTCTTCGCCCTATCGAAGCCTTTTTAGTGGCCTGTTGTATACTTTGCTTATAGCGGCGGCGGCTACCTTAGCCATGGTATTCCCATGGATGTTCACACAATGGGGAGCCTTGGATTTGAAGAAGTTAATTGTTCCATTGCTCATGCTTATTATGTTTGGAATGGGCACGAGTATGAGTCTGCGCGATTTTGAGGGAGTTATTAAAATGCCAAAGGGTGTGTTGGTCGGCTTGATCTGTCAATTTAGCATTATGCCATTGCTGGGAGCGGGGCTGGCATACCTCTCAAAGTTGCCTCCTGAGATAGCAGCCGGTGTTATCCTGGTAGGATCTTCTCCAAGCGGCCTGGCTTCAAATGTGATGTCTTTTATTGCCAGGGCTAATTTGGCACTTTCCATCACGCTTACAGCAGTAGCCACAATTTTAGCGCCCTTTATCACACCCTTTTTAATGAAAGTATTAGCCGGCCAGCTAATTTCCGTTGATTTCATAGCAATGATGTGGAGTATTGCCAAAATTGTGATTATTCCCATATTCGCCGGCATTCTCATTAACCGACTGTTAAGGGGAAGGATGAAAAAAGTACAGAAGGTATTTCCCTACATTTCAATGGGAGGAATCGTTTTTATCATAGCTATCATAACAGCTGCGGGCCGGGATGCGTTGCTGGATATTGGTATGGTCCTTATATTAGTAGTGATACTACATAATTCGGCCGGATATTTGCTGGGTTATGGCTTGAGCCGACTAGCAGGAATGGATAAAAAATCGGCCCGGACCATAGCCCTGGAGGTGGGTATGCAAAACTCAGGCCTGGCATCAGGCATAGCTCTTGAAATGGGTAAAGTAGCTACTATGGGGCTGGCCTCTGTCGTGTTTGGTCCGTGGATGAATATGTCAGGCTCCGCTTTGGCCAGCTGGTGGCGGGAAAGAGGTTAAATTTAGATTATGAAAATAAGATATGCTCATACCAATATTGTCGCAAAGGACTGGCGGAAGTTGGTCGATTTTTATACTACTGTATTCTATTGCATTCCCGTTCCTCCTCAACGGAACCAATCAGGAGAATGGCTGGAAAAAGGTACTGGAGTTCCCAATGCCGCACTTGAAGGTATGCATCTTAGGCTGCCAGGCTATGGCGATACCGGGCCAACGCTGGAGATTTACTCGTACGCAAAGATGATCCCTCAAGCACCTTCCACTGCCAATCGCCAGGGACTCGGGCACCTGGCTTTTGAGGTGGATAATCTGGAAGCCTGCCTTCAAATGGCTTTGGAAAATGGAGCTGGCAAACATGGGGAAGTAAGTCAAACTACCGTCGAAGGGGTAGGCACCATCCACTTTATTTACATTGCAGATCCGGAAGGGAATATCATTGAATTACAACATTGGGAACGATTGGTAGAAGGCAGGAAGTAGCAGGTAGAAAGATCTTGCAGAGACGAAAATGGTAGCCGAAATTAACCTGTCAAATCATTTGAAAACAAACCTACACTCACTATGTCTGAAGAACGAATTCTAACCCTCCATCCCGCGGGGAAAAAGGGCGTGAACATTCTGCGCTCCAAATATGACTTCATCAAAGATTTTATCCTGCATACCATTCAGGAAAGAGGCCGTATCAGCTTCGAGGAACTCTCCGACCTGGCCGTCGAGCAACTCAGCGATTCCTTCGATGGGAAGGTACTCTGGTATGTAGTGACGATCAAGCTCGACCTGGAGGCCCGAGGCCTCATCGAGCGCATACCCAAAACGAGCCCGCATGAATTGAGGCTGAAAGGCTGAGAAGCCCTTCCTAGACTCCAGGATTATTGGGTTATTATACACTCCGGTAATTCTGGAGCGGCGGCGGGGGCGTTAGTGACCTGGTGACTCCAAGTCACCAGGTCACTAACGACTTTTTTCCGCCCTGCAAAGTTACCCCCAAATCCGGTCAACCGCTAATATCTGTCCGCTTTTGTCCGAAATTGTCCGCTTTTGCAATGGAACATTAAAAAAAAAACACACATCACCCTCCGGGTGAATTATTTGCCTCCTATTTTTGTTAGTGATCCAAACAAAAACATCCATTAAAACCAAGATTATGAGTAACATTCTCTGCCAAAATTTGGCCCGGCAAATTGATGAAGTGTACAACCAACTCCCCTGGCTGTACGAATCCTTCGACAAAAAATTCAAAGAATTGAATGATGAAAATGTATTCATCAAACCTGCCCCCGGCTATAACTCCATTGCTCAGATTTTATCACACTTGACAGAGTGGCGAAAAGAACTGCTGAACCGAATCAAAGGGAATCCGGAAATTAACCTGAAAGTGGACAGCCCGCACAACTGGCTGGACAATGGCACACTGAGGGCTCGTGGCTGGACAGCACTCAAGCAGGAGTCGGATGAAACCCAGCAGGAATTACTCCACTTGCTCAGAAGTCAAAATGACGATTTCCTGGAAAAAACTTTTCAATATGGCGCGAATACCAATACCTATCTGTATTATGTGGAGGGATTGTTACATCATGATTTGTACCATCTGGGACAGATTGGCCTGACGCTTAAAATGATTCAAAATAAATAAGCTAGCATATCCATGTCAGAAAAAGAACCCTTTTTACTCAAAAACATGTACTCGCCTGCTTTCTTCGAGGAATTGGATGGTACCATAAAAAAAGTAGTACCCAATTTTGACTCCCCTGCTTTCCGACAAAAAATATTCGACGACGAGTGGGAGGTGCGGGAGTTGAAAGACAGGATGAAACACACGGCAGTGGTATTAAAAGAATTCCTGCCCGAACCTTACCCGGAGTCTGTCAGTATTATCGTGAAAATTGCTCAGCTGAAAATGGAGGAAGAGCTTGGCAAAGATGGTTTTGCCTACATGTTCCTGCCCACCTTCGTAGAGTTCTTTGGGCTCGATCACTATGAGGTGTCGATAGAAGCCATGACGGAGATTACCAAACTGATGAGCTGTGAGTTTGCCGTTCGTCCATTCTTTTTGAAGTATCCGGATCAGATGCTGGAGCAAACCAAAGCTTGGGCAGAGCATCCTCATTTTAAAGTGCGCCGCCTGGCCAGTGAGGGCTGCCGGCCCCGACTGCCGTGGGGTAAAGGAGTCCCTTTTTTGAAAAAACAGCCGGAATTGATTATCCCCATCCTGGACCAACTGAAAGGCGACCCGGCCGAGTGGGTGCGCAGAAGTGTAGCGAATAACCTCAATGATATTTCCAAGGACCATCCGGAAAAGTTGGTTGAATTGGCTTATCAATGGAAGGGGCAAAGCGAGGAAGTTGACTGGGTGATCAAGCATGCCTGCCGAACCCTGCTCAAACAGGGCCACACTCGGGTAATGCGTTTGTTTGGCTTTGGAAGTATTGAAGATGTTGAAATTAAGTGCTTCGAGCTGGATCGCTCCCAGGTAAAGATTGGCGAAGAAATGTATTTCAACTTTTTACTGAAAAATAAGTCAGAAGAAGCGATGAAAATACGCCTGGAATATGGGGTTTATTTTAAAAAAGCAAATGGCTCGCTTTCCAGAAAAGTATTCCAGATCAGCGAAAAGGAATATCCACCGAAATCCGAAACCAGGATAGAGAAGAAGCAGCATTTTAAAATTATTACTACCCGGAAATATCACACCGGAGCGCATGAGCTATCCATCATTGTAAACGGGGAAGAAGTGGAAAAACAGTCTTTTGAGTTGGTTTCGTAAAAGGTTCTTAGACACCGACTTAAACTGACGTAATTGACTGTCAACTGTTTTTTATCTTTTAAGGAAAAAATTAAGTGCCAAAAATTTTGTTTACCAATAAAGACATTGCCGATTACTACGATCAAACCGAGATCCACTACCGCCGCGCCTGGGATCTGGAGGCCAGCCTGGCTATGCATTACGGGTACTGGCGCGAGGATACGGAAAGTTTTCGGGATTCTTTACAACATATGAATGATGCACTTGCCCGGATAGCCAATATTAAAAGGACCGATCGGGTTTTGGATGCAGGCTGCGGAGTGGGAGGTTCTTCGATTTTTTTAGCGAAAAATTACGGCTGCCAGGTCACAGGCATTACCCTAAGTGCCAAGCAACAGGCCAGTGCTAAAGCGAATGCTGAAAAAGAAGGACTGGAAAACCTCACTTCTTTTGATCAACAAGATTTTACCAACACTACTTTTCCCGATGCAAGCTTTGATGTGATTTGGACCCTGGAGAGTGTGGTTCATGCTTCGGACAAGCAAGCCTTTTTAGAGGAAGCGTACAGATTGTTAAAACCAGGTGGTCGCCTGATCATGGGGGAGTATTTTAAAAAGGAAAGTGATTTCTCTCTTAAAGAAGATCGTCTGCTCAAAAAGTGGCTACACGCCTGGGCGATACCGGATATCGAACGGCGCTCTTCCTTTGAACAGATGATATCGAAGAATGGATTTCAAAAAACCGAGTTTCACAATATCACCGCTCACATTCGTAGAGCCTCCTGGAGAATGTTTTACGGATCTTTTTTTATGACCGTTCTTTCGGGTTTGTACCGGATATATAACCCTAAGGTCAGTTATTTTGCCGACAATCACTACAAGGCACTTTTTTATCAGTATCCTGCACTTAGAAAGGGCTTGTGGAAGTATTATCTGGTGAGAGCCGAAAAAAAGTAAAAACCCGTTTTATCCGTGCAGATCCGTGTCATAAAAGTTTAATCTCATTTTGACACGGATCTGCACGGATGGTACGGGTTTAAGAAAGTTTTTTAATTAGGCTTTGGATAAAGCTGACCCCCTTCTCTAATTCTGACTTAACGATGAATTCATCTGCACGATGTGCCTGATCGATAGAACCCGGCCCACAGATAATGGATTCGAAGCCCCATTTGGCAAATTGCCCGGCTTCAGCGGCATATGCTACGGTATCCAATTTACGATTACCAGACAGCTCGCGAGTTAGTTCGACAATTGAATAATGCTCAGGAGTATCCAGCGCTAATACCGGTGGGTGATGCTCGGTGGTCACAATTTTTGCGTCGGGAAAACGCTGTTGGAGAATCGCCTCTCTTTCTTTGACATAAGCATCAAAGTCTGCTTTGATATCGTAGACGTCATCTCTCGGAATATTGCGAACATCCCAGGTGAAGGTGCAGCGATCGGCAATCACATTCGGAGCAATCCCGCCGTGAACGATACCGACATGGATAGAAGTGTGGTTGGGTGTAAAGCGGTCGTCAACGTGGCCTGCCTCGATCAGTTCGTTCATCTTGTTTTCTAGCCACATGATCAACCGGGCCGATTCGTGGATGGCGCTGACTTCCTTCCGGATGCCGCTGCTGTGTCCGGCCGAGCCATGTACGGTTGTTTCAAAAATGCAAATGCCCTTCTGCCCCACTACTGGTTGCATCAGTGAGGGCTCTCCAATAATGGCATACTGGGGCTTTTCTTCATAAGTTTCTTTGATGGATTTTACCAGGTCAGGGGCTGCGAGGCAACCCACTTCTTCGTCATAGGAAAAAGCAAAGTATAATGGCTTTTGTAAGTCAGCCTTCAACATCTCGGGCAGACAGGCAAGACAACAGGCGATGAAGCCTTTCATGTCACAGGAGCCGCGGGCGTATAGCTTTCCGTCTCCTTTATCAGTTAGTACAAAAGGGTCACTCGTCCAGGCTTGACCTTCTACGGGTACTACATCGGTATGGCCCGAAAGGATCACTCCTCCATCCACCGCCGGTCCGATCCGGCAGTGCAGAGAGGCTTTGTTCCCCTCCTCATTTGGTACCAGATGGTAAGCCACTCCATGCTGCTCCAGATAACTTTTTATCCATTCAAGAATACTCAAATTACTCTGCCCTCCATATACCGGGAAGGATACCAGCTTTTCCAAAATTTCCTGCGCGTTCATTTTCATATAATCTCTGTTTTTCAAAATAGTGTTCCAATAAATATTCCGCCCTTCCCCGACCGCCGAAGCTTCAGCGAAGGCGGTCTCCCTCTCCCTTCACATTCGCCCTTCGCCCTTCGTCCTTCACATTCGTCCTTCGCCCTTCGCATTCGTCCTTCTAAATTCTAAAAAGGCCCCCATTTTATATAAACGCTAAACAACAAAAACACCCAGGCTACTACCAGAATAATCCCCACTACCGGAAAAATAAAGCGCAACCAGCGATCAAAGGGCACCCGGCACAAGCTGAGCATGGCGATCAGTCCGCCCAGGGTAGGGTTGAACAGATTGGTCACACCGTCGCCGATTTGGAAAGCCAGGATAGTTGACTGCCGGGTCAGGCCTAATAGCTCTCCTAGCGGAATCATAATCGGTAAGGTGGCCAAGGCCTGGCCACTTCCGGAAGGTATGAACAAATTGATCACGCATTGAGATAGGGACATAGCTACCGCTGAGCCATATAGTGGTAGTCCGTTCAGTGCAGAGGCCAGCGAGAAGGCAATGGTGTCACTGATATTTCCCATTTCCATAACCACCTTTATGGAAGTTGCGTACCCGACCATAAAAGCCCCGGGTGCTACTACGCTGATCGATTTGAAGGCCGTCTCGCTGAATTCCGTCCCGCTCATCCCGGAAGCAACGCCCGCTACAATGGCAATCATGGTAAAAATGGCCGATACTTCGTTCAGGTACCAGTGAAATACAAATACGCCGTAGAGCATGATCAGAATGCCAAGTATAAAAATGGAGAGTATCAGCCAATTGTTTTTACTTAGTTTATACTCTTCCAGGGGTTTGGATAAGCTAAAACCGTCAGTATTTAAGCCATGACTGAGACTTTTTGATCGGTCGGCATTGATTTTTTTAAAATATCGCACATTGTAATAGGCCAGAATGCTCAGCCCTACCAGGCAAAGGAAGCCTCTCAGTACGGCTCCTGAAAAAAGCGGCAATTCGGCAATTTTATGTCCCGTTCCGACTGTGTAGGGATTGATAGGGGATAAGCCAAAACCAACGGTAATGGCCCCTACAGAAATCCCCGCGGCCAACATCAGATCACCCCCCAGGGCCAGGCTAATGACAGCGGCGATGGGTACAATGGCAATGTTGTTTTCGTATCCGATCATCACGCCGGCCATACCGAAGATGAAGGTCATCATCACAACGATGAAGTACTTTCTTTTGAGGCCCATTTTTTTGACGATGGTTCCCACGGTGTTTTCAATCATACCCGATTTTTCCAGTACGCCAAACATGACGCCACTAGCCAGTACGATAAATATGATCTCAGCGGCCGTTTTGTAGCCCAAAGGCATAGCCGTAAACATCTTGATCAGCCCAACCGGTGTGGATTCAATGGTTTGGTAGGTACCAGGGATAACCCGCTCCCGACCATCTACCACGGCACGCTCGTAGGCCCCCGCAGGTAAAATGTGACTTAATATAGCAGCTAGCACGATGATAGCAAACAACATCACGACCGGATGAGGAATCCGTTCGTACCATTTTTTCTTTATTGGTTCAGACATAGTTAATAGGGTGAAGCATTTTTTGGAGTGCCTAAAGATAATAATTGCAAGGAATAATATTGTATCTTGATGAAGGGCGAATCCTGACGTTACCGCCAGGAGAAGGTCGAAGGTCGGAGGTCGGAGGTCGAAGGTCGAATGGGAAGGGCGAGAGGACTGCCTTTGCTAAAGCTTCGGCGGTCGGGGGGAAATTAGTAAGCTTCTACGCTTCCGATAATCATTTTTCCAAATAAAAAACCAGGCTTTGATGAAAAAAACGGTATGCTTTCTTTTTGCAGTTATGCTTTTTTCGGGGCTTTGGGCTCAAACCAAGGTCATCCGCAATGTAAGTATCGTGGATGTTGAAACAGGCATGATTATTCCACAGCAAACGGTCGTTATTGAGGGAGAAAAAATAGCCAGGATTGGAGCAAAGGGGAAAGTAAAGGTAAAAGAAGGGGCCGAAATTATTGATGCAGACGGGAAATTTTTAATGCCTGGTATGGTCGATGCACACATCCATTTTTTTCAGTCAGGGAGTATCTATACTCGTCCGGATGCTTTAGATCTTACCAGCAAATTTTCTTATGAGGATGAATTAAACTTTACCTGGAACAGTGTGCCGGATTATTTCAGAAGGTATCTGCGCCTGGGGATTACGACCATTATGGATGTTGGTGGCCCTTTCAAGAATTTTGTTGTTCGTGATGAAGTGGCGAAGGAGCAGCTGTCTCCCAATGTTTTGGTTACAGGTCCTTTATTCTCCTCCTATCAGCCTGCGGCTCTTACGACCGATGATCCACCGATTTTAAAAATAAGTAGTAAAGCAGAAGCAGAAGTCTTGTTTAATAAAATGCTGCCCAACAAACCTGATTTTATAAAAGTTTGGTACATCGTTTCTCCTGCCATTCCTGCTGAAGAAACCTTTCCTATTGTCGAACACATTAATCAACTAGCGGAGGAAAACGGATTAAAATTAGCTGTGCATGCTACTCAATTGGAGACAGCTAAATTGGCTGTTAAAGCCGGAGCAGATATTTTGGTGCACAGTGTGGAAGACCGGGTCGTTGATGATGAGTTCATACAGGCCTTAAAAGAAAATGGGGTTGCTTATATCCCTACCTTAATTGTAGGCAAAAATTATGGCCGAGCATTCATCTCTGATCCGGATAAGCACCCACAGGATGTGCGTTGGGCTAATCCTTTCGCTTTCGGCACCTTGTTCGATCTTTCAGCTATGAGTGAAGAAGAACTGCCCGGTAGGGTCAATCGGATGAAAAACAATATAGCTTCCTGGAAAGAAAGAACTGCCCAATCAGATGCTATTATGGCCGACAATCTGTTGCGCATTGCCAAAGCGGGGGTTAACATAGTTACCGGAACAGATGCCGGTAATATTGGCACCATGCACGCCTCTTCCTATATCCAGGAGCTGCAGGCCATGCAGAAAGCTGGGCTGAGTGTGGCAGAAATCCTCAAGGCCTCTACCATCAATGCCGCAAAAGGTTTTGGTAAAGAAAATTTGTTTGGAACCGTTAGTGAAGGAAAGCTGGCTGATTTGGTATTGTTGAATAAGAATCCTTTGGATAATTTGGAACATCTCCATGACATCGCTATCGTTTTTAAAAGTGGAAAAATACTGGACCCTGCCGGCCTTATTGAGGAAAGTCCGGAAATGCTGATCCAGCGCCAGCTGAATGCCTATAACTCACGGGATCTGGAGGCTTTTTTGGATACTTATGCAGAGGATACCAAAATATATGACCTGTCAGGGCAATTATTGATGGATGGAAAAGAGGCTATGGGAACTCGCTACAAAACGCTTTTTGAAAACAACCCCATGCTCTATTGTGAGATTAAAAACCGGATTGTTCTGGGCAATAAAGTGATCGATCAGGAGCATGTCAGAATTGCCAATGGATATATTGATGCGGTGGCCATTTATGAGATTAAGAATGGACTAATCCAAAAAGTGACTTTTGTAAGAGGAAATTAAGAATTTTATGACCGAACCATTAGATATATCAGAACTTCCTGAAGAACCGAAGGGGGAAATCGGAATGGCATCCGCCTTGCGCTATGCTACTTTGGTATGGATTACGAGCGTTTTGCTGTCTCCGGTATTGTTAATGTTCATCACAACGATCAGTGATGGCCGTTCTTTTGACGGCTTCTTTGCATTTACTTTTTTGTTTGTGGTATATGGGGGCGCGCTTTCCATTCCGAATTGGTTGTTATTCTTTGTGGGCGTGGCTTTTTTAGCACGACAGTTTTCACAAACGCGGCATATTCGTTGGGGGGCACAGGCCTGGGCTGCTTTTCTGACGCTGGGGCTGTTTCTTATTATTTTTGGTTTAAATGCCCCTACCTTCTTAACAAAAGATGGC
The DNA here is from genome assembly GCA_030430845.1 of Bacteroidia bacterium. GTDB lineage: Bacteria > Bacteroidota > Bacteroidia > Chitinophagales > Saprospiraceae > JANQPA01. Next base: position 9,061 of record JAUIKE010000012.1, on the reverse strand, counting down.
TGGGTACTGCCTGGCACATATTTACTGACTTTGAGTATTGGGATCTGGTATTATCCCATTCGTAGGAGTTGAGGGGAAAAACCTGGCAAAACACCATACGGGCAGGCTTGCAAAACCTTGCAAAACTTTGCAAAAGCGGACAAAAGCGGACAAAAGCGGACAAGGCTTTGGCAAGCTATGGTAATTTGCAGTAACTTTGTGAGGGCCAGGCAAAAGTCGCTAGTGACCTGGTGACTCCAAGTCACCAGGTCACTAGCGCCCCGCCTTCAATCTGAAAAAATTAGAGTTCACTTCACTATTCCTACAGCGACTCCAACACCATTATCCATAGGTCTTCATAGGGAATAATTTCCAATTCAAAAGCCTGAGGGGAGACCTGGAGTGGTACCTGGGCAAGATTTTTTCTGTGAATTTCTGTCTTTCTTTCTACTGCTTTTGGATGAAAATTGGCTTTCGGAAGCGTCGTTAGCATTTGTATAAAACAATTACTTCGGTAGGCATCCTCTGTTTTTAGGTACCTGCGCCGATATTTGTCCAGTGCTTCGGTTCGGTCTATGACCTCACTGTATCGGTTTTCGGCCAGCAAGATGAGAATGGCTATTACCAGAATGGGGACGTTCATACCGCGTTTGTCTTTCGCGTATAAAGGCACAGAGTTTAAAAACTTTTTTGCATGGAAACCCCGACGAGATTTTGGAGGCGTGCTCAGACGTTTTACACATTCCAGGTAGTATAGGTATGCTTGGTTGATCCTCCACCTTTCAAACTGGGTTCTGCTCAAATATTTAAACCGCCGCTGCGATACCGCCTGTTTTAAAATATTGCGAGCTCGTTCATAATGACGGCTGTGCATGGCTAATAGGAAGTATTGCTGCCGGGTTATAAACCAGTCAAAGGAGCCTGTTTTGACCTGCTTTTCTATTTTGCTGATTAAACTTTCTCCCATTTCCAGCTTCTTTAACTTCACGCAACAGGCCAATTGATGGTTCAGGAAAGGCGATAAATAAGTAGATCTTGCACCTTCTGTTTGCTCAAAATAACTGACTGCCTGTTCATTGGCGCATATGGCACCCTGAAATTCTCCGGCACAGGAATAATGAAATACATGAATGAGGTGCCCTAAAAAATGCAATCGTCTGGAGCGATATTCGGCCATTAAAGACGAGACTTCTTCCCAATATTTCAAGGCCTGATCTGCCAGGAACAAACGCTGGCCTTTGTCTGTCTGATAAACATTACTCAAAAAAATATAATAATCCTCAGCTACTTGTTCCGCCGCACAAGCATCTTGCTGTTTTTTTAACAACTGATCATACGTTTGATAACGTGAGCTACTTACATCTATACACCCATAATACCATCGGAGTATTTTGTAGCACTCCAGGCAGAGGTCGGGCAAATCATATTTTTTTGCCCTGTAAAGAACTTTATTAGTAAGGTGGATGGCTGCCTGATGAGCCGATTGTCCTAATAATACCTTTACGGCGCATAGGTTTTTCCAACAATAATAATATGCTTGCTGGCGGGGTGTTTTCCCCATTTTTTTAGTGTCCACCAAAAAAAGTGACCTAAGTAGTTGAGCCTCCAGGGAACGAATGATTCGAGGATGAATATTGATAGAAGATAAATCGACCGGGCTTTCCTGGTCTTGTAAAAAATGGAAAAGCTGCTTGGTTTGTGATTCGTTTTTGAAAGGAATCTTCAATCCTTCGGCGGAGGTAACCCCCCACTTTTGTAACAAAGAGATAAATTCTTGTATTGCTTTCATTTTATTGATTTGAGCCTTGAAAAAGTAGGCTTGCACAAGTAATGTAACAATACATTTACGGTATCCCAAGTAACTCTCTCATCGCTGGAGGGAAAGCACTTTTTTTTTAAAAAAAAGGAAAAAAAACAGCCTAAAAAAGAGAGCTTAGATAAGTGGTTGTATTTTATAAAATGTTGATAATTAATTATTCGAGTGAAAATGTGGCTTTGTTTTGGGGTATAAAAATCGATAATTGTCCTTTCTCACTGTCTACGCATCTGAAAAAAAACAGCCTAACTTGTAGTCAGAATTGATTTATTAAAAACGAAAAACCAAATGACATGAAAACAATCACAATGAATGAGCGGAACAAAGGCTCATCACAGACAGATCGGGGGCCATTGTTTTTTCTTCCCTCCTTCCCTGATGAAGAAGTCGAAACAGACATCAATGCGGTATAAGAAATGAAAAAAGTGTAGCTATTAAAATCATTTTTTAACCAGCAGGCCTGGTTGAAAATGTTGAAGGTGGGCAATAGACAGAGGGCCTTCGCGGCCCCCTGTTTTTTTTAAAAATGAAACCCTACAGACGCCTGAAGGGTGATATTTTTATCGTCATCCTCTTTAAAGATCAGGCTTTGATCATTATTGAGTTCAAGGACGGAATAATCTGCCTCATTGCGGCTGATATCAGAGATCCCGTAATACCCTTTGAAGCTGAGAAAGAGGCCCTGGTTGAGGTAAAAGGATAAGCCCCCTTGTACGGAAGCATCCAGCGTATTGAACAGAGATTTTTCAGGGCTCGGATTATCGTAATAAGCACCAATAGATTCGGGGATTAAAACACGGCGCCCGTCAATTCGGATTTCCTCAGCGGTGCCGGCATTGTTGACATCGAAGGCATCCGTGTCGGAGTAGCTTCCATCTACGATGAATACAACATTATTGACGTTTTCGCCTTGTGGAGAAACTCCATTAAAGATAATTTCTCCCACGGCGCGAGAAGAAACTAAGACTCCCAGGCTAAGCCCGCCGGATAGTTCAAGCCGGCCGAAGCGGATAAAGGCAGAAACCGGTAGGTCGATATAGGTATTTGTAATACTTAACTTCGTATTTCTGCTTCCAGAGGCCATGATGCTCCCCATTTCATCAATCCGGTAAAAAGGCATGAAAGACTGACCGCTAAAATCATATTCAGCTCCCTTTTGTCCATAAATGACTTCTCCGCGAAGTCCAAAGTAATCCGTCAGGTTGAGGTTGAAATTCACCCCAACATGAAATCCGGTGGTGTATGAATAGGATTCCAATTCCTGATCGTTATTTCCCAAGTCCAGGGGCCCATCGATAGTGGCAAAATTCATTCCTGCTTTGAATCCACCGTAAAAAGAATTTTGGGCAGTCAGGCCACAGCTGAAAAGCAGCAGTCCGGCTGCTAGCAAAAACGCTCTGTGTTTTATCATTATTCGTTTAATTGTTTACTTAATAAAATTCGGTTATTTCGTATGTCGGGTCGGCTTTCTACATCTATGATTTGAAAACCATTTTGCAGTGCGAAGATCAACATTCCCTTTAAATAGTTGCGTGTTTTGAATTGAATGGTTGTATGCCCATGGTTTTTCGCCCAATTTTCTTGATAGTCGGCTAAAGCCTGGGCTACCCCCTGGCGCCGAAAATCCGGTAATACACCCCCCATCCAGGAATAGAAATGATCCCTTCGCTCATAACCTACTTTGAAACCAACCGCTTGTTCATTCACAAACGCTACGAGGATCAAGTGTGCTGTGTCATACAGGCGTTTTTGATATTCTTCGATGGGATAGGGGTTTTCCATCTCAGGTATTTGCAGGCTGAGCGCTACCACCGTTTCTAAGTCTGATTCCTGAATTTTCATCCCTGTGTTTTAGAAGTCTATCTCGACAAATACAGGACAGTGATCAGAATGAACCGCATCCGTTAGCTGACAGGCTTTTTTAAGCTTGGCTTTCAGCGGCTCAGAAACTGATTGGTAGTCTATCCGCCAGCCTTTATTGTTTTTACGGGCTCCGGCACGGTAACTCCACCAGCTGTACTGAACTTTTTTAGGGTGTAAATGCCGGAACGCATCTGTAAATCCGCTGTCAAACCATTGGCTCATCCATTCGCGCTCTTCAGGTAGAAAACCGGAATTAGTTTTGTTTCGGACCGGATCATGAATGTCTATTTCGGTATGGGCAATATTGTAATCTCCAACAATAATCAGGTTTGGACGCTCGGCCTTTAATTCCCGGATCCATCGGTAAAAGTCAGACAGGAATTCCATTTTAAAACCTTGCCTTTCATCGCCGGTGGTACCTGAAGGGAAATAGCAATTGAGTAAGCTTACCTCTCCAAAGTCCGTGCGCAAAATACGACCCTCCCGATCATATTTTTCTATACCGCAGCCCAGGATTACATCGTCCGGCTCATGTTTGGAAAGTGTACCTACCCCACTATAGCCCTTTTTTTCTGCTGAATGCCAGAAATGATGATATCCCAAAGCTTCAAAGGTGCCGGTATCAATCTGCTCAGGCTGAGCTTTGGTTTCCTGAAAACAAACTATGTCAAAATCCTCTTCCTGCATCCAATCTGCCAGGCCCTTTTTTAGTCCGGCCCGTATACCGTTGATGTTGTAAGAAATAATGCGTTGACCCATATCAAATCCTGTTTGGTTGATTTTGTTTTAGAGCTGCAAAGTTGCAAAAAAAATAACACCCAAGCGCTATGGGCGGTTTAGAAATCGCCCATAGCGAGGGGTGGTAAACCGCCTTTACTTCCCTCTCACAATGAAAAAATCCTCCAGCACGCAACCCTCCCAAACCAATCTTCCGTATGGACTATTGAACAAAACAACCAAATGGCCAGGTCCATCAATGTAGAATTTCTCATTGCCGGCTGCCGAAAAGGCAATCGAGCCAGTCAGATCAAGCTGTATGAACATTTTTACAGCTATGGTATGGGCGTAGCTTTGCCCTACGCCAATAGCAGGGAAGAGGCTCTGGAGATTTTGAATGATGGATTTTTAAAGGTTTTCCTGAAAATAGATCAATACAAAAAAGATTTCCCTTTCAAACCCTGGTTGCGAAAAATCCTGATCCATGCAGCAATTGACTATCATAGAAAACACCATAAGGTTAATAAAAACCAAGAAGAGTGGCAGTTACCCAGATCCGAAGACTACGATCAGAATCTGGGCTTGGAAAACCTGAAGTACGAGGACGTGATCCGGTTGATCCATCATCTTCCTCCAGCCTACCGACTGGTTTTTAATATGAATGTGATAGAAGGGATGTCGCACCGGGAAATCTCCCAACACCTTGGCATTACCATCGGAACCTCAAAATCTAACCTGGCACGCGCTCGAATGAAACTTCAGGAACTCATTCACCAGGCTAATGGCTTTAACTTGAAAACCGAGAACAATGGATGAGCATCAATTTGATAAAGATCTGAAAAATATACTGGAGAATAGTCCGCCCTTCGAAGCGTCCAAACAGGCCGTTGACGATATGCGCACTCGCCTGGATCAGGCCTATGGCCGCCACCCTTGGCGGGTACCCTGGTGGTGGTGGATTCCCCTTTTGATCTTACCTTTTGCCAGTGGAATGATCTTTTTTTTCATGAAATTTCAAAACTTAAACAATAAACTGGATGACATTACTCTACAATTAAAAAGTCGACAAATAGACACGATTACTCAACATCATACTATCTATCATTTCGATACGATTTACACAAAAACCATAATCACGCAAGGAGGTGAACAGCCCTTCTTAGCTCCAAATTATTGGACAACCAATGGTGTGTCCTGGACCGCCAATTGGGATAACCAACATCCGTTCACAGCGGCTGTTCCCCCTTTTTTCTATGAACCCGGCAGTCTTCCAAAATCAAAAGAAACGCTTCTGGATCAAATTAAAAACGGCCGGATCACTCTGGGGGACCTGCGCTTCTCCTCTTCATTTCCGGAGCAAACTGAGAATGATATTGATACCCGCTCATGGTCACCGATGCATACCATTAACGGACCCGAGCCATCGTTTTTGATGGAAAATGGTTTTGCAAGTGAAAAAATTCGATCCGTTTCTTATTTCTCAAGTCCACAAACAAGGCCGATACGCAAGCCCCTCGTGCAAGGTGTACAACTTGGCGCTTTTGTGGGGACTGCTGCCCTGGAAGAACATCTGAGTGCCCTTATTTGGGAGGCTAACCTGGACTTGATGCTGTCAAGGCGGTGGCGATTGCGTACAGGCTTTCAGCAAATTGGAATTGAGTTTGAAGAAAAAGAGGACGATCACTTTGATAATTACCCGCTTATCTCGCCGGATAATCCTGGGGACGAGCTAGAGGAAATAAAGGCAAATTATTCTTTCGCAAGAATACCATTGCGACTTATCTATACCTTCCACTCTACAAAATCCATACAGCCCTATCTTGGAATAGGAATATCCGGCATAAGGGCCGTTCGCCCGGAATTGCAGTATGAGTTTAGAGGAAGTGCTGGAGAGTATTATAGAAATCTGAGCTTTAATATGACCTCAGTTTCCATTAAAAACCTCGAATTCGGTGTGGGTCTGGAGTTCTACCTGGGGAAAGGGCTCAATGCCAGCCTGGAAGGATTTCGCTTCCAGAATTTTGATAAAAACCTGGAACAGATTAACCGGATCAGCCATTTTGGTGGAAAAGTTGGCCTTCATTATAGTTTTTAATTTTTTTCGACGCAACCCCCTGCAGCCATTGAAGCGTACTGATAAGTAAATGGAATGAAAGCTTGTTGATCCATAATTAGCAAACCACCAGTAGGAATTTATTCGGAGATATTCTAATGATTTAGGTGCCTGAAATGTCACAAGGTACCCTGGACTTTTCATGAACAAAAAGAACAAATGAAACTCATTTCAACAATTTTGCTTGCCTTAACGGTCCTGTTTCTGAGTAATCAGATGCCTATAAAAATCTGGGAACCTGACAGCAGTGTAGCAGAAGTGTTAATGGCATTAAGTGACAGTGTGCCGGCGCATTATCGCAAGTACACACCAATGGATATAAAACGTGGAGAAGAAATTGTGAAATTAGGGCGCACAATTGCTCCAAATGGAAAACGATCCTCTTATGTCAGTAAGTATTATGCCTGCACAAGCTGTCATAACATTGAGCAGGAGGACCCTGACCTGAGGTTTAGCGACCCGGAAACACGACTTCCATATGTAAAAGCAAAGGGTATTCCTTTCCTTCAGGGCTCTACTTTTAAAGGAATTGTCAATCGCGAAAGCTGGTACAATGATGATTATGTGAAAAAATATGGTGACACCCTCGTTCTAAAAGCCCACCGTGACCTTAAGCAATCCATTCAGCTGTGTGCCATCCAGTGTTCACAGGGCCGGCTAATGGAAGATTGGGAATTAGAAGCGGTACTTGCTTATTATTGGAGCTTAGAGTTTACCCTAAAAGACTTGGGTATGAGCGAAGCAGATCTGATCAGGTTAAATCAAGAGATTGCTGACTCAAAAAGCCATCCGGAATTGATCCAATGGATCAAAAGCTTTTATATGCAAAGATCGCCGGCTCATTTTTTTGATGCTCCCTATAGCAAAAAAGAAGGATACGAAGGGCTTGAGGGAGATCTTGCCAAAGGGAAGGACTTATATGAGCTCAGCTGTTTGTATTGCCATAAAAGCGGAGGCGTTTCACATTATATATTAGATGAATCCAGGCTGAGTTTCCGACATCTCAGCAAAATGATCGAAAAAGATTCTCATTTTTCTCTTTATCAGATCATTGCCTATGGTACTTACGCGATACCCGGCCATCGTCCGTATATGCCGCACTACCCACTCGAGCGGATGAGTAAACAGCAAGTAGAAGACCTTCGGTCCTATATCGAACACAAAGCCAATCAATGATAATCACTGGATGATGCCTGCTCCCCGAGGCCATCCCCAAACATTTTAAATATGCGGTTTTCTAAAATTTTGATCGGGCAAATGATCATGATCAGCCTGATGATGATCAATGCTTGCCAAACCGATCCTATTTTCATAGGCGGTGACTTGACGGACCCCAACACCCAGGCCGGCAGCGAAGCCTGCCCGGAGGGCATCGTTTCTTTTCAGGGCGAAATTTTACCCCTCATCGTATCTAGCTGTGCTTACAGTGGATGCCATGATGCCGCTTCGGCAGAGGACGATGTGGTATTGGATAATTACGAACATATTCTCAAAGAGGTCAAACCCGGCAAACCCGGCGATAGTGAACTGTATGAATCAATCACCGAAAAGGATCAGGACGATATCATGCCGCCACCGCCCCATCAGCCTCTGACGGGGGATGAAATAGCTTTAATCAAAACCTGGATCGAGCAGGGAGCCAAGAACACTAGCTGCGGCACACCCTGCGATCCGGCACTTTCCGGTTTTTCAAATTCCATTTATCCCTTACTGAAAACCTATTGCATTGGCTGTCATAGCCAGGCTTCGGCTCAGGGAAACGTCAACCTGGAAACCTACAACGATATTTTACCCTATGTGAAAAATGGCTCTTTGCTTGGTAGTATGAAACATGAAAACGGCTTTGTTGCCATGCCCCTGAGTACGCCAAAGGTAAGTGATTGTATTATTCAACAAATCGAAAACTGGATCAATGAAGGTGCACAAAATAATTAAGCTATCCCCCTGTGTATTGCTGTTTCTGGCACTGTCTTCCTGCTATTATGACAACAAAGAAGACCTATTCGTATATCTCGATGACCAGCCCTGTGAATTCACGACGATATCCTTTACGACCGATATTGTGCCTATCCTGGATCAATATTGTGTAAGCTGCCACCGACCAGCTGACCAGCAGGGCGGAATTAATCTGGTGGGCTATCAACAGGCGGTGAAGTATGCGAAAGACGGCTCGCTGTATGGCTCTGCCAATCATGCTGCGGGATATGTCCCGATGCCGGTAGGGACACGTAAAATCCCGTCTTGTGACATTCAGAAACTGAAAGCCTGGATCGATTCCGGAGCACAGAATAATTAGTTTTTTCAGCGGCCTAAATAAATCAAAAATAATGAGATCCATTACTATTTTATGCTTGTTCCTGATTCCCGCCACTGCCTTTTCTCAATCAGAAGATATCCAATACGTCGCCCACCTTTTCAGAGGTACTCGCATCATCAATGGCCATTCGGTGGAAACGCTGTGGGAAGGAGAATTGGAGTTTTTGATCTCCCATCGCTTCGGGCGCCTGAACGGAGGGGCTTATGAGCTTTTCGGCCTCGATCAATCCACTATTCGCCTGGGGCTGGATTATGGA
>JAUIKE010000225.1 GCA_030430845.1 Bacteroidia bacterium | reverse complement strand
TGGAATAGGCATAGGCATGTCCTTGATTTTTCAAATTTTCAAAGAACTAAAATAAAAAAAGTGTGCAAAACTATATGTCACTTTTTGTTTAAAACTCTATGTCATCCGACATTATCTAGGCTACTTATTCAGCTTAGAAATCCCTGGTGATTATGATTTTTCGGGAACACGATCGAGGCATGTAAATTCCATTCGCAGCTTCCTAGGAATACAACCAGTGGGCAAAAATACCTATGCAAAAATGAAAGCAGTTGCCTTAGAGGCTGCTCAAACCAAAGAACATTTGGCTGACATTATCAATGTTATGATAGAGGAGCTTGTTTGCCAGCGCTTTGAACTGCCTGCCTTTAGTAGATTAGACCGTGTGGCTCGTTCTGCCAGAATCGAAGTAAATCAAGCTTGTTTTGAGCAGATTAGCGGCCAGTTGACGTTTTCACAAAAGAAGCAGCTTGATCAATTTTTATTTGAGCAAAATCAAGCTGAACAAAGCTGGTGGGCGCAGCTCAAATATGCGCCTGAAGCCCCAACCCAGAAAAATGTCAAACGTTATTTGACCTATCTTGATTGGCTTAAGCAACATTACCAACATTTTCGGATAAAGATAGAGCTACCCGAAGCTAAAAGAGAGCAGTTTGCCTATGAAGCTTATGCTTGTGACATAACACATCTCAAGCAACTCAAGGCAGATAAGAGGTACGCTTTTATGCTGATTCTACTCCATCAACAAATGGCAAAGGCCTATGACAACCTGGTTCTGATGTTTATTCGCAAGATGTACAAAGTGCGAAATGGCGCTAAAAAGGCACTTGCCGACTATCATGATAAAAGCCGTCAGCAAGTAGGACAACTCATTGAACAATTGGCTTTGATAGGGATAGCCTACCAGGTAGAAGGAGACCTACTAAACCGCTTCAAAGCTATAGAGGCTGCCATGCCAGATCAGCCCAACCAAATGGTAGAACAATGCCAAATGCACTTAGCTTACCTCCAAAATAATTACTTGTTATGCTTACTGCCTCTGTACAAAAACAAGCGGTCTTTACTATTCAATTGCTTAGAACAGTTTGAACTGGAAAGCTCCTCTCAGGATTCAACTTTTCTAGATGCTATCAGCTTTATCCGTTCAAACCGAAACAGTAGAAAAGAATGGATTGAATATGATGAAGCTCTCTTTTCTCTGAAACAACTTCCCGAAAGATGGCGAAAACTGGTAACAGGCAAAACAGCAAAAGTCACTCAAGTAGCTATGATACACCGAAAATATGCTGAGTTGTGGGTGTTTTTTGAATTAGCCAGACAATTTGAGTCGGGAGATGTGTTTCTAGCTAATTCCTTACAATATGATGATTATACCAAGCAATTGATCAGTTGGGCAGAATATGAAGAAGAAATAGATGATTTTGAAACGGTTTCGAGTATCCCTGTCTCGGCCAAGGAATTTGTTGAGAAGGTAAAACGAGAGTTGCTACAAGCTGCCCATCAAACAGATTTGGCCTTTCCCAAAAATCAGTACGCACGAATAGAAGCAGAAAAATTGGTTTTGACGAAACTCAAAAAAAAGAAATCGCATGAAGATTACCCTGAAATTGACCAGCAATTGAAAAGTAGGATGAAGCCTATTGGCATTCTCCAACTGCTGAACCATACTGAAAAATGGCTTAATCTTCATCAACGGTTTCACCATTTTTCTGGACAAAAAAGCAGGATTGAGCATTACCCTCAAAGGTTTGTATCTGCTTTGTTCTGCTATGGTTCACTAATGGGGCCAAGTCAGGCTGCCAGAGCTATCAAGGGAGTTAATCGCAAACAATTGGCTTGGATACATGACCATCATATCCATGAAGGCAGATTGAATAAGGCAATTAATGAAGTCATTAATGCCTATCAACAGTTTCAACTCCCACGGTTTTGGGGAAGTGGAGAACATGCTTCAGCAGATGGGACACATTGGAGTACTTATCAGAAGAATTTATTTTCACAATATCACCTCAGATATGGTGCTTATGGAGGAGTCGGATATTATCATGTCTCAGACACATATATTGCCCTTTTTAGTCACTTTATCCCTTGCGGAGTTTATGAGGCGCTCTATATCCTGGACGGATTATTCAAAAACGAATCCAATATCAAACCTCACATACTTCATGGAGACACACATGCTCAAAGCACGGTTGTATTTGGATTGGCTTATTTGCTGGGAATCAAATTAATGCCTCGTATTAGAGACATCAAAAGCCTCATTTTCTTTCGACCTGATAAAACGACCTCTTTTAAACATATTGATGATCTCTTTTCCGATCCGATCAACTGGAAACTCATCGAAAAACATCTCCCAGACATGCTCAGAGTGGTTCTTTCCATCAAAAAAGGTAAAATAACGCCTTCTACTATTCTGCGGAGATTAGGAACTCATAGCAGAAAAAATAAGTTGTATTATGCTTTTAGGGAGTTAGGAAGGGCAGTAAGGACGATATTCCTGCTCGAATACATTGATGATCTGGAACTGCGAAGACTCATCTTTGCTGCCACTAACAAAAGTGAAGAGTTCAATCAGTTTTCAGATTGGACAGCTTTTGCCAATAAGACCATCCCTGAAAACCTCAAACATGAACAAAGCAAAATTATCAAATACAATCATCTTCTTGCGAATTTGATTATGCTTTATAATGTTGACGAGATGACAAGAGTATTCAACCAACTCATTGATGAAGGATACGAGATAACAGCAGAGATAATAAAGGCTTTTGCTCCCTACAGAACTGAACATATCAATCGTTTTGGAAGCTATGATTCAGAGCCTCAAAAAGACGTATTACCCTTACAATACAGCTTAAAAGTGGACAATAGAGCCTGAAAATGAAGTTTTGGCGAATTTTACACGTTTAGTTGCCAGACCTCTAAATGGGTTGGGCTTGACCCCGGTAAATGACTTGACGGCATACCCTTATATTTACCTGGAATCCCAGATTAACATATCACGCTTTTATCATTTCTATCCTTCTGAGCAGGTAAATAATGTAGCGATATCAACCCCAGCCCAGGGAAATATAGCAATTTCGTGGGATGCGAAGTCGAATGCAGAAGAGTATGATGTGGAATGGATTATCGTTAATGATTATGAAAGCAGGGACGCAATATCTGGACAAGTGACCTATAAAGGGATTACAGATCCATCGTTGGTTTATGACTTCGAGAGGTTTGGTATACGAGTAACCCTATCTGAACCCGCCTTTAGTATCAGTGATGTAACCGACCACGGTTACCTACTTGTTAGGGTCCGACCTGTAGGTAAATGGCTAAGCTATCCAGACCAGCGGGTGCCTGGTACCTGGAGTATTCCGACTTCCAGTGGGACCATAAATGATTTTAATACCAATCACCCGAATGCCATTTCGGGTTTGACAGGCAAAGATGCCGATAAAAACTGGCAGTATGTAGCCACCTATGTAGAAGAAGGTGAAAAAGGCGAAGCCATGTCCATCATGGATGGTAGCCTGAGAGGACGCCAATTTTTGGCAAAGATTCAATCTCAAGATCAGACAGTCGTTTCTCAACCGATCTATGACTTTCATGGCAGACCTGCTGTGAGTATACTACCCACGCCGGATCCGGATCCGGAATTAAAATATCGCCCTCTGTTTAATGTGAATACCAATGGAGATACCTATTCCTGGGAAGATTTTGATATGGATATAGCTCAGAGTACCTGTGCCCCTCTATCTTTGGTAAAACCCTACCCTCTAGGAGGTCAAAATGGAGCAGGACGATATTACTCCCCTTCGAATCCAGACAAGAATGGCTTGCAGGCATATGTCCCTGATGCAGAGGGCTACCCGATGAGCAGAACAATTTATATGCCGGATAGAAGTGGACGTATAAAAAGTCAGGGCGGTGCTGGACCCGACCATCAGCCAGGAGATCCCTCGCAAGGGGATAATCACGATGTTCGTTTATATTATGAGCCACCCAAAATGGAGGATATGGATGCCATTTTTGGAACGGAAGTAGGCTTTCCCAGGTTTTATACCAAAACGCTGTCTGTTGATCCTAACGGACAGACCAATGTGGTGTACAAAGATGCTAAGGGGCAGGTAATTGCCACCGCATTACTGGGCGCGGCTCCCGAAAACCTGGATGCTTTACCCTCTTCACTGGCCTATGCCACGAAAACCTATGCCCTTCATCGCATGAGAACCGGCCCCGTGGATGGCAAGTGTTGGGAGACCAGTATTACTCAAACCGTCCCCAAAGGAGCTAATTACACCTTTAGGTATGATTTTGATAAAGATGCCATGTTATTGGATCCAGACTGTTTTCCAGCTGGCAGTGGCCTGGATTTCTTATACAAGGTGACGATCAGTGTGAAGGATGCCTGTGGCAATGAGATGCTAACAAATTGGCCAGGCACCCCAACAAATCCCTTTGTTGACCTGGGAGATCCCAATGCATTAGACCTACAGGATAATGGCAGCAACACATTCAATTACCAGGAAATAGTCTACCTGGAAGAAGGAGCATATCAAATCACCAAAACGATCTGCCTGAATGAGGATGCTGTTGCCTTTTACACCCAGGCACAATTAGATAATAGTGGCTGCCTGATGACCTATGATGATTTCAGAGAGGCCGCGGAACAGGAGGAGCATACCTGGTGCGGGGAAGAGCTGGAAGAAGGGGCAAGTTATTGTGAAAGTCTGATTGCCATCATGCGCTCGGATTTAAGTCCAGGGGGGAGGTATGGATGTGTGGATCCAAATGATACCGATAATTGGCCCTGGTCGATTTATAATGTGAATAATCAACTGGCGTCATCAACGAAGTTTGGCAGTGACTATGCCAATTCGACTTTTTTGGCAAATCCTCCATATGCGTATACAAACCCTCAAATTGTTTTTGGGGCACTATCAGGCTTTGATTTTGATATCACAAATACAGCCTCTCCTTTTCATCACCAGGGGATTACCGAAGCGGAAATGCTCGAAGAGTTTCTTCTTCGTTGGGAAGAAGATTGGGTGATAGATCTGCTTGAAAAGCATATTCATCCTGATGCATGTCTAATGGCCTGGTACTGTAATGTCTTTAGTGTCGGAGGAAGTATCTTGCCCAGTGTTGAATTCGATGAAACCTTATCAGCTATTGTAACACTGGAAGATGCCATTGCAGGCGGGTTTATCCATGATATTGCTACGAGTAGCTCTGATCAGGGAGATTGGCTGGTAATGACTTCCGGAGCCAGCCAGGAAGATCCTTATTTTACTATTGCCCAGCCTGTAGGCGGTGCAGGAAGCATCAGAACAGACATGCTAAACTACATGGATAACTACACCTGTGATGTAGGGGTTCCCTTTGTTATTCCTTTTGCCTTGCCTCCAGGGGCACAGTGTATGAATATCTATCAGGCAGCCTATTACATTGTCCATTGTAATGATCCAAATAATCCAACAGCTTCCTGGCAGGATGTGTTGAATTGTATTGATTGCCCTGCTTGTAGCAACATTGATAATCCCCTTTTTCAGGATGAATGTTATTACGATCGGGAGTGGCAGGTGCTCAAGACGCTGTATCTAAGTCTTAAGCGGAAATTCATTGAAGCAAATATGGAGAGTAAAGTCTGTTACGATTTTGCCAATGAAAGACCACATTCCCGATTAATCAGTTCTATTGAAGATGCTTTTGCAGATGCGGGTTTACCGGGTATCAGCATCAACAGCTCTTATGATCAGCTGGATATTGTAATGGGAGGAAATGGTTCAGGGACAGCAGATCCGTTTACCGGTGGGCCCAATGCCTGTGAGATGACTTGTGCTGAATACAGGGATTACTGGAAGTACATGTTGTTTCAGTGTGATCCAGCTCTGGCAGGACAGCCATATCTAAGTTTGGTAAAAGATATTCTGGATGGTATGCAGGCCATTTGTGAGGGAGGGTGTGATGAGACCCATCCATTGGGTTCCCGCAGTTTGCCCTCAGGCAGTACGATTACCCTGAATAATAGCGGCCTGGCATCTACCTTTAATGAGGTTTTATTGGGATATGGTGTTTCTCAATGCCTGGATTTGATCAGCACACCTGCGCCTTTTGATCAATCAGGGTTGTTGGGAGGACAGCAATCTCCCTATCCCATGCTCGATGCATGTGTATGCGATGTTATCCTACAGAATGAGTTGGATTTCAATATACTGCAATCTTTGGGACAACTGCCTGATGGGGTAGATAATCCTTATGATTTACTTATTGAAAACTATGGCTGGGAATATCAGGACCTAAGACTGGCTACCTGTAAATGTAATCAGGCATTTGAGGCAGGGAGTGCTGGCATTCCCTGGTCGCCAGGGCTACCCTGGGACCCTGTATCCATAACCTACCTGGCTGATTTGCCTGTAAATGAGAACTTGTATCTGGGAGTACCGGAAGATTTTACCTGTAAGGTATGTGTGTCCTGTTCGGTAGTTGTACCTGCCTATAATGCAAAGGTACAGGCCTATTCCGGCGACCCGAATTTCATGAGCCTGATCGCAAATACCCTGAACGAGGACCTGGACCTGAACCTGACTTATTGGGATTATTATGACTTTGCTGCGGAGTGTAGTAATTCACCGCCTGCAGGTTGTGATCTGGATTACTTGCCTGATATGCGGGATTTTATGGAGGATATGAGGGTGAAGGGGGAATTGGTGGCTCAGAATGTAGATATTAATGACCCAAGTTATGTATTTAAGAATACTTCTTTAATGCAAAGTTGTTATGGAGCACAATCTTCAATTAATTACAATAGCGAAATCCTCTACAACCGATCTCTCAATGCTATCCCTAACGCAAATGCCATAGATTTCTCCCATATCAACCCAACAGAGGATGGAGGTCTCCTTTTAGTGGGAGTAAATGATGATGGTTTCCTGGTTGTAGAACGACAGAATAGTGATCAATTGGTAGAATGGCGTAATGAATATGAACCAACTGGGGGGGGGTATAATCAGAATCAGTTCGAACATTGGAATGAAGAAGACCTTACAATACTCGAATTATCTTCAGCCTCCAATAATGAAATTATTGTAGCTGGAACATGGCACATAACTGGGATTCCCCCAGGGCCCATTCTGGTGCTAGTGCGCCTAGATGCCAATGGAGCTCCTTTAGACTTTACTTTTCCTGCTCCCAATCCTCCTGCGCCTATGGGACGACTTCAGGTTCCAGCTACCTGGAATCAATCAATAGACAGAGTATTGGGGATTGTAGAGACTGGACCAGGAGTTATTTCCGTTGGATTTGCCGAAGAATATTTCTCACCTCCAGTGCCACCCCACTATGGCCCGAGGACAGGCATATATGAGGTAACTCTATCCAATGGAAACCTCCAATCTGAAGTTTTTGATTTTATCAGCCCTTCAGACCACACCCGCAATGGTAATGAATTTATCTCTGATGGAGCAGGGGGTTACCTGCTTGGAGGGTATTTTTGGCCTACAGCTCAATTTCCCATCTCTCAAAGTTACCTTGAGAGAAAGTTTTACCTCAGGTACAAACCTGCAACAGGCACAGGCTGGGAGAAGTGGTTTCCAACCACCCCCCAGGGCGAATCGGAAGGAGAGTTTGCACTCGCCAGAATTGACAATGGAAACTTTATCGTGATCTGGAGTGATCCTGACGATCCCTTTTTCCATGTCTGGTCCATAGATGCCAGCAATGGCAGTATCAGTCTCCAGAAACAATATGAACTGACAGATCCTTCAGTTACAGGGACAGGTGTTTATTCAGGCTTTGATGTGACAATTGCAGAGAATGATGACCTTTTGATAACGGCACATTATTCTGATGCAAATAATGAACTCAACCTATTGCTCCGGCTGGAAAGCGCTACACTGGATGAAGTAAACCACCGCATTCGTTTTCAGGAAAATGAAAAGCCTCAAATTGTCAAGCGAAAAACCAACCGTTTTACCCTGCTTGAAGGTAGTGATATTAATACAAATGGAGATGGGCTCTATAACCTGATCTGGGATGATACAGAAATTAACTGGTCAGGCTCATGTGATGCCACCCAATGGGAAATAACCAGTAGTGTATCTGCACATACCAATTCCACCAATGCAACGACAGTCAGTCCGCCCACAGGAAGCTTTATTAATTTATATAATTTCAATACGTATTCCTTTGATTACAGCTTCACTCCCATCTGCGGTGAAAAGCTTCTGGCCAACTACGCCAATGCCTACTGTGGCCTCGATTGTGATATCATCCTGACACTGGCTCCCATGACCCAGGATGCCTCCTTTGAAATGCTGATGAACAATGGTCAGGCCTTTGGCCAGGGAATCATCCGCATGCAAAATCAACAACCTACTAATGAATTCCTCTTTACAGCAAGCTATACAGATACCGATGGCAACCCTCAGCAAACAGCAGTTATTGGCTCCAATTCCTGCATTACCCTTTGCACCGAACCCCAACTGTGCAGAGCGCCGCTGGAAATCAAGGTAGATATAGAACCCGATTGCTTTACCGCCTATCAGAATTTCCTGGACCAGAAGGCAACCCTGGATTACAACGACTATATTAATGATGTGACCCAGGATCTGATCCAGACCTATTACCAGCAGGCGATGGATATTGCTGTGGGAAGTGAAGAAATCTTCACCATGAGTGCAGATGTCAATGAGTATCATCACACACTCTATTACTATGACCAGGTGGGTAATCTTGTCAAAACAGTGCCTCCCAAAGGTGTCGCTTACCTCACGGGAACTGATCTGGCGCAAGTAGAAGGCCTTCGGGAAACTAACCCCAACGGCAACGCTAAAGTGCCACCCCACACTTTTGAGACAAAATATCGCTACAATTCCCTCAATCAACTCGTCTGGAAGTATACCCCAGATGGCGGAGAAACCTATCTCTGGTATGATGAATTGGGCCGCACCATCCTCAGTCAGGATGACCGCCAAAGAAGCAATCCCGATGAACTTTGGTACACCTACCTCAAATATGATAAATTGGGGCGTGCAGTGGAAAGTGGAGAGATAGTACTTGCTACTCAGCCCACCCCTCTGACCCAGATCGACTATACTATTTATGAAAGTCTGTTGTCCAATGCCTTGCTTTATAGGGAAATTGTCAACACATACTATGACCAGGGTACAAATCCCAACGTGAGCAACCTGATTCCGGGCGGACAGAAAAACCTGCGAAATCGAATTGCCTCAATCGTTTATCGTGATCTCGAAGATAAGTACTACACCCATGCCACCCACTTCTCCTATGATATGCGGGGGAATGCGGAGTATGTCATACAGGAGTTTAATGACCTCTTTGGAATAGACGAAAATTTCAAAATTATCCGCTACGAATACGACCTGCTCAACGGACAGACCAAAGCTGTATATTATCAGGAAGGTCAGCCAGACCAGTTCATCCATTTCTATGAATACGATACAGATGGCCGTATCAAGGAAGTTGCCACCACGCCTGACGGCGTCAATATAGACCCTGATGCAGTCTATCGTTACTACGATCATGGCCCGCTGGGCCGCATTGAATATGGCCGCTGGAAAGTACAGGGCCAGGATATGGCCTACAACATTCACGGCTGGCTCAAAGGGGTAAATGCTGTTACCCCAAATCCTACACGTGATATCGGAAAGGATGGGGATAGTAATACCCCCGCTCACAGCAACTTCGCCCGCGATGCTTATGGATATACCCTGGGTTATTACGATGGCGATTATCAGGATATCTCTGGCCTACAGGGAACGATTGATGGTTTCGAACCTACGAATACCCAAAACCTGGGAGCGATTGACCTCTTCAATGGCAATATCAAATACATGACCACCATGCTGGCTGATGGCAATGTCACTGGCAATTACATGCCTATACAGGCAACGATCTATACCTACGATCAGCTCAATCGAATCAAAAGCATGAATAGCCGGGTTGAAGGCAGCAGCCTGATTCCCATTAACCAGTGGGATGAACCTTCCCCACAAGGCGATTATGCTGCCACCTACAGCTATGATGCTGATGGCAATCTTCTGGGCCTAACCCGAACCTCAGCTTCGGGTCTGATCGATGACTTTAGCTACAAATACTACCAGGGTAAGAACCAGCTGGAGTATGTATTAGACCCACAGGGTAGCTTTGGAGACGATTTGGATAACCAAAGCCAGGGAAATTATCAGTATGATCCCATCGGCAACCTGGTCAAAGACAATCAGGGAGAAATAGATACCATCTATTGGGACCACAACGGCAAAATCCGTGAAATCATCTTTGATGATGCAAGCGGTAAGCCCGATCTCGAATTTCGCTATGATGCGGGGGGTAATCGTATCGCCAAGATAGTCAAGCACAATGGGACAGAGGATGATTGGGTGTATCAATACTATGTAAGAGATGCAAGTGGGAATGTCATGGCTGTCTATGAGCGAAGCTTTATGTCAGACAAAGATTCTTCCTGGAAAAATGGTCCCGAAAACTGGCCTACTACCTGGCCGCCTCGAAATGGAGATAATTATCTCGAACTCTTCCGCCTGAAGGAGCATCATATTTATGGCAGCGATCGCCTGGGGATGCTGACCAGCGACAAGGTGCTAAAAGCTGGCTCTTTTACCCTTACCCCTACAACTGCTTTTGATAAGGATGGTTATTTTGTGCCTTACGCGTTCAATGCGGGCCCCTTTCCTTTGCCTATACCTGCGGTCTATCAACCTGATGACACTTTCCCAGGGTTCACGCTAGGACGTGGTTTGAAACAGTATGAACTCAAAAATCACTTGGGAAATGTGCTGGCGGTAGTGAGGGATCGGAAACTGCAATTTGGGAATCCTTTGTATTATGTGGCGGATTTGGTTTCGGTGCAGGACTACTACCCCTTTGGTATGATGATGAGCGGGCGGTCTTGGCAGCAAAACCAGGACTATCGATACGGCTTCCAAGGGCAGGAACAGGATCAAGAGTTCTACGATGGAGCAGTATCATATAAGTACCGAGTTCACGATCCACGGATAGGACGTTTTCTTTCGATTGATCCGCTTGCGCCGGATTATCCGTGGAATAGTCCGTATGACTTTTCTGAAAATATGGTGATTCATGCGGTTGAGCTAGAGGGTTTGGAAGCTGAAGTACAGTTTTTTGTATTACCAGTTAATGCCTCTGAATTTGGAATTGATCATTGGTTGGGTAGAAATGCTTTAAAGTCACAAGGTCTCCTTATTGAACTTGAAACGGTAAGTTGGTCAACTCTTAATCCAGGTAAAGAGCATGGAATTTATGGAACAGGAACATTGTTAGTTTTTCAACGAAAATCAAGGCCATATAGTGATGAGGGCGAATATGATGCAGTGTTTTTAGTTTATGAAAAAAGTTTCAGTGATATATACGGTTTCACTATGAACAGGAAAGATTTTCCTGGAATAATGGTGTGGGGATCAGGAACAGGTGGAAATAATTTTGAAAGAGATGGAAAGCCAATTGGCACTCTTGATTTTGCCCAACTTGAAGAGATATTCAATGTTTTGTATTATAAGTTTCCAAGAGGAAGTTTTAGACATAATGAAAAACTAGGTGGACCTAATGGATTTGAGCGGAATACAGGAAGGCCGCTTGAAGAGGGAAAAGCAATGGGAAGTGCATTAAGAGATGAAGCAGAGAATCCGTCAGATCAAGCTCCGTCAGATACGGGTTCTCCGGTTGATGATTCTTTAGTGAAAGGGCGACAAGCAATTGATACAATTGTTACTAAGAGTGATTATAATTATATTAATATTGATAGGAATGGGAAAACATTTAGGCGCCTCAAAGATTGGCAAGCAGATTCAATAATTTACTATTATGATGGAACTACAGAAGACAGAAGCGGGAGAGAGAAAGCTGCACCTCGAAATGGTGGTGGATAATATTCTTTTGCTACTTATTTTTCTTCTGATACTTATTTTTTATGGGTGTAACCGTACTTCTACCAAAGATTCTTCACAAAACACTGTAGAAACAATTATTAATGACAGTATTTATAGATATGAATACTTTGGTAATACCAAGCGGCTAGCCAAGAAAACTGTTTTCAGCAATGATAGCCTGAAAAAAGGTTATGTGATTGAGTTTAATAAAAAAGGACAGCTAAAAAAGTTTCAAGAATTGCAAGATACAATACGAAGTGGACGCCTTGTTAATTACTTTGATAAGGGTAATGAATACATCATTTGCAACTACAGGAAAGATAAGTTATTTGGAAGATATAGAAAGTTCTATCCTTCAGGGTTAATTGAGATTGAGACGTTCTATATTAATGACCATTTAATAGGTGACTTTTACGAATATGAAGAAAGTGGTAAGTTGTATGGCTATGCTTTTTTTAATACTAATCAAGAGTGTATATATAAAATCATTTATAATGAAAATGGGGGAGATTCCATAAAGGAAGGAAATATTCCAATGTGGTATGCGACTTTCAAAGAAACATTTAAAGTAAATGAAAATGTAATCAGGAAAGTATATTTGGGTACTTTGCCCAAATCCAAGATTAAGGTATTTGAAAAAAATAATGGGGACTGGGATAGTTTAGGAGCATATCCTTTTCAAGGTGTCTATACATTACAGCATGTCTATGAAACTCCAGGGGAAAAAATAGCTGAACTAAAAGTTATTTTTACTAATCTCAATGATGGAAAACAGAGAGAAGAAATTCTTGAACTTCCTGTACTAGTTGTAGATTAATGACACAGGAAATAAGGTATTCGTCGCTCAGTCGGTTGCAGGTAGGTCGCCAGCTCTTTCGAAACTCAGAGCTGTCATCCTACCTGCTTTCCCTTCCTCACTCCTCATAGCAGCTCCCGGCCCTGGGCTGTTCCGAAGAC
>JAUIKE010000224.1 GCA_030430845.1 Bacteroidia bacterium | reverse complement strand
CGAACTGGCTACCTGCGGCTATCCCCCACGCGATTTCCTCGAATTTGATGATTTTATTGAATTGAGTGAAGACACGGTCAATAAGCTGGCCGAAGCAGCACAGGATATAGCCATTGTAGTAGGTTCCCCCAGCCACAATCCCGTCATTGAAGGAAAAGATCATTACAACTCTGCTTTTTTCCTGGCGGATGGGAAAATCCAACAAGTGCAGCACAAAACGCTCCTTCCCACCTACGATATTTTTGACGAATACCGCTACTTCGAGCCGGCCAGTGAATTCAAGGTAGTTGAGTACAAAGGCAAACGAATTGCCTTGAGTATCTGCGAGGATATCTGGAACCTAGGCAATGAAAACCCCTTGTACACCATTTGCCCACTGGATGAAATGATGCCGCAAAAACCGGATTTTATCCTCAATTTATCCGCTTCTCCCTTTTCCTACGACCAGGCCGAGGACCGCATCAGGGTAGTCAAAGCAAATGTAGAGCGCTACAAGATGCCTATGTTCTACGTTAATCATGCAGGCGCACAAACCGAGATCATTTTTGACGGGGGCTCCCTGGTGATGTCGCCCGATGCGAAGATCTATGAAGAACTCCCCTATTTTGAAGAATGTATCCGGACCTACGAACTGGACGATGTCATGAAGGGCAAACCGGAAGAACATCAGCAAGAAAAAAACAAGATCCAACTCATCCACGATGCCCTGGTACTGGGCATAAAGGACTACTTTGGGAAACTAGGCTTCAAAAAAACCATTCTGGGGCTTTCCGGAGGGATTGATTCGGCCGTTGTGGCCGTTCTGGCTCAGCGAGCTTTAGGAAAAGATAATGTACGTGTGATCCTGATGCCCTCTCAGTTTTCTTCTGACCACTCGGTCAATGATGCGCGTAAGCTGGCCCAAAATCTTGGTATTCAGTACGACATCATCCCCATTGAAGAGATCTATGAATCGTACGAGGCAGCGCTGAAGCCACATTTCTGGGCCTATCCGTTTAACATAGCCGAAGAGAATATACAGGCTCGTATTAGAGGGATGTTACTGATGGCCTTTTCGAATAAGTTTGGCAATATTTTGCTCAATACCTCTAATAAAAGTGAAATGGCCGTTGGTTACGGTACGCTTTATGGAGATATGTGCGGAGGCCTGTCGGTTATCGGCGATTTATACAAAATGGAGGTTTACGAGCTGGCCCGCTTCATGAATAAAGACGAGGAGGTTATCCCTGAGCACATCATCACCAAGCCACCTTCAGCCGAGCTTCGTCCCGACCAGAAGGATTCAGACAGCTTGCCCGACTACGAAATTCTGGACGAGATCCTGTTTCAGTATATTGAGAAAAGGCAGAGTCCGGCGGACCTGATCGAAAAAGGGTTCGATGAAAAATTGGTCAGAAGGGTGCTCAGGTTGGTGAATATTAATGAGTTTAAGCGATACCAAACGGCTCCGGTGCTGAGGGTATCCGATAAATCCTTTGGAATGGGCAGGAGAATGCCTATTGTAGGGAAGTATTTGGCGTAAATGTAAATAAGCTTAAGGGGATGCAGGCTGAGCCGGCATCCCCTTAAGCTTATTTACATTTTGGGTTAATTCCTAACACATACTTCTCCACCACTCCAATTTCCGCGGCCACTTCCGAGCCCATAAAGCCGGTGATCATATCATCCCTTAGTTCCTTGACGGCCTTGTAGGTCAGCGGTTGAGAGACGGGCATGTATGACCAGTGCCATTTTTCCTCATTATAGCCAAAAGGGCGGCCTGCATCTTTTTCGGTGTAAGGTTGGCAAAAACCGAATTCGGCCGCATGTTCCAGGAGCCAGTTGTAGATTTTGAGTCCCTTTCCTTTTTCAAAAAAACTATTGTTCAGGGAGTTCAGGTCTATATCAGTGCCCCAATGATGGCGAGAAGTGCTGGGCATGGAACTGTATTCCAAAATTTTCAGTGCTCTTTCCTTTGGATTGGGGAATGCCTTAGAAGCATCTTTCCCATCCTCCACTTTGCGCTGTCCGGTCCATTTTGCTTCCCATATTCCTTTTTGGGAATAAAAATTACGGGTAGCCGAGATGATGATCAATTGGACGGAATCCTTTAAGGCTGCCTCGTACATTTTTTGAAAAGCCTCATAGGTATCTTTCCTTAAATACATCCCCTCCCGGTTAGCATGTTGGGAATTGATCAACGTAAAATCCGGATGTTCCGCCGGGTCGAACTGCCCCATCAGGTATTCTATGGAAAATTCATCGGCCAGGGCCCGCATGGCCAGCAGGGTCTCCTGCTCATTATCGACGAGCAGTTGTGCTTCTTTTTCCTCTTCTCCATTCGTCTGCTCCTGCCGGTTATTTTGAGGCTGACAGGCCAGGCTTAGTAAGGTTGATAGTATTAAAAAAGTGGATTTGATTTTCATAGTTGTTTTTTTGTTTTTCCGGGGTTCCGGAGTGTCTAAGCTGAAGCTTACGAATCCCTCCATTGCATTCCGGGCTTCGTAATCTTTTCCCTTCCCATTCGCCCCTCGTCCTTCTAATTCGCCCTTCCTAATAATCAAACTCCATTCGCTCACAAGGATAGCCGAACAAGAAATTATCCTTGATCATGATCGCCACCTTTTTTGGTACCATTTCTTCCCATTCTTTATCTCCCTCTTTCAGCATTTGGAGCACTTGTTTGGAAAAAATGTGGAGGATATCGGGGTTAAAGCCTTTGATATCAACGATCTGACCACTGTTGAGCAAGTGTTGTAGTAAAAAAGAAACACCTTCCGGCAGGGGCATGTTCTGGGCGGTCATCAATTCTTCGCTGCCTTCCTGTAAAGCAGGGTAAGTATAAATTTTCACATTCCGGGTAAAAAGTTCTCCGAAGGCAGCCAGCAGGCGGCCGTCCATATTTTGGTAATACTTGTCGTTGATCAGTTCCAGCAGGAATTGTACTCCAAGGACGAGGCCCAGCTTCTGAACTTTGTACTTAGCGAGGTAACGGATCAATTTCTGGTGCTGTTCACAATTCGAGATGATCACATACTGGCCCAGTTCCCGGAGCAAGTCAGCCCGGTCCAAAAAGTCTTTTTCATCAACCTCACCATCTGCTTTTAAATTATCAAGCGTGATCTCGGTCAGCAGATGAGATTTCTCAGGTTCAATCCCCTCCTCGTTAATGAATTGTTGGAAGCCGGAGCGGATCATATCCAGGTTCACGAGCGTGGGTGGGCGGAAACTACCTCTGACCACCATCACATTTTTTCTGTACAAAAACTCCGAAGCGTGGATGGTTTGTCCTTCAGGGTCAAACATAGTCACATCCGTCAAACCATTTTTCACCAGGTACAACGACAAGAGCCGGTTGTCGAAGTGCTCAAAATCAGGCCCTGTCAGGCGGATCATATCGATTTTCACCCGCCCGTGCAGGCTATCCAGCAAGGACTGGATCATTACCTCCGGCTGATCGTGAAAGCGGTAAACGGCATAGATCAGGTTGACGCCCAGTATGCCGATGGCTTGTTGCTGGACCTGATTGTCGTTATCGAGCATTTGGACGTGCAGGACAAGGTCATTAGGCTCTGCGTCCGGTTTGAGCTGGAAGCGGATACCCAGCCAGCCGTTGCCCTGAATGGTGCGTTGGAAATTGATGGCTGAGACGGTATCTGCAAAAACGAAAAAGTTGGCATTGGGGCGTTGATTCTGTAGGCGGGTATCCATCAGGTTATACTCGTGATCGAGCATTTTGTACACTCGGGATTCACAAACATACCGCCCACTGGCCTCCCGGCCGTAGATCTGGTCGGAATAGACTTTATCGTAAGCGGACATGGTCTTGGCGATCGTTCCGGCTGCTGCTCCCACCTGAAAGAAGTATCGCGCCACTTCCTGTCCCGCTCCGATCTCTGCAAAAGTGCCGTAAATACTGTCATCCAGATTTATCTCCAATGCTTTCTGTTCGGTTTCTAATAATTGCCGCATGGTGTAAAAAGTAGTTGTTTTTTATGGAAAACGTCGATTTTGTAAAGGTATTGAATTATGAGAGGAGAATCTTTATTTTTTGTTAATTTACCTTCGCATATTGTAAGTCTGTACAAAAAGGCGGAATTTATGGCCTTTATATAATATCTGGTATGCAGAAGCGCCTCCTTTTCTTTTTGATCCTCTACCTGACTGGAATGGCCATGAGCCCTATTCTAGCTGGTGAAGCTTTGCCAGGTAAGAAAAACTTTCTCTATTCTCTGGAAGAGGGTGGCCTCGGAGAAGGTGAGAACCTGCACGAATGGAGCGAAAAGCTCCCCGACTTTCCAAGTCTAAGTTCTGCACATCGATTTAATCGCAGCGATTTTTTTTCCTTTTTCCAATCAACCGGGCTGGTGGCTACCCAAAGCACAGAGGGCTGCTCATGTCCCTTATACCTGCTCTTCCAGTCCCTTCTGTTTTATGATCACTCCTAATTTCATTTTCTGACCGACTCGGAAGAGGTTCCGCACATTTTTTTTTCTACTGCTTTTTACGCTGCGAAAGACCTATTCCGTTTTCGGTAAATCAATTTTACAATTCAGAAAATCAAATCAACATGATATCAGGTATTGCTTATACCGCCTTAGCTCTGTTTCTGATCATCAGTTTCATCAGAAAGAAAATGAGCCGATGAGCGGTTTTTTAAAAGATTCAATCTAAAGATTATGAAATTAGATAATAATAAACTTGCTTTCTACTTCCTGATGGGCGTCATGGTTTTAGCCTTACTTACCGGCTTCATCACGCTGGTAACCAATCTGGTGTAAAAGCAACATAAATAGTCGGTCTGTGGCCTTTATCCGGTCACAGACCGATACCAAACTGAATTTCAAATAAACTTTTTAGAAAAATCGGGCCACTCGCCCCTTTTCAAGCCGCATACCATAACAACAACTATCACTTATGTACTTTTTAATGATCCTCGTTTTTGTAATTGGGTATTTGATGATTGCCCTGGAACACCCCTTGAAAATTGATAAAGCCGCTCCCGCTATCCTGACCGGCGTTATTTGCTGGACCCTTTTAATTATCGGACAGGAAGTACTGCTTCCATCCCATGCCGAAGAGCATTTTCTGGAGGAATCCCTACTACTCCACGTCGGAGAAATTGCAGAGATCCTGTTTTTCCTCATGGGCGCCATGACTATAGTCGAGTTGGTGGATGTGCATGGCGGTTTTGAGGTGGTCACGGAGAAGATCACTACCAAAAACAGGGTTCGGCTGCTGTGGATCCTTTGCATTACGACCTTCTTTTTCTCCGCCATACTAGACAACCTCACCACCTCTATTGTGATGGCTGCCCTGCTTCGAAAGCTGATCGCCAAAAAAGAAGAGCTTTGGTTTTTTGCCGGGATGATCGTCATAGCGGCCAATGCGGGCGGGGCCTGGTCGCCCATCGGTGATGTCACCACCATCATGTTGTGGATAGGCGGACAGGTAACGGCTGCGAACATTGTGGTGAAGGTATTCCTTCCCAGCGTCGTCTGCCTGCTCACCCCTTTATTGATCCTGAGTTTCACAACCCGGGGAGAAATTGAGAGTCCGGCAAGTGAAGACTCAGAAGCTGGGCACACTAACAAAGTTTCTGGCTTTGAAAAAAAGCTGATCTTCTGGATGGGTGTAGGGGGCTTATTATTCGTACCTGTTTTTAAAAACCTCACCCATCTTCCGCCCTTCATGGGCATGTTGTTGAGTTTGGGCGTACTTTGGGTGACCACCGAGCTTTTGCACCGCAATAAAACAGAGGTGCACAAGGACGGCTTATCGGTCGGCCATGTGATCAGGAAGATAGATACGCCTAGTGTTTTGTTTTTCCTGGGGATATTGTTGGCGGTTGCCAGTCTGCAGACGGCCGGGCATTTAGAGCAATTAGCCACCTTACTAGAAGAAACTTTTGGCAATATTTATGTGATCAATATTCTGATCGGTTTATTATCTTCGATTGTGGATAATGTGCCGCTTGTGGCCGGAGCCATGGGCATGTACCCGATGAGTGTGTATCCGCAGGATCATATTTTCTGGGAGTTACTGGCCTATTGTGCAGGTACAGGAGGTAGTGCGCTCATCATCGGTTCTGCAGCCGGTGTAGCGATTATGGGGATACTACGAATCGATTTTTTATGGTATATGAAAAAAATTAGCTGGCTGGCGGTGATAGGGTATTTTGCTGGGGTGGCGGTGTATTGGTTGAGTTCAGGGTTTTGAGTTTTGGGTTCAGCCATGGATTTGGTAGAAGAGATTTATCTGATCACAAAGGAATTCCCAAAGGAGGAAAAGTTTGGATTAGTGTCCCAAATGAGGCGAGCCTCAATATCCATTCCTTCAAATATTGCGGAAGGTTCTGGTAGAAATTCTAAGGGGTTTTTCTTAAACTTCTTAAATTTCGCAAAAGGTTCCGCCTGTGAATTGGAAACTCAATTACTAATCGCCAACCGATTAGATTTCTTTCAGATACCAAGGCGAAAGAATTAAGCCAAAAAAGTGATCAAATTCAAAGGATGCTCTATAAACTAATTAACTCCTTAAAATGACCCTGAACCCAAAACCCAAAACTCAAAACCCATAAAATGGAAAACTGGAGTGACTGGATCTATGACTCACTAGGCCTGAGTCATTCGCTGCAAAACAAGATTATAGCCACCATTGCCCTCGCACTGATTCTATTCATTGCCCGACGGCTGATATTGCATTTTGTCTTGCGCAATATAAAGGATGTAAAAACGAGATATACCTGGACGAAAAGTCTGACCTATACCAACTACATTCTTTTTGTACTTTTTGCCACGCCTATCTGGTTCACGGCTTTGCAATCCATGGGTACCTTTTTGGGATTGCTCTCGGCTGGTTTGGCTGTTGCCTTAAAAGATCCAATCTCCAATCTATTTGCCTGGGTCTATATTGTACTAAAAAAGCCATTTGTAATGGGTGATCGGGTTCAAATTGGAGAAACGGAAGGAGACATCATCGACATCGGCTTCTTTGAATTCACCATGCTGGAAATCAAGAATTGGGTAGCGGCCGATCAAAGCACCGGGCGTATTGTCCACATCCCCAATGGGCTCCTATTCACCCGGCCTGTGGTCAACTACAATCAGGCGATGAATTACATCTGGAATGAGATCCCCATCCTGATCACTTTTGAATCCAACTGGAAAAAAGCCAAAAAGATCCTGCTCGAAATAGAGGAGATCAAACTAAAAGCCACTCCAGAGCAGATCCAGCCGGAGCTCGAAAAGGGACTGAAAAATTTTCATGTGACCTACAAAAAACTGGATCCGACCGTGTACACCGGGCTGAAGCCCAATGGCATTTCGCTCACCCTGCGTTACCTCTGCCACCCCAAAAACCGCCGCGGCTCTGAGCAAGTGGCCGTAGAGGAGATCCTGACCGAGTTTGCAAAGCACGGAGATATCCAATTCGCTTATCCGACGACACGCTTTTACGATGCGACGAAAGAGCGGAAGACGGTTAAGGGATCAAGCTTTTTTGACACTGGGGACGCTGGGGACACTGAGAATTGAATTAACTTTTTTTGACACTGGGAACACTGGGGACACTGGGAATTGAATTAACTTTTTTTGACACTGGGGACACTGGGGACACTGGGAATTGAATTAACTTTTTTTGACACTGGGAACACTGGGGACACTGGGAATTGAATTAACTTTTTTTGACACTGGGAACGCTGGGGACACTGAGAATTGAATTAACTTTTTTTGACATTGGGAACGCTGGGGACACTGAGAATTGAATTAACTTTTTTTGACATTGGAGACGCTGGGGACACGGGGAAACGCTTGAGGAGTATCTTAACCGAAAAATGGGCCTGTGATGCGTATTTGTTTTGATGCTTCTGTTCCTAACCATCTTCCTTAGTGTAAGAAAACCGCCCAAAATGGACTATATCCTTCAGGATGTCCGGTTAACCGACTTTAGGCTGTTACCACACTATTTTTTCAGCGTAAAACACTGAAAACCGGACATCGTAGACGATGTAGTCCATTTCGTCAGCCCACGAACCGAAATAGATTTTGCCCTCCGGCAAAAATCCTTCAGCGAAATCAGTCCAATCCGTGAAAATCCGTGGTTCAGACAATGACCGAGCAGAAGTCACCTCTCCTTATTGACAAGCAAAAAACTTTCCATTATCTTATCATTCCAATTAACACAGGAAAGTAAAGACTAAGTAATGACCACCACCATAACAACAGATACAGTACTTCCTCTTCACCTCTTCACCGTCGAAGAATATCACCGGATGGCGGAGGCCGGCCTGTTTGAAG
This sequence comes from Bacteroidia bacterium, assembly GCA_030430845.1. Taxonomy (GTDB): domain Bacteria; phylum Bacteroidota; class Bacteroidia; order Chitinophagales; family Saprospiraceae; genus JANQPA01. The sequence goes on along the minus strand of JAUIKE010000224.1, from coordinate 4,576 downwards.
GACAGCGGATTGAGTTAATTTATGGAAAAATCGTTGATATGAGTCCCAGTAAAAGTAACCATGCAGGCGTCATAGCCAAATTGATTAAATTATTGTCGACGGTCCTTACAGATCAATATTTATTAAATGTCCAGAATCCAATCCAAATTGATAAAAACTCAGAGCCCGAACCTGATCTGATGGTTTTGCATTTCAGAAAGGATTATTATGTTGATGCTCACCCCACGCCCAAAGATGCTGTTCTTCTCATTGAAGTCGCCGATTCCTCACTCGAAAAAGATCAAAAAGTAAAACTCCCGCTCTATGCCGAGGCCGGCATCCCCGAGGTCTGGATCGTCAACCTCCAGGATCATCAGTTGGAGCAGTATCGCGAGCCTTCACCAAAGGGCTATTCCAGCATCCGGATTTTGCGGAGTGGAGATGTATTGAAGAATGAAGTGGTGGGGAGATTGGAGGTGGAGAGTGTGTTGGGAAAGTAAAAAACGGAACTTTTTTGCCAAAAAATCTGTATTTTTGGCAAAAGCATTTATTATGGAAGTCACCATTGATAAATTCGGAAGAATACTCATTCCCAAAAAAATTCGGGAGATGCTGGGCTTAAAGCCTGGACAGGTATTGGAGCTCGTGACGGACCAGACCTCCAGGAAACTGGATCTGCGTTTACCTGCCGAGCCCTCTTCCATGGACGTTAAGCTCACCGATTTTGGCCTGCCGATCATTCAAAACGGCCCGCCTACAGATGAGCCGTTTGATACGGTCGAATTCATTAAAGAAAGCCGGGAAGAATACCTCAACCGTAAAATGGGACTGTAATGCGGAGTTATTTTGACACCTCGGTTCTATTCCCGGCTTTGCATACTGCCCATCCCAATCATCTAATCTGCAAAAAAGCTTTTGAGTTGGCCATCAAAGAAGGGGAAATCCTTTGCCTCACCATGCATGTGTACGCAGAATTGTTTGCCAACCTCACTCGTTTTCTTCGTGGAGATAAAATCCATCCGAAAGTAGCCGCTGATACCATTATTAAATTGGGAAAAAGTGTAACGAGCATCGACCTGAACAAAAGCGATTACGAACAAGCCTTGCTACGTTGTGGTCGTTTAGGACTCAGCAGCGGCATCATCTACGATGCTTTGCACCTCCAGGCTGCTATCAAGGGGAAAGTCGATATCCTTTTGACAGCAAATTTGAAAGACTTTGAAAAGCTTTGGGATGAGGATTTGAGCTTTGAGTTACGGTCAATTTGAGGAGCTTGGCTAGTACTTGGCCTTACGTGTAGGTGTGGAACCGCGGATTTTTACGGATTCAGCAGGTTTCACCGAATGATTTTGGCCGCTCGGCCAAAATCTTTTCCGCGTAGTCCGCTGAATCTGCGGAAATCCGCGGTTCAGACAATCAACAAGCAGAAGACTTCTACCTCTTTAATTCTAAACTTTCTCCCCACTCACCAAGTTGTTATATTCTGTATATTTGCACTCTAAATTAAAAAGAAGAAAAAATATGTTCCCAACATATGATGTGATAGTGGTAGGAGCGGGCCATTCGGGCTGTGAAGCGGCCGTCGCCGCAGCCAACCTCGGCTCGAAAGTGATGCTGGCAACGATGAACATGCAGACCATCGCCCAAATGTCTTGCAACCCAGCCATGGGCGGGGTGGCCAAAGGACAGATCGTGCGCGAGATCGATGCCCTGGGCGGCTATTCCGGGATCGTGACCGATCATACGATGGTGCAGTTCCGCATGCTGAACAAGTCGAAAGGACCCGCCATGTGGAGCCCGCGCGCGCAGAGCGACCGCAACCTCTTTGCTCGCAAGTGGAGAAATATGCTGGAAGCACATCCCAATATCGACTTCTGGCAAGAAATGGTGACCGGAATTGTGGTGAAAGACGGGCGCGCCGTGGGGGTACGCACCGGCATGGGCCTCGAAATACCGGCTAAAGCAGTTGTACTGACCAACGGTACCTTCCTGAACGGCCTCATCCACATCGGCGAAAAACAATTCGGCGGGGGCCGGGCCGGCGAACGGGCTGCCAAAGGTATTACCGAACAACTCATCGAACTGGGCTTCGAAGCAGGCCGTATGAAAACCGGGACACCGCCTCGTATAGATGGTCGCAGTCTCGACTGGGACCGGATGGAAACTCAACCCGGCGATGAAGAGCCTGGCAAGTTTTCTTATACCGATACACCTAAGCTGGAGAACCAGATGCCCTGTCACATCGCCTATACGAATCAGGAAGTTCACGACATCCTCAAAACGGGCTTTGATCGCTCGCCTATGTTTAATGGGCGTATCCGCGGGCAAGGGCCGAGATATTGTCCGTCTATTGAAGACAAGATCGACCGGTTTGCTCAGAGAGATCGCCATCAGCTGTTTGTAGAACCGGAAGGGAGAGACACTGTGGAGATCTACGTCAACGGCTTTTCTTCTTCTTTGCCGGAAGATGTGCAGTATAAAGCATTGCGCAGAATCCCCGGTTTTGAAAACGCCAAAATGTTCCGACCGGGCTATGCGATTGAGTACGACTATTTTCCACCAACTCAACTCAAAGCCAGTCTGGAAACACGTTTAGTGAACAACCTCTTTTTTGCCGGACAAATTAACGGCACGACCGGCTACGAGGAAGCGGCCTGTCAGGGAATGATTGCGGGAATCAATGCTCATCTGAACCTGAATGAGGAAGAGCCCTTTATCCTGAAAAGATCGGAAGCGTACATCGGTGTTTTGATCGATGATCTGATCAATAAAGGTACCAAAGAGCCTTACCGTATGTTTACTTCCCGAGCAGAATATCGTATCTTGCTCCGCCAGGATAATGCCGATATCCGCCTGACGCCACTGGCTCATAAGCTGGGCATACGCAATATGGAGGAGCGCATGGAAAGAACCACTCAGAAAATAGAGGCTGCAGAAGCCATCGACCGTTATTTCAGAAAAACCAGCGTCAGCCCAGATCAGCTAAATGGCTTTCTGGAACAATTGGGCAGTTCACAGCTCAAGCAAAAGGTCAAACTGCACGGTATCCTGCTGCGCCCCAATGTGAATATGCGTTTACTAAGGGATGTATTGCCTGAACTCAATCAATTTTTGAGCCAGTACCCGAATGAATTCATCGACCTGGCTGAGATCAATATGAAGTATGAGGGCTATATCCAGAAAGAACAGGAAATGGTGGACAAAATGAATCGACTGGAGGAGGTGCGCCTGCATGAGAACTTCGACTATCATCAGTTGGTCTCGCTCTCAGCGGAGGCCCGGGAGAAATTGTCCCGTCTGAAACCGAGGACGATCGGGCAGGCGAGCAGGATCAGTGGGATTTCGCCGTCGGATATTTCTGTTTTATTGGTGCATATGGGAAGGTAAGGAGTTTTCGTTGAGTTGGAGATCTTCTTTTTGGCACGCAGATTTCGCTGATTCCGCAGATAAATCATTTGCGAAATTTGCGGCATCTGCGTGCTAAGAAAAGATCTTAATCAAATTACTCCAATCTTCGGGCTTACCTCCCCACTTCCTTACTATCTTTGGGAGCTGTAAAGTACCCTTCTTCCACCTCCACAAACTTCACATTACTAATGCTTGCTTCTCCCAACTGATCAGAAATACCTTTCTCATCCGTCCACAACCAGAACTTCCACTCTTTGGCAATGGGAATGCCATCCACTTCTTCGTAATTATGGTAACTAATGGCATGAGGTTCTTCCTCCGCTTTTTCCTGAGAAGCCCTGAAGGTGACAATATAAGCCAGGGCATCCAGCAGATCCGTCTCTTTATCCTTGTAAGCCACATACCAATCGTCAGGAGCATCACCGGTACCTGTATCGAAAGTCAGCTTAGCCGTCGCATGAGGGGCTCCGTCCAGCGGTTTGTCTCCCAGGTCCTCCCAGTTGGTACCCGGATCACTGAACTTGAAAGGAGCCATGAAAAAGTATTGCCAGGTGAAGACGGCAAAACGAGCGCCCCCTTCTTCGGCAGAAGCCGGTGACAGCCACACTTTTTCGCCATCATAGCCCAAAATAGATCCATCTTCTCTTTCTATCCTGATCCCGTCAGAGCCGGTGGTGGAAATGATGGTCCCATCCAGGCGCTTACTGCCGCCGAAATATAGTTCGATGTCAAAGCTAACCGCTTTTTTCTGTTTGAATATATCCACCTTATGAGCTGATTCCAATGCCTCTACGATAGGCAAAGAAGTAACTTCCGGCAAAAGCTGTTCCGATGAGACATCCGCAATATCATCGGCAGGCTGTTCTGTTCCGTTCGAGCAGTTTGAAAAAGTAAGAAGAAGGATTCCTAAGACAATCGGGTGTATCGATTTCATTTTGTTGATTTTGATGTAAGATTTGGGGCAAACATACATATTCCAACCCTGGTTGATTGTCAGAGACAGGACAATAAATCCGTCAAAATCTCATTTTAGAAGTAATTCAAGTTGCCATAGTGGCGTGCATTGAATAGTAATATTAGTAAGGGGTATAAGTGAACTACCACCCCCAAAGGAGGTGGCTTCAAGGAACGCATGGGCCAAAGGCCCAACATAAACCTTGAACTTTAGACGCTTCATCGCAATTTGCAC
>JAUIKE010000223.1 GCA_030430845.1 Bacteroidia bacterium | reverse complement strand
CCGACCCTCGTGCAGGCATGTGTAGGTAATCCTGTCCTGCTGGAGGTAGAAACGCAGGGAAGCAATTTGAGCTTCCAATGGCAAATTAACCGGGGTGCCGGATTTGAAAATCTGAGTAATGATGCCATCTTCAGCGGAACTCAAACGGCCATCCTGAGTATAACCGAAGCTAGTGCAGATGTACTCAATGCTTCCTTCCGCCTGCAAATCGATAATGGCTGCGGCGGGCAACTGACCTCCGAAACCATTCAGCTGGAGGAAGGTCAGTTGCCTAATGTGAACTTCAATATTTCTGTTAATCAACTTATGCTGACGGTCAACAGCATTACTCCGAGTAATGCACTGGAATATTTTTGGGATTTCGGTGATGGGAACACCTCCGATCAACCCACACCTACACACACTTATACACAGAACGGAAGTTATGAAGTGAAGGTCAGGGTGCGCAATGCCTGTGGAGTTGACTCGCTGACTCAAATCGTTCCTATTCGGGGAGCCGCCGGCCCGACCGCTGCTTTTTCTTATGCTGATACCACAGGATGTAATCCGGTGACTGTGCGTTTTATGAATGAATCTTCCTCGGATGCAGTGAGTTTTCAATGGTCTTTTATGGGAGGAAGCCCGGCAGCGTCTATGGAAGAAAATCCGGTGGTCAGCTATGCAATGGCAGGCAACTATCAGGCCCGTTTGATCGTGGCGGATATCAATGGGGTGGCGGATACCTTCATTCACTCGATTAATGTAGTGATTACCCCAAAGCCTATAGCCGATTTTGAATTTATAGCAAGCGGACTGGATGTGAGCTTCGATAACTTATCGCTTAATGCGGATAACTTTATCTGGGATTTTGGTGATGGTGGGGCTACCAGTACCGAAACAGAGCCCAGCCATACCTTTCCCGAAACGGGCGTTTATGATGTTCAACTCATCGCTTCTAATCCTTGCGGTAGTGATACTTTAACAGCTATGGTGCAGGTGGAAGCTCCGCCCGGGGCTAATTTTGTAGTGGACAAAACGGAGGGTTGCGATCCGGTGATGGTCACTTTTCGGAATACCTCAGTGGGCGATTACGACCGACTGGCCTGGTCCTTCCAGAATGGAACCCCCGACTTCTCAACCGAAGAAAATCCAGTGGTCACTTATACCGAAAGCGGCAGCTTCGAGGTGATCCTGGTGGTGTTTAATGAAGGCGGTTCTACTACCGCCAGCCAGATGATCGATATTCAAATAGCGGATCCTCCGATAGCTGATTTTTCCCTGGATGCTAATGAACTAAGAATTAATATACAGGATAATGCTCAAAATGCAGACAGTCTGTGCTGGCTGGTTGAACGGGATACCGGCCTGGTGGAACAGATCATCGGGCCCTTATCCCAATATGTTTTCGATAGTCCGGGTACCTATCAGTTCAGCCAGATTGCCAAAAATCGCTGTGGGGCAGATACCCTTACCCAAATGGTAAGCGTCAATAGTAATCCGGTAGCCGATTTCGAATTTGATACCAATGCTGGATGTGGGCCCTTGTCGATCAACATTCGCAACACCTCTGAGTTTGCCGACAGCTATGAATGGATCTTTGAAGGGGGAATACCGGCAAGCTCTACCGATCCGGAACCTTCTGTGACCTATACCGAAAGCGGCCGGTACGAATGGACACTCATCGCTATCAATGCAGCAGGACGCGATACGATGGAGGAAACGGTGGAGATTGAGGTGTTTGAACTGCCTGTTGCTGATTTTGAGGAAGGGGACGATGGTTTTCTTACGCTTAATTTAAAAAGCCTGGCTAATAGAGCAGATTCCATCTGTTGGATTATTGAAGGAGAGTTATTTCCTGCCATTGCTACCGACTCCTTTTTTAATTACACTTTCATGAGCCCTGGTACCTATTCTTTTGGGATGATCGCCAAAAATGAATGCGGTACGGATACCTTGTTTTCTGAAATATTCATAAACGGGATTCCTGATGCTGAATTTTTCGTAAAACTTGATTCCGGTTGTGCACCGCTCACGCTGGAAATAACCAGCCCGTATTTTGTGCCGCCCTTCAGTGATCAGTTTGAAACAAAGCTAGAGATTTGGGAAGGACCTGATCTCAACCGCTTGATCGAAACGATTCAGCAACCTGTAGGAACCATTCTTTACGAAACCAGTGAAGAATTCTTGGTTTTTAAGTTAGAAGTGCCTGGTCCGTTCGGTTTTGGTACATCAGTAGAGGTAGTCGAATTGAATATTGACCCGGCTCCGACAGCCAATTTTACTTTTAACAATGATGATGGCCTGACGATTAACTTCAATAATCTTTCATCCAATGGAGAATCATTCCTATGGGATTTTGGAGATGGCAACACCAGCACCTTGCGCAATCCGGATCATACTTATGTGGATGCGGCAGATTATGATGTCAGCCTCATTGCATTCAATGAATGCGGATCCGATACGACGATACAGAATGTCTCGGTAAGTCTGGCCCCGCTGGCGGCTTTTGATATCGTAATTGATGGCGAATGTGCTCCGATACAAATATTATTGATTGATCAGTCTTCCGGCTCCAATAAAACCGTTACCTATGAATTTTCAGGGCCTCCTGTTGTGGAAGTGGGAGAGATCGATGGGCTTTACCGGGTACAGAGTGGCGGCGACTTATCTATTACAATGATCGTAGAAAATGACATTGGATCAGACGTTTTGACACAAACCATTAGCCTGGGTACCAGGCCTCAAGCTAATTTTTCTACTCAAAAAAATGATCTGACTTTTAATTTTCAGGACCAATCCTCCAATGCCAATCAGGTACGCTGGGCTTTTGGCGACGGCAGCACCAGCCAGGAACGCAACCCGACTCATCAATATGCCGCAGAAGGGCAGTATACCGTGCAAATGATCGTGAGTAATGATTGCGGATCGGATACCCTTAGCAGGCAGGTAACAGCCGGGGAAGTATTGTCGGCTAAATTTATTGCGATCAACTCCTTCGGTTGTGCTCCTCACCTGGTGCAGTTTCGCGATCGCTCTACGGGCAATGTGGCTTCCATGGAATGGTCGTTCCCCGGAGGTATGCCGGCTACCTCTACTGAGGCAGAGCCCCGGATCCTGTATACCCAGGTAGGCACCTATCCGGTGACGCTTACCGTGAGTGGACCGCTGGGAACGAATACGACGACCATCGAAGAAATGATCGAGATCGTGACCTTCCCTTCAGCCGATTTTAGCTATGAAATCGACGGCTTCCAGGTTCGCTTTACGAATAGGTCTGAAAATGCGGAGGGCTACCGTTGGGACTTCGGCGACGGAACGACCAGCGAGGAAGAGAATCCGGTTCATACATTTAGCAGGGGAGGGGTGTTTTCGGTAACACTGAACGCGACGATCGCTACCTGTGGCAGCTCAGTAACGATGAATATCCCCGTGATGCTGAGCGATGCGGAGGATGTTTTTACTTCGGAAGACTTGAAGGTATACCCTAATCCGGCCAGAGACCGATTATTCATCGAAAGCTGGTTACCGACTGTTTTTCCTTTGACATTCGAATTGATCTCGACTCACGGCCAGTTATTGATCAGTCGTCAGCTGAGCCGGCCTGAGCAAATAGACTTGCAGGCCTTTCCTAACGGGCTGTACTACATTCGTATGAGTAATGAGGAAAAGCAATGGGTTGGAAAGTTATTAAAGATGGAATAAATCGCCAATTGGCGATTTATTCCATCTTTAATAGCCTGGATGCGGATCTTCGATTATCTCTGTCTTATCCGTTTTGTAAATAATGGGTACCCCGGCCTTTTGCAAAAGAATACCGAGTATGATGACGATCGCAACGATCAGGAAGAATACTTCCCATTTGCCGAGGAGTCTTTTCTTTTTATTCATAAGGATAATAAGTTAGTGAAGCGGCTGTCACCGCTTCACTAACTTAATAACAATTTCTCAAAACTCCATCCGCATTCTCAGATTAATCCTCCGGGAAGTCAAATAATTAGGAATTGCATATTGCTGACTGAAAACCGTCTTGATCCAGGTATTATCCGCCTGATTCTGGACCTGCATCAGGTTGAAGATCTCAAGGCTGAGCCAGGTGCTGCGCGTAAAGCCCAGGAAGTGGTTGGGGCGTTCGGCACGACGGCTCTGTTCCCAAAGGGCCAGGGAAAAGCCAATATCTACCCGGTGATAAGCCGATAAGCGGTAGGTATTGCGGAAAACCTCGTTATTGTCTCTCAGTCCGAAAGGTAATCCTGTCCCCAATGATAAGTTCAGATGCATTTTAAAGTTCTCATTTTTCGGCAGGTAATCCTGGAAAAAGATGGATAAGTTGACGGCCCGGTCGGTCGGTTGGGGCACATCACTGACTTCCTGGGCTTCTTCCTGGCCCACTTCTCTGCGCAGATGCGTGACATTGTCTAGTTTTTCCCTTGCCCGCAGGATGGATAAATTGATCCAGGACTCTGCCCCCGGCACAAATTCACCGTTCAGGCGCAAGTCGAGCCCGGTAATGTAGCCGGTGGCATTGTTGTCTCCTGAATACCGGATCCGGACGTTTTCATAATCGTAATAAATCCGATCCCACAGTTTTTTATAATAGGCCTCTGTGATCAGGCGGAACTTTTTAGGATTACTTTTGCCTATGTAAAAGTCCCAGGTCAGACCTCCCACTATATGAGCTGATTTTTGTGCTTTCACATCGGTATTCAGACTGCCGTCGGGGTGGCGTAATTCCCTATAAAATGGCGGTTGATGATACAAGCCCCCGGCCAGGCGGAAAGATATATCCGCCCTGCTTGCCAGCGGCTTCAGCATGATCTCCGCACGCGGAGAGATCAGCATTTCTTCGTTGAGATCCCAGTAGGTGGCTCTGACCCCGCCCGAAATACGCCACTCCACCTGATCCTCCTTTCGGTAGGTAAAGGTATTTTGTAAAAAGGCACTGTACCGATTGGAAGAAATGGAGTTTTGCGTTTTTAATACATCAAAAAGCAAGACTTCCGCGTCGCTGAAAGGCAGAGAATAGCCGGCCGAGTCAAGGCGCTCCCACTCTTTAATATTGTCTTCGATTTCTTCTTGCTGATATTTGATACTCCACTGAAGGAAGTGGCTGCTGGTCACCAGGTTGGAGGCATTGTTGCGCGGGATCTCCCATCCTCCGCGATGTTCGAAGTTCGTTACACGGGTATCCAGCCTGTTGCGGATGAATTCGTGCTGGGTGCCGGTTCCCAGTTCTGCCAGAACTTCCCCGAAGTCATTGCTGCCGAGGCCCGACTCGATCTGCCGCAGGCTGTAGTGGCCGATGATATCGGTGCTTTCGTTCTCATCACTTCCTTGTGCAGAAGCCATGAATTTCAAATAAAATGGATTTTTCACTCCACTGGGAATATATGTAAGCGAAAGCCCGCCCATGGCAGTAGTCAGGTCAGTCAGTTCTTCTCCTTCCGAAACAGTAAACAGCTGCAGCGCAAAGTTAACTAAGCCCAGGGCGGTACTACGCTCGGTAGGCGCAAAACGGTACTGCGAGCGGTTGTAGTTGCCGAGAAAACCCAGCTGCCAGTCCCGAGAAAGGTCGTAGGTCAAATAAGCCTGTATGTCAGAGTGGTTGGGGTTGTACTCGCCTTTATTATCCAGCGTGCCGAGCAGGTAGCGGTTATTTTTATATCGGGCCCCCACCAGGAAACGAAACTTCTGGTAATCATTTTTAGCTACGCGAGTGCTGCCTTCGATATGGGCTGTTGCTCCGAGCATACTAAGACTGACGGAGCCCCGGAGCGAGTCAGGGCGCTTGTATTTGATATCCAGAACGGAAGAGAGCTTGTCTCCATACCGGGCCTCGAAACCGCCCGATGAAAAGGTCAGGTCCCGGATTAAATCAATATTAGGAAAAGACAAACCTTCCTGCTGGGCTGTACGGATCAGCTGTGGGCGGTAGATCTCAAAATCGTTGACGTACACCAGGTTTTCATCGTAATTACCTCCCCGGACAGTATACTGAGAACTCAGTTCTCCTCCAACTCCGGAGGAGGTACCCAGCGCAATGTGTGGCAATACACTTTCCAGGTTACCGGAGGCAGTAGGCAAAAGCTTGAGCGATTCCACTTCTTCCTTAATCATACCTCCTTCCTGGATCTTACTTTCGCGCACGATCACCTCCAGGTCTGAGTCAGCCGGAGCAAGGGCTACATCTATCTGTCGGCTGCTGCCGGAAGGCATGGGCCGGAGAGTGGTTTGGGTTTCTTTATAGCCAATCCGGGAAAATACCAGGATCAACTCCTGGTTGGCCGGGATGTCCAGGCTGTAGCGGCCGTTGGAACTGGATTCAGCTACCAGATTAGTGTCTCTTATATATACGGTGACCAATTCAACAGGAGCCTTTGTCAGTGCATCGGTGACCCGGCCCGTGATAGTAGCGCTCTGGCTGGTTTGGGCCTGCGTTAAAGAGAGAAAAGTAAAGGAAAAAAGTAGTATAGAGATTAGTCTTTGGTACATATTGTGGTTTTTTTGGCCACCGCTGCTGTGTGACTAAAAAATCAGAAATGCCGCAAGTTACGATCTTCTGAGAAAGATTAGGAGTGGAATCTTGTTGAATTGGCGACTAATGCTAAAAAATTAAAAACCAGGCCGGCTACAGCCTGGTCTGGTTTTTAATTTAAACGAAAGAACCCTTATCCTGCCCGATGGCCTTGAGGTCGCTGATCATCTTTTGTGGATCTTTAGCTTTGAATACACTACTGCCTGCTACCAGGATATCTGCACCGGCTTGCAGGATAGCTTCTGCGTTGTGCAGGCCTACGCCCCCATCGATCTCGATAAGGGTGCCGGTATTGCGTTGGATGATCATATTTTTGAGCTTGCGGACCTTCGGGATGGTGCGATAAATGAATTTTTGTCCACCAAAGCCTGGGTTGACTGACATGACGATGACCTGGTCGAGGTCTTCCAGTACATCCTCCAACAATTCTACATTGGTGTGTGGGTTGATGGCAACGCCCGCTTTGGCTCCGCTGTCCTTAATCATTTGCAAGACCCGGTGTAAGTGAGGACATGCTTCGTAATGGACAGTGATGATGTCCGCCCCGGCTTTTTGGAAAGCTTCCACATATTTTTCCGGTTGGACGATCATCAGGTGGACGTCCAATGGTTTTTTGGCTATTTTTTTCACTCCTTCTACTACCAGCATCCCGAAAGTGATGTTGGGTACAAAGACGCCGTCCATCACATCTACGTGTACATAATCAGCTTCACTCTCATTAATAATTTCGATGGCACCGTTTAATTGAGAAAAATCGGCTGCCAGAATAGATGGTGCAACAAAATGTCTAGGCATTCGTAAAAGATTATAGAAATTCGTAAAATGTTACGCTATTGTAAGGAATTTGATGGGAAATTCTGTATTTTGCGCGGTAAGATAAAAAAAAACCGGCTAGAAAAACTAGCCGGCCTTCGAAAAGAGCTTTGAGAGGCTATCTACATACCAGAGTGTGAATGTCCTTTGACATCCACTAAACTTCGTCCATGAGATTATAATGTATTGTATTCGTGGGATTATAACATTTTTTATCTGTCAAAGCTACTTCTTTAAATGAGATTATAATTTGTTAGTAGCAGCTCGTAAAATTTCCTTTCTTCATGATTACAATACAAATATCGGATATCCAAAAGCAATAAATTAGTACAATTTGGATGATTTCTGACATGGGTATTTTTTTAATTTGTATCTTAATTTATTGATTAACAGGTATTTAAGTTGAAAGGAAGTGCTCGAAACTGGATTGATTCTGGTTTTTTTTGGAAAAAAAAGGAGAAAAAAAAGTGTATTTTTTTTAAAAAAAAGTTGAAAAAAAGTTTGCAGCCTTCAAAAATGGACCTGAAAATGAGCAAACGAAGCACTTTTGACTGTTTAATGAAAGAATATCTGAGGCAAAAAAAGAAGGAGTTGCTCCGAATCATTGGAACAACTCCTTCTTAAATTTTATGCAAAAAAAACGCCGGCTATCAGGTACTCCCCCCTTGACCTTCCAGCCGACGAATAAACAATAAAAATATTGGTTATGTAATCTTGGAATTATAATTTGCAGACAGAAAAGTACCTGGGTTGATTCTAATTTGAATATCCAAGCACTTTACTGCCTCATGCAGTAAGAAGCAAAATAGTGCTTCATCGTGATTGCATTACAAATATGCGGTGAAAATTCTTTTTGATATAGTACATTTTTTGTAATTTCTGGCCTGTTCTACTCCCCTTTGTTTTTTGTTTTGTGTTAGTTATCAATTGATTAAGTTATTTGTATTGTTTAACTACTGGAATATAAACCCATGCAACAGAGTAAGTTAGTCCAACATTTAGAAGCTCTTCCTAACAAAGAGAGGGAGCGATTTCGCACTTTTGTATACTCTCCTTATTTCAACCAGCATGAAAAAACCATTCAGTTGCTGGATCTACTACTCGATTATATTGATGGTAAAGAGTCGAACGCCTTGACCAGGGAATGGGTGTTTAATAAGCTTTTTCCCAGGGAATCTTATGACGAACAGCAGATGCACAATGTCATGTCATATCTGAAAAAACTCTACCACAAATTCCTGGCTGTCCGTCATTTTGAAGAGGAGAGCCTGCAAGAGCAGCTTTATACGGTGGAGCAGGCTTATTCCTTTAATCAGTATGACCTGATGAAGAACCGTTCCAGGCAGTTAGAGAAGAAACTGGAAAAATACCCTTATCGGAATAGTGAGTATTTCCATACCAATTACCGATTAAATAACCTGCTGGGGTTTTATAGAGGTAATCACGTTGATCGTTCGGTGTCCACTATTTTCCAGAACATGTTGTACCATCTCGATAAGTTTTTCATTATTGAAAAACTGCGGAATTGCTGCCACCTTACAGCTAATTCCATGCTCATGAATACCAAGTATGATTATGGCTTTTTGGATGAGCTTCTGGGCTATATCGAAAATGACTGGCCATATTTTGAACAAGAACATGGGATTGTGCTCTATTACAATATATTAATGTCTTTAAAAGATGAGCAAAATCCGGAATACTACGAGAAACTGAAAGAATTGCTGAACAACCAGCTCCGGCATTTCAGCCGCCGGGAGGTCAACGACCTGTATAGTTTTTCATACAATTATTGTATTCGCCAGATCAACCTGGGCAACAGTGAATATCAAAGAGAACTCTTTGAACTGTATCAGGAGGGAGTGAAAAAGGAGCTTTTAATTAATAACGGCATACTTTCTGAGTGGGATTATAAAAATGTAGTGACTCTGGGCTGTAAGCTTCGGGAATTTAACTGGACGGAGAAGTTTATTTACGACTACAAAGAAAAGTTGCCTGCTTCCAAACGAGAGAATGCCTATAAATACAACCTGGCTAATCTTTTTTACAATAAATACCAATATGATGAAGCTCTGGAAACGCTGCTGCATGTAGAGTTTACAGATGTGAAATACCACCTGGCTACGACTTTCTTACTTCTGAGAACGTATTACGCACTGGAAGATACGGAAGCCTTGTTATCATTGATCGAAACTTTTCGTGTGTACGTGATCAGGAATAAAAAGATGACCACCGATCAAAAGAAGGGGTACACCAACTTTTTGCGATTTGCAAAAAAATTAGTTTTACTAAAACATCAGGCCTCGACCTTCTCGCGTAAATCATTGATTGAAAAAGTAGAGAACCTGGCACAGAAAATTAAACAGACCAGTAATGTTATAAATAAATACTGGCTTTTGGAAGAATGCCAGGTGGCTGAGCCTGTAAGAGGATAATCATCTATTTTTAGATTGGGTATGCCGCCGGAAGGCGGCATACCCAATTGTTCATTTACGACTTTTAACTTGAAAAGTAAATTACACAAACTGTTACTGTGGTTGTTTCTTGTATTGATAAGCTCTTGCCAGGATTCCCACAGTCAAAGTTTACGGCAGGAGCGCGAGGTCAGAGCTGTTTGGATTGCTACCTTCTTTCAGCTGGACTTCCCCAGGGAAAGCAGCCGGAGTAGGGTGGTGCTGACAGAACAGTGGCGACAAATGTTGCGTCAGTTGGCAAATATGGGGATTAACACCCTGTATTTCCAGGTTCGTCCTTCAGGAGATGCCTTCTACCGATCCGATTTGGTGCCCTGGTCCAGATTTCTAAGTGGACAAGAAGGCCTGGGGCCGGAAGGTGATTTTGACCCTCTTCCACTTTTTATAGAAATGGCCCATGAGGCCGGCATGGAATTGCACGCCTGGATGAACCCTCTTAGGGTAAGTGCCAATCTGGATACGAGTTTGTTGGCAAAAAACCACATTGTTAGGCAGCATCCCGATTGGGCCTTTTCATATGGCAACCGATATTACCTGGATCCCGGGCTTCCGGGAGTTCGTTGGCACCTGTTAAATGTTGTGGAAGAACTGGTGTCGAAATACGATATTGACGGCATTCACATGGACGATTATTTTTATCCCTACCCTTCCGGCGGACAGGCTGTGCCGGATAGTCTCACCTATGATTTATATGGACAATCCTATTTTAATATTGAAGACTGGCGCCGGTCGAATATCAACCAATTAATAGAAGAAATGGGGGCCTTGATAAAAAGAAAAAAGGGATATGTGAAATTCGGAATAAGTCCTTTTGGTGTTTGGCGTAACCAGGCCAGGGATAAGTCTGGTTCTGCTACTTCTAATAAGATCACCTCTTATGATGATTTATATGCAGATGTTTTAAAATGGCTGGATGAGGGCTGGATCGATTATGTCGTTCCGCAATTGTATTGGGAACTGGATCATCCCATATCTAATTACGAAACACTTCTGGAGTGGTGGGCCGATAAGGTCGAAGGGAACCGCCTTATTATTGGCCATGCAGCTCACAAGGTTGGGCAGGAGGCCGATCTGGCCTGGAAACTTCCAGAAGAGTTGCCCCGGCAAATGGCCCTAACTTTCCAATATCCGCAGGTGCAGGGGCATGCTTTTTTCAGAGCTCGCTCACTTTTAGGCAACCCACTGGGCATTGCGGATTCCCTTCGTCGAAACTTTGCCCGCCCGGTCATATTACCTGAAGTCAGGACTAAGCAGCGGAGACAGGCAGTAGGGAGTGTAATGAAGAAACCCCGCCTGAGTAATGACGGAGTCCGTTTATGCTGGGAAAAGGAAAACGAACAGCCTACACCTTATTATTATGGTATCTATCGTTTTGAGGGGAAAAAGAGCCAATGGAAAAAAGGGCAGGAGCGACTGCTTTTCAAAACGACCTATGGAATGAAAGACCGGAGGTTTTGCTTCACGGATGTAAATACCCAAAAGGGGCAAACCTACACTTATTGGGTGGTCAGCTTTGATCGCTTTCATCGGAAAATAGGCGTGAGCAAGCCATGGATCGTGGAGATGGGGGAGAAGAAGTTTAGGTTGAGGCAATAAGAAATAGGGCTGTCTCATTTCTCATTGCCTCGAATGTGCATAATCTGATCTTCTTCCAACAAGGGCTTTCGTTGGTACTTCAAAAACAACTGAGCAGTAGCCAGCACATCTTTCTCACAATAAAAAGAAATCCGGTCCAGGTCTTTGTCTTCCCAATAGACCCTGCCTACATTACTTCCGTCGATATCATCCTTAGGGGATGGAAAATCCAGCACTGCGGCCAGGAGCTTTAGCGAGGTATAGCTTTTATAATCGCCGAATTTCCAGAGCTCCATGGTATCGAGCAGGTATTTGGTTTCCCAGGGTTTTTTCCCGGCTATTTGGAGCATGCTTGGAAACGGGAGTTGGTTGATAAGCATACGACGGCAGATATAGGGGATATCAAATTCGCGGATATTATGACCACAGATAAAATATTGAGTGGTATTATTATAATGCTCGAAGAGCAGTTGTGAAAAATCATGCAGGAGTTGACGTTCATTGCTATCGGCAAAAGACTTCAGGCGAATTTTAAGTTTCTTGCTCTGCTTGTCGCGTTTGACCACACCTACCGATATACATACGATCTTCCCGAATTCGGCATAGATCCCCGCTCGGTCGGTAAAGACCTCGGCCACCTCCTCCTCGCTCATGGGGTCTTCTTTGCGTCGCATGATCTGGTGAGCCTTGATGGTCCACAAATCTTTTAAAGGATCATTGAGTTGCTCAAAGGAAGCTTTGCCCGAAACAGTTTCGATATCCAGGAAAAGAACTCTGCCGATGTCAATATGGTCGATCATGTTTTTTTTTGTAAAAATAGCAAATTTCACCTTTGAGGAAGGGGTATAGGCCGGACTGTTTCCCCCTTTTGCAACAAAATTGGAGGTCTGCAACAATAGTGGACCAATCTGCAACAATACCGAACCTATGGCATGTTTTATTCCTGCACCTTTGTACCGTAAGTTTTTGAAACTTGATAGGAAGAAGTAAAGAACTTAAATTTACAATGAAAATTCATAGCACTTATTACTGCTATTTTAATCAAAAAATCGGAAGAAACTTATGGCAACTACAAATCCGAGCACAAATCCAGTGACTCCAAATCCAAACTCTGACAATTCTAAGGGAAGAATTATCGCAATTTCAGCGACTCTGATCGTTATTCTGTTAGGTTTGAGTATTTTTCTTTTTGTCAAAAACCAGAACCTGAGCAAAACTCAGGAGATGACTTCTGTAAAATTGGACGAATCCGAACAGTTGAAAGCTGAATTGGAAGAACAGTACTATCAGGCACTCTCCGACCTGGAAGAGATGCGTGGATCGAACGAAGAACTCAACGCACTGATCGACTCTCAGAAAGAAGAATTGGCTCAGTCTAAATCCAGAATCGACGGACTGCTGAGAAACAAGCGCGACCTGGGACGTGCACGTGAGGAAATCAACAAATTAACTGCACAGGTAGAAGGCTATGTTGCTGAGATCAATCAGCTGAGAGCTGAGAACCAAATGCTTGTTGCTACCAATGATTCATTGAGTACAGAAAAACAGACATTGGAAACTCGC
>JAUIKE010000222.1 GCA_030430845.1 Bacteroidia bacterium | reverse complement strand
AAAACTCGTTCCTCGTTTTCACCCACCCCCGAAAATTTTGTTTAGGAGGTTGTTTTAAGAAAAAAACGAAGTTTTTTTCTTAAAACAACCTCCTAAAAGAATATTATTGGTTGGGGAAAAAGGCCGACCATACGGTCCGTACGGAAGGACTTTTTACACAACCCCACAAGTCGCATCGCAACCTAAATTAATAAACGTCTTATGGACAAAGTACGATTACTCATCATTGAAGACGACCCGATTATCTCCACCGACCTCGAGCGGGCCATGATCAAATTGGGCTATGAAGTAATCGATACCCTGGAGTCAGGGGAGGAAGCACTGGATTTGATCGAGCGGGACTCGCCTGACCTGATATTAATGGACATTCAGCTGGAGGGAGACCTGGACGGAATTGATACGGCTCATTTGATCAGTAAAAAAAAGCCGATTCCAATTATTTACCTGACTTCCAATACCGACCCGGGCACCTTTAACCGGGCCAAGCTTACCCAACCACATAGCTTTTTGTCGAAGCCCTTCCGGTTTACCGATCTTAAACACAGCATCGATCTGGCCTTCTTAGATCCCGAGCCGAATCAGGAGGCCGATGAGAACGATGAGCAGGCCAGCATACCCTACCTACTGAACAATTCTATTTTTGTCAAATCGAAAGAACATCTCGTCAAAGTAAAACTGGATGAAATCCTGTATGTGGAAGCGGATAGTTGTTATTGCAAAATCGTTACACCTCAAAAAGAATTTGTCATCGTAAGCACCCTCAAGAAGTTTATAGGCTCCGTCTCAGAAGGAGCTTTATTGCGCATACACCGTTCATATGTCATCAACCTCAATAAAATTGATATGATCGGGGATACGTATGTGGTAATAGGTGAAAAGTCGATACCGGTCGGGCGGTCTCACCGGGAAACCTTATTCAGTATGATTAAACGGTTTTAACCTACGGTCTCTTTACTTACTCGGTAGCGACTGAAACGAAGAAGCGTTTGGTAACCGTCCTCCAGGCTCACTTTGATTTTTCCCTTTAATTTTTTACTGAGAATGCGGACCAGGTCTGTCCCAAAAGAGGTAGATGACTCTTTACTTGGTTTTTCCATAGGACCGACCCCATTATCCGAAACCAATAAACATAGCTCCTCAGCGCGGTTAATCCATATTTTGATTATGACGACCCCATTCTGCCCTTCAGGAAAGGCATGCTTTAAGGAGTTGGTGAATAATTCATTTATAATCAATCCTAAAGGGATGGCAGAGTCCAAATCTAAGGGCGGGATTTTAATGGACGTTCGGATCTCGATCTGTTTTTCCATGCCATAAGAAGTTAGCAGGTGGCTGGTGAGGTCCCGAACATAATCCTCCATCTTTACCGAGGCCAGGTCTTCGCCCATATACAGCTTTTGGTGGATGAGGCCCATGGATTGTACCCGATTGCGCCCTTCTTCTACGGCATTCAGGGCCGCCGGATCCGTCATATAATCGGCTTGCAGGTTCAAAAGGCTGGACAAGATCTGCAAATTATTTTTTACCCTGTGATGGATCTCTTTAATCAGGAATTCTTTCTCCTCATTTCGGGACTGTAAAATCCGGTTGGTCTTTCGTTTATTAAGATATCCCTTCCAAAGAGTAACTGCGCTAATGGCCAGTAAGATGACAATGAAAATAGCGAAGGAAAGCTCCTTTTGTTTTTGCTGGATGGCCTGTTCTTTTTTCTCCGATTCGTATTTAGCCTGCATTTCTGAGCGGAGGCGATCGGCTCGTTCTGTAAAGAAACTATCCCTCAAGGTCGAGTATTTCACCATGTTCTGTAGCGCAATGTCGTGATTCCCCAATCCTTCATGTGCCACGCTAAGTTCACGGTATATTTCGTGGAAGTAGTAGTTGTGGACCCGGTCGAACTTTCTTTCCATCGCTGCCCAAAATTGCTCAAGCGCTCGCTCGTACTCTCCTTGCTTATTATACAGCCTACCGGAACCGATGTATGGAAAGGTTTCGAGGTTTTTATCCTTATATACCTTAGCATATTCAATGGCTTTTTGATAGAATTCCCTGGCCAGGTCATATTTTCCCTGTTCTTGAAAAATATCTGCCATAAAGGTATTGGTATAGATCAGGTCGATGTTTAGCCCGTTTTTTTGGGCGATTTCCGCACACTTTTCATAATGATAGAGGGCCTGATCGTAGAGCGCTGCTCCTTTGTGGTTGTTCCCCATGACCAGGTGGTAGTATCCGCTTAATTCACCTGATGCATCGGCCAGGATGGCCTTATCGACCTTTCTAACAAGGTCGATGCCTTCCTCGAACTTATCCATTTTGAAGTACAGTTTCCCAAGGCCGATAAAAGCCTTCGTAGTCCCGGCCTCATCTTTGGCCAATTCGAATAAGCTCAGTGCTTTGAACAGGTGTTGGGTGGCTGCTTCAAAATCAGCCTCATTTTCAGCGATGTATCCCAGCCGCAAATACCCTTGTGCTTTGCCGGCCGGATGGTTTTCCTTCTTAAATAAGTCAATGGCCTCCAGGGCATAATACATGGAGGAGTCCTTGTTCATATAACTATCGTAATTATGGCTGATCTCAATCATAGCATATGCCATCCCAATGGGATCGTCGAGGCGCTCTCCCAGCCGTAAGGCTTCAAAACCATATTGTTTGGCTTTTTCCAGGTCCTGCCAATTGAGCATGTCTGTCAGTTCGATCAGGACTTCCAGGCGTCTTTCGTTTTCAGGCAAGGTGTTTAAAAGAGCCAGCAGGCTGTCAGTAGGGGAGGTGTAGGCAAAACTATGTTCGATGCGACAGAATTGGCATAGCAGGATCAGTCCGAGCAAGCCCGGCCATTTAAAACGATATAGGGTGGCAAGTTTTTCCATACAATGTTTTGCGGGTAATTGCGTAGACGATCCTAATTTACAGAATTCCAGGATAATTCTTTTGAATGAGTAGAAAGTTCTTCCACTACGAAAAGCTACGACCAATGAAAAGAGCTTGGATTTTGATAATTCTTGTTCCTGCCGAGAGTAGATAACTATAAACAACTTCATTAAATGATATGAAAAATATTTGGAAGCTCATTTCAATTTTCCTCTTCAATTTTTCTACCCTCATTATTTATTTTTTTAACTTAAAGGGCCATTCTGGCATGTCCTTAAGCCAAAAAAACACCAATATCCAAGTCTGAAAAGCATTTTCCATGAAATCTCTTTTTCTTTTGCCTGCCTTTATTATGAGTTGCCTGGTCGCCTTAGGGCAATCCGGTTCATCCCCTGCTGATGCTTTTACTGCTTTGGGGCAGGCCTACCACGTACATGCGTCCGGTGAATATTGGTTCAATATCGGAGGGGAGTTTTTTTCAACTTTTGTGGAAATGGGAGACGGATGGTTGTTAGTAGCTTCAGGTAATTCAGAAACGAGTGAGTCAACCTACTCCAGAATGAATGGTTTGCAACTACAATCGGATGGTATCCTCCCTGCTTTGATCTATTCCTCTCCCTTAATAACGGAAGTCCGCATGAATGCAAGCGGAGGACCCGGACTGCCATTTGATGTGCAGTCTTCCAATGCGACGGTTTTGGATAATCTTCGGAATGACAGGACGCTTTCGGTTGGTACCAACAGCAGCGATTGGACCGGAGTCGGAACGGCCAATCTTTTTAGAGGTTGCCCAAGCATTGATCAGAGCCTTGCCACACTCATTTACCATGCATGCGGATATCCACCCGGGATGTTTTGGGCGGTTGGTCTTAACTCGGAGTTTGAGAAAATTAATTCCCAGTTGGTTAATAAGAATGATTTGAACCTCTGGATTCGGGCAGCCAGTGTACCCCTACCGGTTGAGCTTTCCGGGTTTAGAGCCCAATTGATGGATAATGGATATGTTAAAATAAACTGGACCACCATTTCCGAAACCAATAACGACCACTTTGTTTTGGAAAAATCGAGGGACGGATTAAATTGGGAAACTTTGGAAAAAATAGATGGAAAGGGGAATAGCCAACTACCGTCCAATTATGAGGTTATTGACAAGTACCCGTTCCCAGCTAACTCTTATTACAGGCTAAAACAAACCGATTTTGACGGCCAATTCTCTTACTCCAAAATAGAAGTGGTTAATAAACTTTATGAGGGTAAGGAGGCTATTTCAATCTATCCCAATCCAGCCGTTGATTTCATTTGGGTCGAAGGGCCTGTTGATGAATATCACCTTTACAATTTGTTGGGACAAAATATCACTCACCATACTAAGACTATTAAAGCTGATCGTTCCGGCCTGTTGATCGAACTAACTGATCTTATTGCCGGTGTTTATATACTCAAGCTTGGTTTTTCTTCTTATAAAATTCAAAAGCAATAAAGCCGGAAGCTTAGCTGTTGGGTTTTCCTCACCAAATATTAGGTCTCCACTGTGACCGATGTCACCGTTCAATTGCCAGATCTGGATTAATTTCGTCCCTAGAAAAAAGATTCTGCTCAATTTACAAAAAGAAGCAATCAGAAATAATCCATAACACAATGAAAAAGATCTTAATACCCATCAACTGTACCGACCTGGATAATTTTTCCTATGATCTTGCCCATAAGATATCAGCGAAAGAAGGAGCCGACATTGAAGTGCTTTCCATCATCTCAGCTCCAGCCAACGTGAACTTTGATCCGGATGGCAATATAAAAGAAGATGAGGGGAAGGATTTCACGTCCTTATTTGAAAAAAGAGATGAAAAGGAGAAACAGATCCAGGAATGGTTGGCCGACAAACCCGATGTATCAACCCTGGAAGTAAAAGTAGGTAGGGTGAATGAGGATATATTGCGGTACGCAAAAAATAAAGAGGTGGACCTGATCGTGATGGGTACGGAAGGGGCAGCCGGCTTTAAGGAAACCTTCATGGGATCCCATGCCGGATATATGGTGGGGCATTCGCCGATACCCGTGCTTACTTTGAAGTGCGACCGCTCAGATCTGGACTTTAAGGATATTCTACTGGTCAGCGACTTTGAAAAAGTTGAGAAAGTGGACCTGGAGGTCGTCAAAAGTCTTCAATCGGCTTTTGATACCAAGATCCATTTATTGCGGGTGAATACGGCCGGTCATTTCAGATCCAATCAGTTCATCAAAGAGCATATGCAGCAATTTGCGGAACTGAATGGTTTGGAAAATGTCGATTTCCATATCTATTGCGATGATACGGTAGAAAAAGGCATTGTTCATTTCTCCGATGAAAACGGCATTAGTTTCGTAGCCCTGGGCACTCATCAGCGCAATGGATGGAGTCAACTGTTCAAGCACAGTGTATCCAAAGATCTGGTGAATCATATTTACCAGCCGGTGCTTGTGTATCCGATATAAGTGAAAAATTCTTAACGGATATCTCTTACGGATTCTAATTCGACAAGTTTGGTAGGGATGATTTTTTGAGACAGCTCATGCTCAGATGCACCTGAAACAACATCGAGCAAAAACCTGGTTGCGGTTTTGCCCATTTTGCTCCCGGAGTCTTTTATATGGGTAATTTGAGGATGGGTCAAATGAAAATAAACCCCATCGCCAATTGATATGACCGACATGTCTTTAGGAATGGATATTTCTAATCTGTTGAGGTGATATAGACTTTTGGCCATTAACTCTTCAGACATGGTAAAAATGGCGGTAATGTTCTTATTGTGTTTTAGGATTGGAGGAAGGATAAAGTCGAGTTGGGAGCTATCCTCCGTAAAAATGACATTTTCACTGTGAAAGGAGAGTTTGTGATCTTCCAAGGCCGCTTTATATCCTTCTAATCTTTCCTGGGAGATGCGTAAATTAGGATTTCCAAAAATACCTACGATGTTTTGATGTCCTTTTTGGATCAGGTAGGAAATAGCCTGATAAGCTGCATCCCGGCTATCGATCATTACGGCAGGGAATTGGTCGTTCTCCAGGGTTTTATCCAGTAACACACATTTTATCTTCGCTTTTGACAGCGGTTCTAAATGACTGAGGTCATAAGTTTCATTGGACAGGGAAATGAGTACTCCTTCCACCGCCCAGTTCAGGCATTGTCTGATAATGGCTTTTTCCTGCTTGTAACTATCATTGGAAATGAATATGTTGAGCGAATAATCGGTTGGGGCCAATGCCTTATTGATACCGCTGATCAATTTGGGAATAAAGAACATGTTGATCTCCGGCAGCACGAGCGCAATCAGTCCTGATTGTTGCTTCCTAAAAAGTCGGGCATGCATATTAGTCGAATAACCGAATTCTTCCGCAGCCGTTCTTACCTTCCTTTTGGTGGCCTCACTAATGTCCGGATGATCCGATAATGCCCTTGAAATTGTAGAGGTGGACAGGCTCAATAATCTTGCCAAATCCTTGATGGTTACTCTTTGCATAAGACTAAAAATAGAAAAAAACAAAAAAGTTACCAACTGCAAACTTTCCCGCAAACGTTTGCGGGATTTCACTCCTTTTTATTTTCAATTAAAGTCTCTAGAATTGTGATGTCAAAAAAAGTATCATTGATTTTAAAAATGTATGATTATGAAAAATAAAATGCAAATTCTAGGACTTTTCTTTGCTTTTTGTTTTGTCTCAGGAATTTCAGCTCAAACCATTACTCTTTCCGGTACGGTTACCGATGATCAGGGGGAAGCCTTGATCGGAGCCTCCATTTTCCTCGAAGAATTTCCAAATGTAGGAACCATTACGGACCTTGACGGAACCTATTCTTTGGAAGTAGAACAGCAGGCACCTTTTACTTTAGTTGCTTCTTATACGGGCTACTCTCGATCTACAACCACTGTAGAGGGAAGCGGCCAGTATGATTTTACCCTTTCCATGGATGCCCTGGGTTTGGATGAAATTGTTGTGACCGGTGTAGTGAATGCCAAATCAAAATTGGAATCCAGTGTATCCATCACTACGCTCAAACCAGAGGCGATCTTTCAGACGACGCCCCGGGTTACTTCCGAAATCTTCAGAACCATCCCCGGTATTCGCTCGGAATCTTCCGGAGGAGATGGAAACGCCAATATTACTGTAAGAGGGGTACCTATTTCTTCAGGTGGTTCCAAATATTTGCAACTCCAGGAAGATGGTTTGCCGATCTTCTTATTTGGAGATATTGCCTTTGCTACAGCTGACATATTTTTACGCTCAGATGCCAATCTTGCCCGCATAGAGGCGATTAGAGGGGGGTCGGCTTCTACACTTTCATCCAATTCTCCGGCCGGTATCATCAACTTTATCAGCAAAACAGGAAGCATCCAGGGGGGAAGTGTGAGTTCTACTTTTGGTTTAGATTATAACTCCTTCCGGACTGACTTCGACTACGGTGCACCGATCAGTGATGACCTGAGTTTCCATGTCGGCGGTTTCTTCCGCTCGGGAGACGGCCCAAGGCACACCGGCTATACTGCCAATCAGGGTGGCCAGATCAAGGCTAACCTTACAAAACGATTCGGCAGCGGTTATGCTCGTGTTTATTTCAAGCATTTGAACGACCGTGCAGCGGGTTACCTGCCGATGCCTATGAGAGTAACCGGTACCGCTGATGACCCTACCTGGGAGTCTTTGGACGGGTTTAGCGCAACAAGAGGGTCACAGCACAGTACATTTTTACAATCTAACTTTGGCCTGGGAGCTAACGGAGAGCGCCGTCTGGCAGATGTAGCTGACGGTATGCATCCGGTCTCTAATGCGATCGGCACTGAATTCCAGTTTGAACTCGGAGATGGATGGGAAATTGAGAGTCGCACCAGACTTTCACAGAACAGCGGACGTTTTGTCGCACCTTTCACGGCTGCTGTTGGAACAACAGCTGACATGTTGACGACCATCGAAGGAGCGATTGGAAGAGATCTGACGGGAGCCAATCTTACCTATGCCCATAACGGCGAAGCTTACAATGGAGAGTTGTCTCAGGTGATCCATATGTTCGATACTGAGTTGAACAACTTCAATACCCTGTTTAGCGATACCAAAGTATCCAAATCATTTGGCAATGTAACCGCTTCTGTCGGTTTCTTTAAAGGAGATCAGAATATTGATATGGCCTGGTTGTGGAACTCTTATCTGATGGAAGTGAAGGGCGAAAATGCCGCCTTGATCGATATCACAACCACTGCAGACGGTCAAATTACAGAGTCCGGACAGTTCGCTTACGGCGTTCCGGTTTGGGGCAATTGCTGCCAGCGTCGTTACAGCACGCTGCATAGTGTGAATGCGCCTTATGCTTCTGTTGAAATTGAAGCGAATGAGAACTTAACGCTTGATGCGAGTTTCAGATATGACTTCGGAGATGTAAGTGGCTTTACTTTGAATGGCGTACAGGCTGAGTTGGATGTCAACAATGATGGAATCATCGCACCGATTGAGGAAAGCGTATCCGTGATTGACCAGGCTAACAACTATGCAGTCGATTGGGATTACGATTTTGCTTCTTACTCGATTGGAGCGAATTACAAGTTGAACAACAAGCAGGCTGTGTTTGCGAGATTCAGCCACGGCGGATCCGCAAAAGCAGATAGAATTCTTACTCCGGGAGCGGCTCAGCTTTTTGTCGGTAACCCTAAAGATGTGATCGACCAGGCAGAATTGGGATGGAAACAGAAGTTCAATGCCGGCGGTCTTTTCATTACCGGGTTTTATGCAAAAACAACTGAAGAAGGAGGCTTTGAAGCCACGACTCAGCGAGTTATTGATAATGACTACAGCGCTGTAGGGCTAGAAATCGAAGGAGCCTTTAACTTTGGCGATCTGGACCTGAGAGGGGCCTTAACCTATACCAATGCAAGCATTAACTCAGGAGATAACGACGGTAACACCCCAAGAAGACAACCTGACCTGATGTTCAACATTATTCCAACCTATTCCCTTGGAAAGAGCAGTGCTATTGGATTGAGCATCATCGGACAAACAAAGGCCTATGCACAGGACGATAACGTATTAGTCATGCCTGGCTTTGCCATCGTGAACGGTTTTGTGAGCTTTGGAATCACAGAAGGATTGTCCTTCTCCATCAATGCTAACAACCTCTTCGATTCCATCGGTTTGACGGAGTCAGAGGATGGAGCTATGACGAATAATCAAGTGAACTACCTGCGCGCAAGACCTGTAGCCGGAAGATCTATTTCCGGATCTATCAGATATAATTTCTAGTAAGTTTCATACATCGCTACTGCTGATGTATATTTAAGATGTCAGTTTCCATGCCTCTATGGCGTGGAAACTGATACTGTAAATATCTGCTAGAGGTCGTCGCGATTTTCCCATTAATACTCAAACAGTCATGCCTAATAAATCCAATACAGCTCGCTTATCATTTATTGAAAAGATCGGTTATGGGGTTGGAGATATGGCCTCGAACTTCTATATGGGGTTCTTCAATATCTTCCTGCTTTATTATTATGTGGACGTTTGGGGAATTTCGCCTGCCGGAGCGGCTACCATGTTTTTGGCCACCAAGATCATTGACGCCATTAGTGACCCTGCTATGGGGCTCATATCGGACAGAACCGAAACGAAGTGGGGGAAATATCGACCGTTCATCCTCTGGATGGCTATTCCATATGCCTTATTAGGGTATTTGTTGTTTCTGGGACCTGATCTTTCTCAAACCGGTAAGTTGGTATTTGCATATGTATCCTACTCTTTGGTTATGCTGGCCTATACGGCCATTAATGTACCTTACTCAGCTTTACTGGCAGTGATCTCTCCCGTTTCGGAAGAACGGACAAAAGCAACGCAGTTCAGGTTTGTTTTTGCCTCCTTAGGTACGTTGATCGTCGGGGCCTCTGCCAAGCCATTGGTGGATATGCTGGGCGGAGGAAATGAGTTGTTGGGCTTCCGGCTGACGATTGTCCTCTTTGCTGTTTTATCCTTAATACTTTTCTTTTTCACTTTTGCCTCAACCAGGGAGCGTATCCGGCCCGAGAAGCACGATTCCAGTATAAAAGAGGATTTGAATGTTTTGAGAAAAAACATTTCCTGGATCATATTGGCGATGTGCAGCATTTTGATTGTGGTAGGTTTGGTGGCGAGGATCTCTTCCACCGCATTTTTTACGAAATACAATATGGAATACGGAGGAGAAAAGGCATTGTGGTGGATGGATCATACTTCCCTGATTATCACCAGTGGTTTTGTCGGTCAATTATTAGGGGCCTTAATTACGCCTACCTTATTGAAGTTTTTCGATAAGCGGCGGCTCATGATTTTCACTAACCTGGTGTTTGCCGCTTCGGTGTTTGCTACCTACTTTATTCCAACCGATCAGTATATGCTGACCCTTATTTGTTATGCCATCGGCATTTTCTCCTTTGGCATTATTATTACCCTCTTATTTGCTATGTATACGGACTGTGCAGAGTATGGCGAATGGCTGTCCGGGCATAACAGTGCCGGACTGACGGTTTCGGCTTCCATGTTTTCGCTGAAGTTCGGCTCGGCGGTCGGTAGTTCGATTCCAGGCTATATTTTAGGTTGGTACGGCTTTGTCAAAGATGTACCCCAAACAGAAACGGCTTTGGAAGGTATCAGCCTGATGTGGAATTTAGTGCCCGCCATTTTCTTCCTGCTCGCAGCTATTCTAATGGTTTTTTATAAGCTGGATGGGAAAACCATGGAAAAGGTGGAACAAGAGCTGCTTGTACGAAGAGGAGAAATACAGCAAGCTTAAAATCTTTTTTTGCCGCCAAAAACCCTGATCAATTTACGAAGCATGGAAAAAATAGGATATGAGTGGTTTAAATAAAAGTCGGACTATAAAAATTGAGGAAAAAACATCCAAAGTGATGCAGCAAATTCCCGCTGCTTATAAAGATTCATTCGAAAACGGAATTCGACATCCGGAGCTTTATCTGTGGGATGCCTGGTCGTATATAGAGTCGGGTACCATGCACCTTTATAGCCTAGCGATCCCCCGGGTGGATCATGACGGCAGGCCTTTACAACCTAAAGACCGCGATAATTTGCCTTTCCATATACGACATTTTACCTCTGAGAATAATGGGAAAACCTGGCAGGATGAAGGCTGTTTCATGGCTTTAGAGCCACACTTAAAACAACAAGGCTACCATACCATTTGGAGCGGTTCTGTGAACCCCTTATCCGATGGAAGAAAGTTGGTGGCCATCACCGCATTGGACGTGGTGGACGATGATCACAATTACCTTCAGAATATAGCCTTAGCTATCTCCGATGATGGATATGAGGTGGATAAAGTGGCCAAAAGTCCCTTATCCGCTCCGCGCAGAGACTGGAATGCCATAACGAACAAGGGGTACTATCTGGATGTTCCTGCCAATCTGGGCAGCAACAAAGGAGAAGAAAACGGCCCTATCTTAGCCTGGCGAGACCCTTTCATTTTCTTTGATCCCGATGGGGGAATCCACCTTTTTTGGGGAGGCAAGATAAGCCCGACAGAAGGAGCCTTGGTGAGAGCTGAATTACAGGAAAACGGAGATCTGTTTGAAATTAAAGAACTGGCTCCGCCCGTAAGCATGCCGGATGGAGAGGAGTTTACGCAGTTAGAAGTTCCTAAGGTCGTTTATGATAAAAATGCCGGCCTGTATTACCTTATGATATCTACCTGTAATCGGATGGATGAGAGCCAGCCGGATTCGGAGCTCGAAAAAGAAGTAAGGATGTATAGATCCAAGGGGATCGATGGACCCTGGGAATCCCTGGGAGATAATATCCTGGGAACCCAAAACCTGTTTGGCCCTACGATACTCCTAACGGATTTTGAAAATAAGCGCCTGTTATGTATCGCTCCATATACGGATGCTCCTGAGGATAAAGATCTTTGGCTTACTTTTTCTTCCGTTTTTTACGTGTACCTCGATACCTTAAGAGTGGAGTTTTTATAAGTTTCATAAACATATGATCCCTTGATATCTGTGGCTGTCTTTCCTGAACCGGAAAGACAGCCTTTTTACTTTGGATGCAAAAAGATCTTTTACCTCAATATTAAAATGATCAAAATTTTGATACGCCTGTCTTAAAAAATGGTATCTGGTCGATCGCATGAAGGCTTTAGGTGGGTAATTACAGGGAAATAAAATAAAGTATAAAATATCCTGGGCTTCGGAATATATTATACTTTATCTTTCATCTGAATTACCTAAAGTAAGAGATTCATCGAATAATTTTGGTCGCCTGCCTATTTCTTGCCAATTTGACTGCTGTTTTCTACCTCATTTTTTACACCAAAAACATCAAACATGAGCGAAGCAGATCAAAATTTAGTAAACTTAAATAAGCCTCCCTACCGCCCCATAGCCATGCGCCACGGGCTTATTGCAGCCCTTGTGATCATCGGGGTCGGCCTTGTTTTTCATGTCGGCAATTTAGTGGATTATACGAGTAACTCCAGCCCTGGGAGCATTGCCTCTTCCGTGATCAATTGGGTGGCGATCATTGTAGCGATGGTATTGGCCGTCAAAACCCATCGCAATGAGGATTTGGGCGGTTACATCACGTTTGGCCGTGCTTTCGGCCTGGCTTTCCTGACGGGATTGGTTGTGGCCGTTATAGGACTTGTTTGGTCATTTCTGTTTCTCCAGCTTGTTGATCCATCCATCCTCGATTTGATCGCTGAGGCAACCAGGACCAGCATGGAGGAAAGAGGGATGAGCCAAAGTGAAATTGATCAGGCCTGGGGGATCACCAAGATGTTCATCTCGGCTCCGGCTATCGCCTTTTTTGGCTTTATTTTTACTTTGATCGGTTCTGTCGTTGCAAGCTTGATCGTAGCGGCCGCTATGAAGCGCGTGCAGCCAGGTGGGGCTTAATTTTTTAAGAGAGAGGGTGAAAAGGCCGAAAGCCTTTTTACCCCTCTTGTATCCACTATCAGCATGAGAAAAATCATAAATGATAATGACCAAAATCATTCATTGCTAATTTGAAGTTAGAGCATGTTTAAAAATTTGCAGGTATATAATAAAAGGGAATCAGTTATTAAACTTGTAGTGGACCAACACAACAAGTTTTATGCAAACTCAATATGAGCGGCTAACCGAT
>JAUIKE010000011.1 GCA_030430845.1 Bacteroidia bacterium | reverse complement strand
CCATGCTTAATCGTGTTGTGGTCAAATTATTTAGGGGGCACTTTCAACTGGGACTTGGGTTTCTTTGGTAAAAGTATATTCTTTGTTTTTTCTGATTGTTTCATTCCAGTACCATACCAACAGGGGGCTGTTAGTGATCTGATTTAACAGGAATAAAATTTAGGGATACTAATGAAGGCTACGCACTTTTTAGGCATACAATTACTTATGCCTGAAGGGAAGTGCTTCGCACACACCAATACCATTGGAGGGAATTGTTCCGTCTAATTGTTAAGTTGAAAGCGTATTTAATATAAGAGGGAATAACTATAACAGGGTGTCAATTATTTTGCCCAAAACAAATATTGCTTGAAACAGCTGACATCAGAGGGGAGGTGGGGAATGATTATCAGTAGTGCTGCCAAGTATCTTACTTGTCTTTTTGCAAAATTCTTATCCAGGGTTGAAATAGTTAATTGAGGGAAAATCATTTTTGATATAATAAAAATATCACATGAATGACTTCGGGGACAATATACAACACTATTTAATAATATGAAAGAAGATAATGCTTTTTTTTTAATATGACTATTTTTTTTGGGTACAGGTATGCCCGCAGCCATTGCTGCGGCATACCTGTACTTAAATATGTCTATAGATAAAGCTTCCTTTATTATCTTTAGGTTCTGGCGCGAGTGTCCGGACTTGCTCAACTTCCTTTAGTACAAAATATAATCTTTATTAATATGAAAAAGCAAATAGCCCTTTTACTTATTGTACTGAGTTTTCCCATTATTCTTTGTGCGCAGGGGGTTCCTCAGCTCCTGACTCAGAATGTGCCGATGCAGGACAGTATTCATTTGGCTACTGATATATATTTGCCGTCTTCCGAAGGTTCCTTCCCTACTATTTTATATTTATTACCCTATGATCGAAGAACACAGGAACGGCAGCAGTTTTGCCAGTTTTTGGTGAGCCGTGGCTTTGCAGTTGTCATTCAAAACCCAAGAGGCAAATTTGGCTCTGAAGGGGAATATCTGCCCTTTATTGATGAATTAAAGGATTTTCAGCAAACTTTGGACTGGACCCTGGAACAAACTTGGTGCAATGGAAATATAGGACTGTACGGCAGTTCTTCTTCAAGTTATAATGCACAATTGCTGGCTTCTACCCGGCATGCTTCCATAAAAGCCATTGTAAATCATTCCGGTTTGACCAAAACCGATGAGCTATTTTTTCCAGGAGGTGCTTTTCGCTTAAATACTCTATTCCCCTGGCTGAATCACTTTTATAAAGGCAAGCAAGTCTCCTCCGGGCAATGGGAGGCCATCTTCAAGGAAGCGCCTGTTTCCGAACATATGGACTGGGACACCTATCTGCTGTATCAAATGGCCAGGCAATCCGTGGGAACTCACAAAATAAAAGTCCCAATTTTGCACATCACAGGCTGGAATGACGTAGTATATCGTCAAACCTTTTTTTTATTTAAAGACGTTAAGCATTTTAATCCATCCGTTGATCAGCATCTTATTATCGGCCCCTGGGAACATAATTACGATCATACAAACACAACATTTGGGGAAGTAGATTTCGGAGGAGAAAGCGTTTTGTCCTCTACTGCCTTTCGTAGAAAAGTGGCGGATTGGTTCGATCATTACGTGAACGGTTCCTTTTTGCCGGTCCCCGATAAGCATGAATTTTTTGTAATGGGCTTGAATCAATGGATTGACATCCCGACTTATCCGGTTCATGAAAGTGAAAGACTTCGGTTTTATCTACAGGAAAAAGGACAGCTGGGGATAGAGTCACCCGAAAAGGAACAAGCCTATACCTATGTTTTTGATCCGGAAAATCCCGTCCCTACCTACGGGGGAGTCAATTCGCATCTTTTTCCAGAGGAAAGCGGCCCTAGAGACCAGTCTCGTTTTTTGGAGAGAGAGGATATCCTTGCCTTTGAAAGCGATACTTTGTCCGAAGACTTGTATATTCTTGGAGATATGAAAGTCGTTTTATTTGCTTCCAGTGATGCGCCGGACACCGATTTTACAGCCAAGCTGATGGCCAAACGAGCTAATGGTCAATATCGTATTATAGAAGATGGGATCATCCGCGCGTCTAATCGCAATACTCACTTATCTAAAGAATGGCTGGAGCCACAGGAAGTTTATGAAATGGAAATCGACCTGGGTTTTTCAGGGATTGAGATAAAAGCCGGAGAACAGCTGGTGCTGCATATTTCCAGCAGTAACTTTCCCAAGTACAATGTTCACCACAATCTAAAAGAGCATCCACTGGAAGCGATTCATTTCGAAAAGGCCAATCAAACCATATACGCGGGAGGCAGAAATGCGTCTTATTTGTCGCTGACTACTGTTCCAAAATCCTTCATTGAGCAGTATTTACGGCCTAAAGGAATGAATATAAATAAGTAAAAGAAAAAGGCCGGAAGGCCTTTTTCTTTTAAAGTAATTCTTTGACTTTTTCGATCGCTCTATCTAAGCCGCTTGCATCTTTTCCTCCAGCCGTCGCAAAGAAAGCCTGGCCGCCGCCGCCGCCTTTGATCTCTTTGGCCAACTCACGGATCATCGATCCGGCGTTGAGGCCTTTCGATTCTGTGAGTTCTTTATTGATGACGATCATGAGTTGCGGTTTTTCTTTGATCTCGGTACCGAAAACGATCACTGCATTGTCCAACTCCTTTTCCAACTGATAGGCGAGCGTTTTAACGGCTCCCGAATCATTCAGCGGCAGGCGGGTGGCGATCAGATTGACCGCTCCGACTGCTTCTGCTTTGGCTAGCAGTTGATCTTTGAGGGCATTAGCCTGAGCGGCCAGTAGCTTTTCGACCTCTTTTTTCAGCTTTTTATTTTCTTCCTGCAGGGCCTGAACATTTTTAGCAGCATTCAGCGGATTCTTAAGCAGGCTGCGGATTTCATTCAGTTCCAGCAGTTCGGATTGAATAAAAGCTTCTGCCTTCTCAGCCGTAACGGCTTCGATCCGGCGAATACCGGCAGCAACAGAACTCTCAGACAGGATCTTGAATAAGCCAATCTCGCCAGTAGCAGGCACATGCGTACCTCCGCAGAGTTCTTGGGAATAGTTTTCATCGAAAGTGATCATACGCACTTTTTCTCCATACTTCTCCCCAAATAGCATTAAGGCTCCTGCTGCCTTCGCTTCCTCAATCGGCACCTCCCGACGTTCTTCCAATGCAATATTTTCGCGGATCTTTTCATTGACCATTTCTTCCACCTTTTTCAGCTCTTCCGGGTTCACCTGTTGAAAATGACTGAAGTCAAAGCGCAGTCGGTCGGCGTCCACATCCTGCCCTTTTTGCAGCGCATGCTCTCCCAGAATTTGGTGCAAGGCAGCATGCATCAAGTGGACCGCACTATGGTTGGAGGAGGTAGCCTGACGGAGGGCAGCATTAACCTCTGCCCGAATAACAGCCTCCATCTTAGACGGAAATTTTTTAACTACATGAATGATCAGGTCATTATCCTTTTGCGTATCGATCACCGGGATCTGCTCATCACCAAACCATAGCCAACCCCGGTCACCTCTTTGTCCACCACTTTCGGCATAGAAGGGGGTTTTGTTGAGTACGATCTGATATTGATCCTTCTTTTTGACTTTGACTGTTCGGTATTTCAGCACCTTCGCATCTCCAACGACCAGATCATCATACCCTACAAACGCCACTTCTTCACCATCTATTAGCACCGTCCAGTCACCTACCTCTTTTTGTGCATCCGCTTTGGAGCGGTTCTTCTGCTCCTGCAAAGCTTTTTCAAAGCCGGCCTCATCAATTGTAAGGCCTTTTTCTTCTGCCAGCAGTCGAGTCAGGTCAGGTGGAAATCCGTAAGTGTCATATAACTCAAATACGTCCTTTCCCTTGATGGTATCATTTACGGCGTCAATATTTTCAAAGCGCTTCAGTCCGTTTTCAAGAGTATGTAAAAAAGTAGTCTCTTCTCCCTCAATAACTCTGGCTACCTGGTCCTGTTGAGCCTTTAACTCAGGGAAGACCTCCTGGAAGGTATCGGCCAGGAGTGGTATGAGGGTATGCAAAAACGGTTCTTCTAAGCCTAAGAAGGTATAATAATATCTGACTGCTCTTCTGAGAATCCGGCGAATGACATAGCCCGCTCCTGTATTACTGGGCAATTGCCCGTCGGCAATGGCAAAAGCTACGGCCCGGATGTGATCCGAAACGACTCGCATGGCGATGTCTACCTTTGCATCAGCATCATAACTAAAGGTGTATTTTTTGCCGGAAGCCTTTTCAATAAACTGGATGAAGGGCGAAAAAATATCTGTGTCGTAATTAGAGGTTTTGCCTTGCAGAGCCATGGTAAGCCGCTCAAAGCCCATGCCCGTATCCACATGCTTTTCGGGTAGCTCTTGTAACTTACCATCTGCCATTCGGTTAAACTGGATGAATACCAGGTTCCAGATCTCTATAACCAGCGGGTGATCCTGATTGACCAGCTCAGCTCCGTTTTGTTTGGAGCGATCGACATCAGGACGCAGGTCAATGTGGATCTCTGAACAAGGTCCGCAAGGGCCCGTGTCACCCATTTCCCAGAAATTATCTTTTTTGTCGAAATACAAGATCCTGTCGTCCGGAACGAATTGATTCCAAAAGTCAGCTGCTTCCTGATCTTTTTCGAGGCCTTCGTTTTCGTCCCCTTCAAAAACAGAAACGTATAACCTTTCTTTGGGTAATCCGTATACTTCTGTAAGAAGTTCCCAGGCCCAGCCAATCGCTTCCTTTTTAAAATAATCACCAATCGACCAATTGCCCAACATTTCAAACATAGTATGGTGATAACTATCCCGGCCAACTTCTTCGAGATCATTGTGTTTACCGGAAACACGAAGGCATTTTTGGGTATCTGCTAATCTTCGGCTATCGGGTTTCTGGTTGCCGAGAAATAAGTCCTTGAATTGGTTCATTCCGGCATTCGTGAACATTAAGGTAGGATCATCTTTGGTAACGATCGGTGCCGAAGGAACGATCTTGTGGCCTTTTGAAGCGAAAAAGTCCAGAAATTGCTGTCGGATCTCTTTGGAAGTCATATCGTATTATTAATTGATTCGTGCTTGATATTAAGACAATATTTAGTGACAAATGCTTTTTTTGTACACTTTTTGGTGATATATATATGAAATAATAGCCTTTTTAGTGAAATATTCGTCTATTTTTTGGTCAAAATTTTTGTAATTCAATAACTGGCTTTTATTTTTGAATCCCACGTTCAACCAACACAGTGGTTTACGTAGGAGGAATTAACCTAAGTTTCAGTAATCTTATTCAGTTCAATGCAGTTTTGACTAAAACGCTGCAAATTTAGTTAATTCTATCTAAGATTTAACACGCATGAGAAAGGAAAAATTCATTTACAATACCCACACCCTGAGGTATGAGAAAGTTGAGGAGTCGTTAGGTACCAGAATTCTCAGAGTTTTTGGGTTCGTTTGTGCAGCTATTTTTACTGCAGCTATTTTTACGATGATCTCTCATCGTTACTTCCCATCACCGAAGGAAAAAGCACTCCAAAATGAGATTGCTCAAATGAAGGCAGAATACGAACTGCTGGAAGGAGAGCTCGGGCAACTTGGCCAGGTACTTGGCAGCCTTAGAGATCGTGACGCCTATGCTCACCGTCTTATCTTTGGTATGGATCCTATTGACGACGGAGTATGGGAAGGTGGTACCGGTGGTTTTGACGAGTATGAGAAGTACCGTCAATTCAAAAACTCCGGAGAGGTCATGATCAATGCTCGCTCCAAAGTAGATCGACTAAAGCGCCAGATGGCCATTCAGTCTAAGTCTTTAGACACCATCATGAACCTGGCTATGGAAAAGGAAAAGATGTTCTCAGCTATTCCTTCTATCAAGCCAGTCCGCTCCGATCTGATCAAAAATGGACGAAGAGTTAATGAGCTATCTGGTTTCGGTGTTCGGATGCACCCAATCCTAAAGCGACCTAAGATGCATTACGGCATCGACTTCACTGCGCGTACCGGCACACCTATTTATTCTACCGGAGGTGGAAAAGTCGTTCGAAACGAATATTCCCGGACTTACGGGAATGTTGTAGAGATCGATCATGGGTATGGCTTTAAGTCCCTCTATGCGCACATGTCTAAGAGCCTGGTTAAGGTTGGACAGCAGGTCGCACGGGGAGAAAAGATCGGCTTGGTCGGGAGTACCGGCCGCTCAGTAGGCCCTCACTGCCACTACGAGGTAACTTTAAGAGGCAAAAAAGTAGATCCAATTCACTATGTATTGGATGGGCTTTCTCCTGAAGAATACCAGGAACTGGTAGAAGCCGCCAAAGCAAATAATCAATCATTTGACTATTAATAATTATTATTCGACAGGGGGCCGGACGGCCCCCTGTCGAATTTTTAGAAAGATCTTTTAGCTTTATGCCAAGAAATATCCTTAAAGAAGACTTCCTAACCGGAGGTCTTCTTTCTATTTGTACGCTATTATTAGCGGGAGGTCTATCCTCCTGCCATTCCGAAAGTAAAAATCCCGGAAGGGAAATGGCTGCTGCTGTTGTTTTGCCCGTCGAACCTACAGACACCATTTGGCCGGGAGCCTCCGCTGAGGAAGATACCCTGTATTCCATTATCGGAGTAGGGGATATGATGCTGGGAACCAATTACCCTTCAGCCTCTTATTTGCCGGCCAATGGCGGAAAAGATATGCTGGCTGCCTTTGAGGATACCCTGAAGAGTGCCGATGTGGCCTTCGGAAATCTCGAAGGAAGCATCATAGATCAGGGCGGAACGCCTAAAAGATGCAGTAACCCTGCGGCTTGTTACGTTTTCCGTTCTCCTACTACTTATGGAGCTCATTTTAAAAATGCCGGTTTCGACTTGCTTAGCCTGGCTAATAACCACTCAGGAGACTTCGGTGCAGAAGGGCGTCGCACCACAAAACAAACCCTAGAGGAGCAAGATATTGCCTATGCCGGCCTGGCCGGTACGGATGAAACGGCTATTATTGAACGCAATGGATTGAAGATCGGATTCTGTGCCTTTGCTCCCAATAGCGGTACCTGCGACATTAGGAACATTCCTCGGGCCAAGGCCATTGTTGAAAGCCTGGTAGACAAAACGGACATCATCATTGTTTCTTTTCACGGCGGCGCAGAAGGAGCTTCTCATCAGAATGTACCTAGGAAGACCGAGACCTATTATGGAGAAAACCGTGGAAACGTCTATAATTTTGCGCATGCGGTGGTTGACGCCGGAGCCGATATTGTGTTTGGCCACGGCCCGCACGTAACCAGGGCTGCCGAATTGTACAATGATCGTTTTATTATCTATTCTTTGGGTAACTTTTGTACCTACGGTCGCTTTAACCTGCGCGGTCCGGCCGGTATTGCTCCCATCATAAAGCTGAAAGTAGATAAAGAAGGTAAGTTTGCTTCCGGAACGGTCATCCCCACCTACCAGCAAAAAACACATGGCCCTAAGCTGGACCCTCAAAAACGAGCGATTACCACCCTCATCGAATTGACTAAACAGGACTTCCCGGAAACGGACCTGGTCATTAGTGAAGATGGTAAGCTAAGCAAAAAATAATAAAACGGGACGCGGATCGACCGCGTCCCGTTTTTGTTTTAAGTAATCTAAAAAAACGCCTTCTTAAAGGAAATTTAGCTTAATTTTCACTTTAAAAAAATGCAATGTCCTAATTGTGGTAGTGAAATGGACCCGCAAGTAGATTTTTGTCCGACTTGCGGGCAAAAGAATACAGACGGGAGGATAACGTTTAGGGAATTGCTGGAAGATCTCTTCGAAGCCATATTCAATATTGATTCAAGAGTCTTCCGGACGATGGGCGGTTTGATCCGGCCTGGCCGCCTGACGATAGACTTCTTCCAGGGGCGTCAAAAGCGTTACGTTAATCCCTTGCGCCTTTTTTTCGTATCTACTTTGATCTTGTTCGGTATGATCAGTTATATAGGTAGAGGGAAGATCAATGCTTTTGTGGAAAGAGAGATCAGTGACCTGGGCGATTCCGCTCTTCGTTCCGGACATAGAGATATCTTTCTAGAAGAATTAGATAGTGCGGTAACACAGGTAGACAGTATGTTTGGTGGCCGCCAACTGCCTACTGCCGTGCTGGATAGTTTGAAATCTGTTATGAAATTTGAAGAGCGGGATTCCTTTCCGATTAATCTGACTTCTTTTCCGGATTGGGGTGAGATGGAGAACAAAACCATATATGTGGCCACTGAAGATCTGGTTAAGTATGAAATTGATGAGATTCCGGCCAGGTATGGGGTGACCAATTGGTTTGAAGCGCTGGTTATGCGCCAGCAGTTGAAGCTGATTAGCCAGCCAAGCAGTTTTACCCTTTTCCTTTTCGGTAGCTTTACCTGGATGGTACTCTTAATGATGCCGGCTATAGCCTTGGTGCTGAAGTTACTGTATATCAGGCGGAAAAAATATTACATAGAGCACCTGGTCTTTCTATTTCATTACCATTCTTTTGCTTTTCTGCTGATAGCAGTTGGCTTGGTCCTTTCTCCGTATGTATCCGGTTTATTGGGGCTGCTGGTTTTTGGGTCTGCTGTTTATTTTCTGTGGGCGATGAAATCTTTTTATCGACAAGGGTGGATCAAGACTTTTATTAAGTATGTTATCCTCAACTTTAGTTATCTGTTCATTCTGATTTTCTTTTTCACTTTGACTATTTTAGTGGGCGTCTTTATTTTCTAAATACGGGAACAACGATTAACTGATAACCGATATCGAATTATGAAATGTCCGAATTGTGAAGCTCCGATCGAGCGGATAGATGGTTTTTGCTGGAATTGTGGACAAAAAAACAAGGACGGCAGGATTACCTTGCAGGAGTTTTTTAAGGATATACTCGAAAATGTACTCAATATCGATGCTAAGATATTTCGGACCATTGGGCATTTATGCATTCCCGGCAAGCTTTCCAATCGCTATTTTGCCGGCAAACGACAGCAGTATTTTTCTCCTTTTCGCATCTTTTTTGTGACGGCCATCATCTTTTTTGCCCTACTTAGTTATGTAACTTCCAGGGGAATGAATGACGATGGGGAACTTTCTGATAATAAAATAAAACGCATCGGATTTTATGAGGCTTTTAAACATGAGTTAGATACAGCCAGAGATTATACGCTGGAAACATTTCCTCAGGTAAGCCAATTGCCGGTTGCTTTGGATACTTTATATGCCAATTTGCCAGATTACGGAGACCACATTCGGTATATCAACTATTTTTACCTGGATCAGAATTGGCAAATCCAACAGCGTAAAGTGAACCTTAGTTATGAAGAATTGGCAAAATACTCTCCTGAAGAACTGGCCGATCAGCATGAGGTGAAGGGACAGATAGGGCGGGCCATTTTTCAACAATTAGTGCGACTGAATACGGATGGAAAAGGATTCATCCTTTTTTTACTAAAAAATCTGATATGGATGGTGCTGGTTATGATGGTCGCGCTTTCTGTTCTTTTGAAGCTATTGTATATTCGACGCCAACGCTTTTTGATCGAGCATCTGGTGTTTGCGTTTCATTATCACTCTTTTGCTTTCCTTTTGTACACTATTTTGTTGGGTTTGACCTATTGGACAAAATCAGAGGCCTGGGTAGGCTGGGGTTTTTTAGGGATCATGGTTTATCTGTTTATAGCCATGCGGCGCTTCTATCAACAAGGGATTTTCAAAACCTTTGTTAAGTTTATGATCCTTAATTTTTCTTATCTGTTTATCTTTGTTGTTTCAATATCCCTAACCTTTGTTGTCAGTATCTTTATTTTTTAACGGTGTCTTGTTCTTTCCTCTTACATAGAGTAGAAGGAGCCAAGCCGATCAATTTGTTGAGAATCATATGAGCGCACGAGATAAATACGAAACGGTCATAGGGTTGGAAGTACACGTACAACTCAATACAGCTAGTAAGGCCTTTTGCAGCGACA
Source organism: Bacteroidia bacterium (assembly GCA_030430845.1). Taxonomy (GTDB): domain Bacteria; phylum Bacteroidota; class Bacteroidia; order Chitinophagales; family Saprospiraceae; genus JANQPA01. Next base: position 70,870 of record JAUIKE010000011.1, on the reverse strand, counting down.
GCACATTATTTGGTGCCGAGGCCAATACACAGGTGAGCCCTATTTCGCTAGGCCACCCAGGCACCCTCCCGGTAGTGAACGAAGAGCAAATTGCGAAAGCTGTAAAATTAGGACTTGCTCTAGGCTGCGAAATTAACCCTCATTCTTCTTTTGACCGGAAGAATTATTTTTACGCAGATTTGCCCAAAGGCTACCAAATAACACAGGATCGTTCTCCGATTTGTATTGGAGGAGCCTTAAAAATAAAGATCGACGAAGCATTTAAGTCCATTCGGATTCATCATATTCATATGGAAGAAGATGCCGGCAAATCGATCCACGACACAGATGGGGCTTACTCTCTGATTGATTTAAACAGGGCAGGGGTGCCTTTGCTGGAGATCGTTTCGGAGCCTGACCTGCGATCTGCAGAGGAGGTAGATGCCTTTATGAGTGGAATGCGTCAATTGGTTCGCTGGCTGGACGTCTCGGATGGGAATATGGAGCAGGGATCGATGCGCTGTGATGTTAACGTATCCATCCGTTTAAAAGGGGAGGAGGAATTTGGAACTCGCTGCGAGATAAAAAACGTTAACTCGATGCGATATGCCAGGCGGGCTATTGCCTATGAGGTAGGGCGTCAGGTTGATATTATTGAGAAGGGAGGTTCCATTGAACAACAAACCTTAAATTTTGATCCGGATACAGGCACCACCACTCCACTTAGGGACAAGGAGGATGCTCATGATTACCGATACTTTCCCGAGCCTGATATGCCGCCGATACGATTGAGTGATGGTTATATTCAGGCTGTAAAAGATGGAATGGTACGATTACCCTGGGAACTGTATGAGGATTTTACCGAAAAATTAGGTTTGTCTGATTACGATGCATCCTTATTAACGGAAGAGGTGGAGGTAGCCAAATACTTTTTAGGTTTACAGCATTTAAGTCAGCAAACAAAAGCTTCGGCTAACCTGATCATAAATAAAATCCTCCCTTATTGCAAAGACAAGCAACTAGCCTTGTTTGATTTTCCGGTAGCTTCCGAAAATTTGGTTGAATTTTTAGACATCATCCGAACGGGAAAAGTGAGCAATGCCATGGCTTACCAGCGAATCTTTCCTGAAATGACCGAACAGCCCGATCGCTCACCTCTGGAAATAGCCAAAGATCTCAATCTGCTACAAAGCTCTGATACTTCTTTCCTGGAAGAGCTAATAGAAGGTATTTTGGCGGATAACCCTGATAAGGTAAAGGTATACCGCAATGGTAAAAAAGGCCTTTTAGGGTTTTTTATGGGGGAATTAATGAAAAAATCTAAGGGTAAAGCTGACCCGAAGGTGGCGAATAAGTTGTTGAGAGAAAAGCTGGAAGCTTGATTATTGGTCAAAAAATCCTCATTTTAAAGGATTAAGGATTTGTATTAAACATAGTCATCCCCTATTTTTTAAAAGAGGGTTTAAGAAAAGAGACTGTTCATCGAAACCTTGATTTTCAATTCGTTGTTCGTTGTAGGTTGCTCGTTTAATCGCGAACAACGAACAACGAGCAACAAAAAATAAATGACTGAAAATCAACATTTTATAAAATGCTTCAAAAATTCGGGATGACACATGCTTGATATAAACGCTTAATTTAACCCAAAACATTAACCAATGAAAAAGGATAAACTCAAAAGATATTACACCATTGGTGAGGTGGCGGATATGTTTGACGTGTCAAAATCGCTGATTAGGTATTGGGAGACAGAGTTTAACTATTTGAAGCCCCACAAAAACAGTAAGGGAGATCGACGATTTACCCCCCAGAACCTCGATCAACTGCAACTGATCTATCACCTGGTTAAAGAGCGGGAGTTTACTATTAATGGAGCCCGGGAAGAGATTAAACGGTTGCAAAAAACAGAAAAAGAAAAGAAGACGATGCTGGCTCGTTTAGAATCCCTGAAGGGCTTCCTGGAGGAGATAAAGACCGAAATATAGATGAAAAAATATAAGCGGAAAAGGAAAAAGGCTGGAGCACCGCCTGGATCGGTTGTTTTTACCGGAAAAAGAAAAGTAGAAAAGATTCTGATGCATTATATGAAATACAATGCAGAAGAATTAGAAGAACAAGACCTGGACAATTTGCAGTTGCCTGATTTTAAGCTTCAGGATGAGGCCTTCGTCAAGTGGTATGATGTTCGGGGGCTGCACGATACAGAGCTACTTCAACATAGTGCCCAACAGTTAAACCTCCACCCTCTGGTGATGGAGGATGTAGCGGATGTGAATCAACGCCCCAAACTGGATGAATACCCCGATCATATTCTCCTGCAGATCAAAGCTTTGGCCTGGGTAGATAAGCAGGTCACTACCGAACAAGTGAGCATTATTCTTAGCAAACAAACCGTTTTCTCTTTCCAGGAGGATGGTACTGACCTTTTTGAAAAGGTGAGAGATCGGCTTGTTAACAAAAGCGGGCGGTTTCGATTCAGACAAGCAGATTATCTGGCCTATGTACTGATCGACACAGCTGTTGATCACTACTTTTTCGTATTGGATGCCTTGGAAGAGGAGATCGAGATTTTGGAAGAAAAAATATTGAAAGAAGCGAGCAGGGATGCTAAAAATGAAATTTTCGCATTAAAAAGAGAAGTGTCTACCATTCGTCGGGCTATTTTACCCTTGCGTGAAGTACTTCTGAAATTTTCCAAGATCGAACATCCCCTCATCGATAAGGAAACTGCCGTTTTTATCAGGGACGTACAGGACAACCTCAATCAGGTTATTGAAATGACAGAGTCTAACCGGGAAATGCTGATCAGTTTGCAGGAATTGCTCATCTCACAGATCGAATTCGAAACGAACAACGTCATCCAGTTTTTGACCATCGTCTCGGCCATTTTTATACCACTTAGTTTTCTGGCAGGCCTCTATGGAATGAACTTCAAGAATATGCCTGAGCTTGATAGGCCTTATGGATATTATGTCCTATTAAGCATAATGATCTTAATAGCGGGAGGTTTGCTATTTTATTTTAGAAAGAAGAAATGGTTATAAATGGAAATGCCTGGCAGCTGTCAGGCACACTTATTTATAGTCTTGAATATTAATCAAATGCTTGCAAAACTGAAAATCAGTGGGCACGTTGGAAGCTACGACGACGAGCCGGTCCTGGCGGAAGCGCTCAATGAGAGAAAGGTACCAGTCGACGCCTTGCTGATCAAGGTTGGAGGTTGGTTCGTCAAGTAGGAGTATAGGGGTATCGGTACAAATATTGAGTACCAGTTTCAGGCGTTGTTTCATGCCGGAAGAAAAGTTTTTGACCGGTTTATTGCGGGAGGATTTCATGTCGAGTAGTTCAATTACCTCTTTTGGCGATAGGTTTTCCTGAAAGCTTTTGAATTGCTGATGAAAGCGAATCATCTCAGTAAGGGTGAGTTCACCGATCAGGTCGATATATGGAGCAGCATAGCTGAGAAATTGATAAACCTCACTCAGTTCAAGCTTTCGGCCGTTTCTTGAAAATTGAAGTTGGCCTTTAGAAGGCGTCAGGTAAGCAGCCAGGATACGCAGTAGCGTTGATTTCCCAGAGCCGTTCGGTCCACTAACTGCATAGGATAGACCTTCTTCAAATGCCAGGGAAATATCTTTTAGGATCCACTCTCTTTTAAAACGTTTAGAAATATGGCTCAGCTCAATCTTCAGTGACATTCTTGCCGTTTATTTGTTGAAACCCCCTCATGATCCCAGGGTCAGCATTTTGGACAAAATCGAGTATATAAGATTTTTCAGGAGAAGGGACGAGCTCGGTTTTTATTTTTTCAATAGCATGGCTCAGGTTATATCCTTTCACGTACAGGATGCGATAGATGTCCTGAATGCTATTGATCTGTTCGATTGAAAAATTCCGCCGGCGCAGCCCAATGGAGTTAACTCCTGCGTAGGAGAGGGGTTCTCTGGCTGCTTTTACGTAGGGAGGTACATTCTTACGAACTAGGGACCCTCCGGCAATAAAGGCATGCGCTCCAATTTTGACAAACTGCTGAACGGCTACCAGCCCTTCCAGGATGGCCCAGTCGTCAATTCGTACGTGGCCGGCCAGGTTGACATTATTGGCTAAAATGACATGGTCGCCAAGGACACAATCATGGGCGATATGGACATAGGCCATCAGCAGGCAGTTTTTACCGACAACTGTTTTGTCTGCATAGGAGGTGCCTCTGTTGACGGTCACATACTCGCGTATGGTGGTATTGTCTCCGATTTCAGCAGTTGTTTTCTCTCCTTCAAACTTAAGGTCCTGAGGAATACCGGCGATGACTGCGCCCGGAAAAATTTTGACATTTTTTCCTATTCGAGCCCCTTCAAAGATGGTAACATTGGGGCCAAGCCAGGTTCCATCTCCAATGACTACATCTCGGTCGATGTAGCAGAACGGACCGATGGTCACATTTTCGCCGATTTTGGCATCAGGATGTATACAAGAATTATTGATGTAATTCATTTTCATGAACGCTTAACGATTTGAGCAGTTAATTCAGCCTCCGAAACGATTTTATTTCCCACATAGGCAGTTGCCTGCATTTGTACGATCCCTCTTCGGATGGGGGCCAGCAACTCCATTTTAAATAAGACAGTATCTCCCGGTATCACAAAATGCTTAAATTTGGCATTTTCAATCTTCATAAAATACGTATCCCAGTTACCTGGGTCCGACACGGTAGAGAGCGCAAGAATACCACCCGTTTGTGCCATCGCCTCAATAATTAATACTCCGGGCATTACAGGATTATTGGGAAAGTGCCCCTGAAAAAAGTTTTCGTTAAAGGTAACGTTTTTTATTCCGACAACGTGTGTTTCAGAAAGTTCAATAATTTTATCAATTAAGAGAAATGGAAACCTATGAGGTAGCCATTTCGCTATTTTAACCGAATCGAACAAAGGCTCCTGATCGGGGTCGTATTTGGGTTTGCCTTTTAATTTTCGTTGCTCCAGATAATATTTCTTCAGGATCTTAGTAAACTCAATATTGGCCTTATGCCCTGGTTTGGTAGCTACAATCTTACCTTTGATGGGTTTACCCAATAGCGCCATATCTCCTATGACGTCCAGCAATTTATGACGGGCAGGTTCATTGGAGAAATGAAGCTGAAGGGTATTCAGAATGCCTTCTTTATTGACCTTAACACTGGGTTTGCCCAGTTTGCGGGCCAACTCATCCAATTCGTCCTGGTTCATGATCCGGTCAACAATAACAATAGCATTGTCAAGATCGCCTCCTTTGATGAGGTTTAGATTGAAAAGTTGCTCTAACTCATGTAAAAAGACGAACGTCCGACAAGGAGCAATCCCTTCGGCATATTCATTCCAATCGTGTAAAGAGGCATATTGTTGCCCCAAGGTTGGAGAATTAAAGTCGATCATGGTGGTGAGTTCAAAATGATCGGACGGCAGGGCGAGGAGTTCGGTGCCTGTTTCTTCATCGAAGTAACGAATGGGTGTTTCCACCTCAAAAAACTCCTTGTCTGCATCCTGATCTTCCTGACCGGCATTCTGTAGGGCTTTTACAAAAAGAGCCGCACTTCCATCCATGATAGGGACTTCCGGCCCATCCAATTCCAGGAGTACATTATCCAATTGAAGACCCCGTAAGGCAGACAATACATGCTCTACGGTAGATACCTGAACCTCTCCATTTTGTAGGGTGGTCCCCCTTTGGGTGGATACAACCCGATTAACATCGGCATTCACAACCGGGTGCCCTTCCAGGTCGAGCCGTTTGAATTTATATCCGTGATTAATGGGGGCCGGCTGAAAGGTGAGCGTAACCTGCTCGCCTGTATGGAGGCCGATCCCACTAACCGAAACTGACTTTTGTATAGTACTTTGCTTCATAATAACACCAACAATACAAGTTTGTGCAAAGATAAACTTTTTAAATTGTTTACTCTTTTAATGAAAAAAAACTCAAAAAAGGGCTATCTCATCCACCTGAGGCGGATGAGGCGCCCTATAGATTTTTTTAGAAGGGGCCTGTACGGCCCCCTCCTAAAAAAATTATTTATCTTCTTTTCCTCTTAATTTTTTTTCCAATGCATTAATACGCTTATAAAGTTCCGGTAACTTTTTGAAAATAGCGTATGATCGGACATAATCCGTATAATTAAATGCTGGAGAGCCGAAAAGAGACTGATTAGGCATTTTTACAGGAGAGGCTACTCCACTTTGGGCTTGAACTCGTGTACCATCCGCAATCTTTACATGCCCGACAAAGCCGACCTGCCCTCCGATCTGGCAGTTTTTGCCGATCTTCGTGCTCCCGGCTATTCCTGCCTGCGCAGCTATTACTGTATTTTCTCCGATTTCTACATTGTGCCCGATTTGGATGAGATTATCCAGTTTCACGCCTTTACGTATGATGGTCGATCCCATCGCGGCCCGGTCAATAGTGGTGCCGGCTCCTATCTCTACCTGCTCTTCAATGATGACATTCCCCAGCTGTTCGATTTTTTCATAGGATCCGTCAGCCTGTGGTGCAAAACCAAAGCCATCACTTCCTACCACTACATTGGGATACAGGAAACAATGAGGACCGATAATGCAATCGTGTAAAACCCGGGTTCCTGTTTGAATTTTTGTGTAAGCCCCGATATGTACTCCGGCGCCGATATAAACCTGATCACCAATTTCACAATGATCTCCTATTTCTGCTCCTGCTTCCACTACAGCGAAATGCCCTATGGACACCTGCTCACCGATCTTTGCTTCCGGATGTACGAAGGCCTGATCCGAAATACCTTTAGGACCTGTGATTTGGGCTTCTCCAAACTGCTTAAATAATTTGGCTATGGCAGCATACACATCATCCACTCTAAGCAAAGTTGACTGAACCTCCTTTTTGGGTTGCCACTGCTTAGGGACTAACAAAATAGAGGCATCCGTTTTATATACATAAGGCTCGTATTTATCATTTCCCAAAAAGGAAATACTGCCTGGGCCTCCTTCCTCGATTTTACTTGGACGATCAACCCAGGTATCTGGGTCTCCTTCTATCGTACCATTTAAAAGTACTGCTAGTTCTTTTGCTGTTACACGCATGGAACAAAGGTAAAAAAAAGATGGAAGTTTGCATTCTGTAACGGGCAGCATGTATATTTGCAGGAAAAAAAATTGAGCACTTCAACCATTAGAATTGGAACACGAGGAAGCAAACTGGCGCTGTGGCAAGCCTACTTCACCCAGGAAAAACTGTCTGATCACGATATTCCGACCGAACTGAAAATCATCAAAACGAAAGGTGACCGTATCCAGCATTTGTCGTTCGATAAAATGGAGGGAAAAGGCTTTTTTACCAAAGAAATTGAGGATGCTTTACTCAGGGGAGATGTAGATATGGCGGTACATTCCATGAAGGATATGCCGACTACCCAGCCGGAGGGCTTGGTTTTGACTGCCGTATCGTACCGGGAGGATCCGTCCGATTGGTTGGTTATGCCTAAAGAAAAAGCTACCGGCCCCGGACCTTTAAAACTTCCCCCAAAGGCAGTCGTAGGCACTTCTTCGGCGCGTCGTAAAGCGCAAATGCTGGATTTTAGGCAGGATATCCAGCTCAGTGATATTCGCGGCAATGTCCCAACCCGCCTGCGTAAGCTGAAGGAAGGACAGTTTGATGCTATCCTTCTGGCAGCAGCCGGTATGAAACGCCTGGAAATAGATTTGGAGGATTATTTTATTTTTCGGTTTGATCCGCGCGAAATGGTACCTGCGCCGGCTCAGGGCGTACTCGTTTACCAAACCTGCACGCATGACCTGCCAACCCGCCGAATCTTAAATAAGATCCATAATAAGGAGGTAGCCGAAATCATTCGCATCGAGCGCTCAGTCCTTCGATTATTAGACGGAGGCTGTCAAATGCCGCTGGGCGTTTATTGTGAAAAAGATGATATGGGCAATTTCCATGTTTGGGCGGCTAAAGCCAATGCCTGGAACGAACCCGTAAAAAGGGTCAACATCTCGTCCAGCACCAGTTTCGAACTGGCCGAACAGGTGGTGGAAGCACTCAGGTCTTAAGATTATGGAAAAGCGCAGAACCATATTTGTCTCCAGAGCGCTTCAAGAGAACAGTCCCTTGCTTGCCTTGCTGCCGGCTGATCAGTTTCGCTTGTTCGGTCAGTCTCTGATCCGCTTTTCTTTATTGCCCTTCGAGGACATGCCTGATTGTGATTGGGTCTTTTTCTATAGCCGAAACGGTGTGCGTTTCTTTTTTCAGAGACTGGAACGCCTGGGCGCTGAATTACCGGAGCATACCCGTTTGGCTGCCATCGGTAAAGGAACGGCTGCGAGCCTTGCGGATATTGCCAGGCCTCCCGATTTTGTGGGATCCGGTAACCCGGACGAAAGCGCCAGGGCATTTTTAAAAGTAGCTGAGGGGCAGAAGGTCTTGTTTGCCAGGGCCTATCATTCAGCTAAGAGCGTTCAAAATATGCTGGCTCCGTATATCAATATCATTGATTTACCCGTTTATAAAAACGAAATAAAAACGGATGTCGACATTCCCGAAACAGATTATGTGATCCTGACTAGTTCTATGAATGTCGATGCTTATTTTCAGAATCAGCCAGGCCGGTCTGCAAAAGTGTTTATCGCTATTGGACAACCTACTGCGATGCGATACGCTCAGTGGATAGCAGGGCAGGTATTTATACCCGAACGACCTTCTGAAGAGGCATTGGCCAGGTTGATTCTAGATCTGGAAAAAAAAGATGAGTAAAATGAGAAGACTTATTCCATTATTTATTTTGGTGCTGCTTTCTTTCGCTTCTTGCGAAAAAGAAGATGAAGTAATGAAAGACTTTCAGGCTTTCTATGAAACTTTTCATCAGGACACGGTCTTTCAATTGGAGCACATCATTTTTCCGCTGGAAGGTATTCCCGCCGGAGCAGATTCCATGATCGTGAATAATGAAAAATATTTCTGGAAAAAGGAAGGTTGGGTGTGTCATAAGCCGTTCAATTTTGAAAATAGCGAATTCTCCCATCAATTTATCCGATACAGTGACGATCTGATTGCCGAACGGATAGAGCACAACACCGGTTCATACGGTATGCTTCGCCGGTTTGCCAAATATGACGACGATTGGTACCTGATCTATTATGCAGCTTCCAATCGATTAAAACCTAAGCCAAAGATTAATATTGAAGGAGGGTTTTAAAAAAAAATAAAGGGAAGCGGCTTTTGCCGCTTCCCTTTATTTTTTTAAAATATTTTTTCTTCTTTTAAATAATTCCGGACATAATTATCAATCCCTTCCTCCAGGCTGTGAAAACCCTTATGATAGCCTGCTTTCTTTAGTTTTTCCATATTAGCTTCGGTAAAATACTGGTAGGTATCACGAATATCGGCCGGGGTGTCGATGAAGGAAATATTGGGTTCCAGGTCCATAGCTTTAAAGGTGTTACTGGCCAGATCCCAAAAAGAGCGGGCGGTTCCGGTGCCGAGGTTGTAGAGCCCTGAAATTTTTTTGCCGGCTTCAAATTGCTGCTGGAAAAAGTAAAGTACTTCTATGACATCCTTAATATAAACAAAGTCGCGGCTTTGCTGTCCATCCTCAAAGTCAGACCTGTGGGAGCGAAAGAGCTTCATCCCTCCCGTGGCTTTAATCTGACGAACGGTATGAAAAATGACAGAAGCCATTCGACCTTTGTGGTACTCATTGGGGCCGTACACGTTAAAAAACTTCATGCCGGCCCAGAAGGGAGGCTTGGAGCTTTGTTGCAGCGCCCAAATATCAAAATCGTTTTTGGAGCGGCCGTACGGATTGAGTGGCTTCAAATCCTCAATAATATCATGCCGGTCATCATAGCCTAATTCTCCGAGTCCGTAGGTGGCGGCACTGGAGGCGTATACTAATGGGATCTGTGCTTCCGAGCAAATATTCCAGATAGCCTTGGAATAGTTGAGGTTGAGCTCATCAAAAATAGCTACATCTTGTTCGGTGGTGTCGGTACGGGCGCCCAGGTGATAGATGAAGTCGACTTTATCAGTGTTTTTTTCGAGCCAGTCAATAAAATCAGCTCGATCTATTTTCAGGGCAAAATCCTTGTTTTCCAGGTTTCGGTTTTTGTCTGCACGAGAGAACTCATCCACAACAATAAGTGCTTGATGGCCTTCATCATTGAGCTTTCTGACCATGCAACTTCCAATAAAACCGGCTGCTCCAGTAACTGCTATCATAATTTTTTTATAAAAATAAAAAAGAGGCTGTCTCATCCGCCTCAGGCGGATGAGACAGCCTCTTTTTTAAAACTTTAAGCTTCTGTATTTTCATAAGCCTCCATCGGAGGGCAGGTACAGATCAGATTTCGATCGCCTTTTGCATTATCCACTCTACCTACCGACGGCCAGAATTTAAAGCCTTCTTTTAGATAGGGTAAGGGATGAGCTGCTTTTTCGCGGCTGTAAGAGCGATCCCACTCGTTGGCACTCACCAGACCGATCGTGTGGGGTGCATTGGTTAAAACGTTTGAGGTGGAATCGGCCTCTCCTTGTGCAATTTCATCGATTTCCTTACGAATTTGGAGCAAGGCATCACAGAAACGGTCAAGCTCTGCTTTGTCTTCACTTTCCGTTGGTTCGATCATGATCGTTCCGGCTACCGGGAAGGAAAGGGTCGGGGCATGAAAACCATAATCCATCAGGCGCTTAGCGACGTCCTCTGCACTGACCAGCGATTTGAAAGGACGAAGGTCGACGATCAATTCGTGCGCAGAGCGTCCTTTTTCACCGACATACAGCACATCGTACTGCTCTTCCAGCCGGGCTTTAATATAGTTTGCATTTAAAATAGCATACTTGGTGGCATTGGTTAGCCCATCCTTACCCAACATTTTTATATAGCCATAGGAAATAAGCAAAATACTGGCACTTCCCCATGGAGCGGAAGATACAGCATGAGTACCTTTAGATCCGCCAGTTTCAACCAACACGTGTTTAGGGAGGAAAGGTTTGAGGCTGTCATTGACGCAAATTGGCCCCATTCCCGGGCCTCCACCTCCGTGAGGGATGGCAAAGGTTTTATGGAGGTTTAGGTGACAAACATCTGCATCGATTGCACCCGGGCTAGTCAGGCCCACCTGGGCATTCATATTGGCACCATCCATATACACCTTTCCGCCATTTTGATGAATGATGTCGCAAATTTCATGGATTCTGGCCTCAAAAACCCCATGAGTAGAAGGATAGGTCACCATCAGGGCCGCCAGATGATCGCTGTGCTTTTCAGCTTTTTCTTTGAGATCGTCAACATCGATGTTTCCATGATCGTCACATTTAACGACCACCACCTGCATTCCGGCCATCACACCACTCGCAGGGTTGGTGCCGTGAGCGGAAGAAGGGATGAGAACGATATCCCGGTCCGTATGGCCATTGTCCAAATGATAGGCCCTGATGGTCAGCAAGCCTGAATATTCTCCCTGGGCCCCGGAATTAGGTTGAAGAGAACAGGCAGTAAAGCCTGTAATTTCGGAGAGGTCCCTTTCCAGTTCTTTAAAAAGTTTCTGATATCCCTTCGCCTGATCCATGGGTACGAATGGATGAATATCTGCAAATTCCGGCCAGCTAACAGGAATGAGCTCGGTCGCGGCATTCAATTTCATGGTACAAGAGCCTAGTGCAATCATGGAATGAGCCAAAGAGAGATCTTTGTTTTCCAGGCGTTTTAAATAACGCATCATTTTAGACTCCGTATGATAAGTATTGAAAACGGGATGCTCGAGATAATCACTCTCTCTTACCAGTTTTTCATTGAACTGGTAACCTTCAGCCACCTCCGGATTCCAGTCAGTTTTCAGGTCTTTTGCTTCGGCAAAAAGGTTAAACAACTGTTCTACATCTGAGAGCAAGGTCGTTTCATCCAGACTTAGCTGAATGCCGTCTTCTGTATAATAGAAATTGATCTCAGCTTCCAGGGCACGGGCTCTGATTTTTTCCTTAAAATCTTCATCCAGCTGGATAGCAATGGTATCAAAGAAACTATCGTTTTTGAGGGTATACCCCATTTGCAGGAGTCTGCGGTGGAGTAATTTGGTCAGGTAATGTACCCGCTCGGCAATGGCCTTAATTCCTTTAGGGCCGTGATAGGCGGCGTACATACCGGCCATGATGGCCAGGAGTGCCTGAGCCGTACAAATATTAGATGTCGCTTTTTCCCTGCGGATGTGTTGCTCCCGGGTTTGCAGGGCCATTCTCAGGGCATAATTACCGTTGGAGTCAACGGATACACCAATGATACGACCGGGGATTTGGCGTTTGAAATCTTCTTTGGTAGCAAAATATGCAGCGTGAGGGCCGCCATATCCCATCGGAACGCCAAAGCGTTGGGTGTTACCCACTACCGCATCTGCGCCCCATTCACCTGGAGGCGTCAGGAGTGCAAGGCTCAGGATGTCAGCTGCTACGGTCACGTAAATCTCTTCGGCATTTGCTTTTTCGACGAGAGGGCGATAGTCTTCTGCACTGCCATCTGCGGCCGGGTATTGAAGCAGCATACCGAAGGTTTTATCCGTAAAATTAAAGTCGTTGACGTCTTCTACAATTACTTCAATCCCCATGGGTTCGGCACGGGTGATCAGCAGATCAATAGTTTGGGGAAAAACTTTATTGGAAACCAGGAACTGATTAATCGCGTCTCCCTTATTCCTTTTGTTTTTCATGCCATAGAACATCGTCATCGCTTCTGCTGCTGCCGTACCTTCATCCAGTAGGGAAGCATTGGCAATAGGCAAGCCGGTCAAATCGCTTACCATGGTCTGGAAATTGAGTAGTGCTTCCAGACGGCCTTGGGCGATTTCTGCCTGATAAGGTGTGTACTGAGTATACCAGCCAGGATTTTGAAAAAGATTCCTGGCTATCACAGATGGGGTGATGGTGTTATAATAACCCAGGCCGATGTACGATTTGAATACCTTATTCATACCGGCGATTTCTTTGACCATCTTAAGATATTCGAATTCGGTCAAAGCTTTTGGAAGGTCTAATTCATCTTTTAATCGAATATTTTCGGGAATGGTCTCATCGATTAGTTGATCTAGGGAATCTACTCCAATCGCAGTGAGCATTTCCTGTAATTCATCTTCCCCAATGCCTATATGGCGATTGACGAACTGGTCAAAAAAATTGGTTTTATCCATAGTATTAATGATGTCAGAGTTTCACAAAAGAAGGTAATGAAACTTCTGGTAAATTTTTAAAGAAAAAAATTATTAGGGCTGAAAAATAACAGCCTCAAAGGTACAATTTTTTAACATTTTCTGGGGTAGAAGGTTGTGGAAAGACTATTAAATAAAAAAACCACTGCTGCGGCCGCAACAGTGGTTTTTTACAAAAAACTTTTAGGGATTAATCCCGCACTGCCTCTATGATAATCGCACTAGCTCCACCGCCGCCATTGCACAAGGTAGCCAGGCCACGTTTGGCATTCTTATTTTGTAGTACACCATTCAAGGTTACCAGGATTCTGGCACCGGAAGCGCCAAGTGGATGTCCTAAGGATACGGAACCACCATGGACGTTTACTTTGCCAGGGTCGATGCCCAGGTCGTGATTAAAGGCCATAGGTACTACTGCAAAAGCTTCATTCACCTCCCAGTAATCAATATCATCCTTAGTCAGGCCGGCTCTTTCCAATGCTTTTGGAGCTGCCTTCGTTGGAGCAGTCGTAAACCACTGAGGTTCATGGGCTGCATCGGCAAAGGCTACGATCTTAGCTACCGGCTTAAGGCCGAGTGCTTCCATTTTTTCTTTACTAACCAATACAACCGCTGCCGCACCGTCGTTGATGGTTGAAGCATTAGCTGCCGTAACGGTTCCGTCTTTAGAGAAGGCGCCTCTCAGCTGTGGGATCTTCTCGAACTTCACACGCTTAAATTCTTCATCCTCAGAAATAACTAAAGGGGCTCCCTTCCGCTGTGGAACTTCCACTGGTACAATTTCGTCTTTGAAATAGCCCTTTTCAGTAGCTTCTGCGGATAATTTATAAGAGCGGATCGCAAATTCGTCTTGTGCTTCGCGGGAGATGTTATATTTTTCAGCAGTGGCATCTGCACAAACGCCCATGGCCATGTGGTCATAGGCATCGGTCAATCCGTCTTTTGCCAAACCATCTATCATTTCTACATTTCCGTACTTGGCTCCCCAGCGGGCTTTCGGCACATAGTAAGGAATGTTACTCATACTCTCCATGCCACCGGCCACTACGAGCTCGTTATGACCGAGCATAATGCTTTGTGCACCGAACATGACGGCTTTCATTCCGGATGAACAAACTTTATTGATGGTTGTACAGGGTACATTATTGCCGATACCGGCGCCCAATGCTGCCTGCCGGGCCGGGGCCTGGCCCAGATTGGCGGATACGACATTGCCCATAAAGACTTCCTGAACTTCTTTGGGGTCTACATTGATTTTTTCCAAAGCTCCTTTGATGGCTGCGCTGCCTAATTGAGTGGCTGAAAGGCTGGAAAGGACGCCGCCGAAGCTTCCAATGGGTGTTCTAACTGCTGCTGCAATAAATACTTCTTTCATTATAAGTTGGTTGTTTTATTGGTAGAAGGTAAAAGGTAACCGCCTGAGGCAGTCAGGAAAAGTAGAAAGATGAAACCATTTGAATAAGAGCTTTTGCGGCTGCGCAAGCCACTTGGTTCGTGCATCTGCTAAAACGGACCATTGTTCACCTTAAGTGAAGTGATGATCCGTTACAGATACAAGGTTTATCTTTTACTTTGATTCTATTAAAGTTACATTATTAAGTGCGATTTAGTTGGCCGCAAAGATAAGAGATTTGTTGGTATGCTAATTAATTTGGGGTGGACAGAATGCCTAAAAAAATGTTTAATTTACCGAAGCTTGCATGTAATTATTTGATAACCAATATTTTGTTAGTGGTGTTTTGTCTGAGTTACAGGTGTTGACTAAGTTTTTTATTGTTAGCTATTGTATTTTGTCAAAAATCCCTTTATATTTGTGACCCATTGAAATCGCGGCGTGGAGCAGTTGGTAGCTCGTCGGGCTCAAGAATTGCGAAGCAAAGACATTATGATTTGAAGTTCACTACTTAAAATCAGTATTTGGGAAGCCAAATTATCTTTGTTATCGCTTGGGCTGCCTTAGCAGAAATGCTTTGGTGAACATCTGTCAAATTCGGGGAAGCCTGTAGTGTGGTAATCCCGAGCCAAGCTTTATGCACCTTTGCTCATTAAAGAGCTTCGGCGCACAGAGAAGGTGTAGAGACTTAATGGCAGACACCTAAGTTGAAGTTATTCAATAGGGTGAAGAGAAAGTCCAGCTCACAAACTCTTATTCTTGCAATTGAGGCAGCGAAAGCTGTAGTGAGAAGCATAACCCGAAGGTCGTAGGTTCAAGTCCTGCCGCCGCTACAACACAAAAAGATCGACTGAAAAGTCGATCTTTTTTTTTCTCTCAACTCCGTGTGCTCCTTGTTTTGTTGTCAAAATTAAACTAATTTGATGTCAAAAGGTATGGACACCAAATTGAAGGGAGATATCGCTGAGCAAGCAGTTGTTCTAGAAGCCTTGAAAAAAAATTGGGCAGTATTACAGCCAGTAGGAGATCGCTTACCTTACGACCTGGTATTTCAGATTGATAACAAGTTTATCAGGATTCAAGTCAAAAGTGCCTGGTGGGACGAGAAAAAAGGAAACTATGTCGTTGATGTACGGCGGACAAAAACAAATCGACGTAGAATGCTCAGAGATCCATACACCAATAATGATTTTGATTTCGCCATTCTTTACCTTCAGGAGCTTCATGTTTTTTACATCATGCCCTCAGAAGTGTTCAATTCTTATGGATCTGAAATCCATCTCGTCGAGTCTGAAAAAAGACAGCGTAAGCCAAGGTCGTTTCAATATAGAGAGAGGTGGGAGTTATTGGAGGTTTGATAGCTTTTTCCTATTATCAACAACTCTTTTATTTTCTTTGAAAGCTGAAACACTTGCTTGGAAATTTCGTATAGAATAAATAAGTATTTTTCTTCGTCCTACTTTCCAATCCAATCTTTAATACAATTCAATTTTCTTCAACAGAGCTTTGTGCGAGAATCTATCTACTGCTTTCAATTTACTAGAATTGATCTCAGATTTTTTCCAGTTATATAAAAATCATTAAGCTATGGATTTTAAAAACTTACCAAATGACGATGATGAAGCCTCAAAACTTTCTAATTCAGAACCTGATTTATCATTTCTTGAAGAAGAAGATTTTGAGGAACTCCGGCTAAAAAGATTGCTTTTAGAGCAAGATCTTGAAGCCCTAAAAATGGAAGCGGAAGAACTACAGGAAAAAATAAAAGTAATCGAAGCAACGATCGAAGCGATCGATGAAAAAATTGGCTAATCAAGCTCTAGGCAATCGTTGATTAACTTTATTGACTAGATCTTGGAAAAACTCAGTAGACGCACGCTTAAATTTTAATTTTTGGATATCAAGGATGAGATATGCCAATGCTCTTTGGTACAATTTAATTGATTGCGAAAAGTTGAATTTTTCCAGATTCTCCGAAGAAATTAAATGATCTCTTTTAGTAACAAGACATCCTTCAATTAGTAAAAGTATTCTTTTTAACTCTTTTTTAAATTGTTCAATTTCAGTTATGGACTTATCTATTAATAATTCAGCAGAGATTGAATTAATTGACCTCTCGGATTCATGATAAACCCAATTTGAAAGAGCTGAATGTGGGTTTTCTTTTTTTAATAGGCGCTCCCTTTTGGAAAGTTCTTCTGGTAGACTCTCTTTGAATTGACCTTCCCTTTCCTGGATTTCTTGCTGTAGTGCCTTAAACTCTTCTTTAAGTTTTTGAATTTCTTCAGGTGTTTGGTACTCAACATACTCTCCTTCCTGGACAATGCCAAAAACAGGTAAATTTTTTTCAGTTCCAGTTTCTCGAAATAATTCAAGAGAAGAGCCAGTAAAACTTTGATCAATTCGGTCCATTTTAGAAAATTTTTGATAGAAATTGATTAAAAAATCTCTTCTATGCTCTTTTCCTAAGTTGTTGGGAATCCCAATCAGGTACTTAATACCACCGGTAATGGCTACAGCTTGCTCACGTGTGTAGGCACCATTGATTAGAACAGCCTCGGTTTTTTCTGTGTGTTCGGGAAGAAATATTTTTCTTAACTCCTTTGCGGTGATTTTCAACGCTCTAACAGGCTTAGAGCCTGGGTCTGAAGTGTGGGCTAATTCCTCAAAACATTCAAAATAAACAATCTTTGGTTGGAATTTTTCCAACACCTTTCTGAATCCTGAAACACTTGTCGGCCAGGGATGAAGAAATTGAAGTGGTCGATCTAGAAGGTAAAAACCAAGTTCCTTTATATCCTCGGAAATGGATGTATGATAACCAGATGAATTTATGACACCCGGTACTAATAAAATACTTTCTAAGCTTGTTTTGCTTTTTTGATTCGTAGAGATAGGTTCTGCTGCCTTCTCTGTTTTTGAACCCTCAATATCCCTTATATGACCAACAGCGGCCTTCGGCAAATCTTGGGGGGGGATTTGTGCCATAAGAACTGGGTTTTGATCGTCTTAAGTAAATAAAATGCATCTATGTCATTTACTAATATACAAAATACCCAGAATTTCAAGCAATAACTTTATGGGATAGGATAATTCAGCATCCTATCAAAGAACATTAAATGTTTAATCTGTTGCAAATATACAACAAATTGTATTTTTATAAAATATTTTATCAACTTTTTGTTTATAAAAAACAAATAGACAAACCGGAATGAATGCGCTGGGAAGCAAGGTATAAAACTGACTTTTATCATTGCTTTTCTCAAATTCCTGACAGAGATTCTAAGAAAGAAAAATCTGTCCCTTGCCGTTTTGTTTCTCTGGAGGTAGTGATGGATGGAAACGAAGCTTTTCATTCATCACTACCTCCAAAAAAGAACATTGTTTGGACCCTCTCTCTCCCGATTCTCACCAAAAATGATCGGTCATGAAAACGATACATCTTTCCAATAGGTTTCTGGAGTTTCTACTTTATCTGTTACTAATCCTGGCCGTACTTCTTTTTAGTGCCAACCGATTAGAGGCCCAGTTAAAGGAGTCGCTGATCGGGACGGTTACGGAGGCGAAAGCCTTGGAGTTGCAAAAGTTAGGAGGTGTTTATGTAGGTCAGTCGGAGGATAAGACCTACAAAGGCTGGTGGGTCCAATATCGAAAAGTCATGCGTATCGAGAGAGTCTCCTATGACCCCAACACCGGCCAGAGTATGTACAATGTATTTTACAGCCAGGTTATCCCGCTGGAGTACGACAATGGGCATGATCCGAACATGATCAATGGAGGTTGGCTGTGGCTGCCCTACGGTAGCAAGCCTGCCTGGGAATTGGGCAGTTCCGGAAGCGTGTTCAGATGGGTGCTTAAACAAGGTTTTCCCAAAGTTAATCCCGACAACAAACAATTGCAAAAGTCTACCAGGAATGGTAAAGGCCGGGAGCTCACCAATGTATATGGTAATGGCTGTACGCATCAGACATACGCTTATTTAGACAATGGTAACCTTGAATACGATTGGCTTTTCACCGTTCGCTGGTCTCAGTTACCGCCGAATGAGCTAGTTCCCGGCCAGGAGTTTGTGGTGCATCTGAGTGCAGAAGCCGGCGGCACTTTACAAAACTATCATATCGGCATATCTCCTCGGATTGATTTTGGGGGTTTCCATGCGGAATACGACCCTCCTGTCACTAATTACAACAGTATTTTTGTGGGTCGCTCAGGTTCTACTGGAATAATCACCCCTCGTGCTCAAAGAACTTTCACCTTTAGAGTACCCGATCGGCCTTCCGATCAGATTGCCATGACGTATGTTCTTGGAGGATGGGGAGGTCTTATTACCTATGTGTGGGAGAAGCAGCCGGTATGGTGAAAATAAATAAACGAATAAATTAAATAGGACTGTTACATCCGCCTCAGGCGGATGTAACAGTCCTATTTAATTTAAGATTCCAACAATCCAAACTCAAAAGCAGCCTTTACCAGCCCGGCCGTATTCTTGGCATTGAGCTTTCTGAGCAGACTTTTGCGATGAGAAATTACGGTGGTTGCTGAGATGAATAATTTGGCTGCAATTTCATCAGTAGTCATTTCTTCCACGATGAGTTGCAATACTTCTTTTTCCCGGCGAGTGAGTTTTTGAATGAAGTCGCCAGTGCGGGGCTCGCGAGATTTGGGGGTGCCCGACACGAGGGCGTCCGTCACTTCTGCGCTGAAATAGCGATCGCCTTTCATCACGGTGCGGATAGCCTGTAATAATTCCTCTTTGCCTGTATTTTTAAGAATGTAACCATCCACCCCGGATTTGATCATTCTGGATATATAACCGGCATTATCGTGCATGGTCAGGGCAATGATCTTGATCTCAGCTTGTTTGCTTTTTATGGCTTTACAGATTTCGAAGCCGCTTTTATCAGGCAGGTTTATGTCTAGTAGGATCAGGTCAACAGAAGTACTCTTTACCAGGTCCAAAGTGGCTTCCCCATTTTGAGCTTCATAAATTTGTTCTATATCTGTTTCACCGTCCAGCAAGGTTTTTAAGCCGTCAATAACGATCTGGTGGTCGTCTACTAAAAGAATATGCATGTTATATTTTTTTAAACAACTTCATAGTGGAATATCAATTGTAAAGGTGCTGCCTTCTCCTTTTTTGCTGTATATATCTAATTGTCCGTTTAAATATTCAATTCTGGAGCGAATATTACGAATACCGATGCCCTCCTTTTCCTTAATTTTTTCGGGATCAAAACCGCTTCCATTATCTTCGACCACCAGGTTCAGCTGCTTATCCTCGACGGTTATCTGAACGATGACTTCTGAAGACTGAGCATGTTGTGCGATGTTTTTTAACAATTCCTGAACACAACGGAAAACAGCCACCTGAATAACTTCTTCCAGTTCCTGATCCAATCCATACGGGATAAACTCTACCTCCATTTTTTGCTGATGGCCAAAGCGTTCACAAACATTGGCCAGGGCAAATTCCAAACCGTGTTCTTCCAGGACAGTTGGCATCAAATTATGGGAAATTTCCCGAACATTTTGGCAGGCATCGTCAATTAGGTTTTCTGCTGCCTGGTAACTCTTATGCTCCTGTATCCCGAAAAACTTATCTGACAGGGCGCTGATCTGCATTTTTACGGTGGCCAGAGAGGCGCCCAGCCCGTCATGGAGTTCACGAGCCATCCGGCGACGTTCTCTTTCTTCTCCTTCTAAAATAGATTTCAGCCGTTGAGTCTCCTGTTCTTTAGTCAGCACTTCTATTTTCTTCTTATTTAGTTGCTTGTTTTTGAAGTAAATAAAATAGAAGGATCCTGCCAGCAGCATGAAGATGATCAAACCGGCTATCAGAAGGGCATTTTGATAATTGCGTTGTTGGATTTGGGCTTTCTGTCTTTCCAATTCGGCCCTTTGCTGCGCAATTTCCTTGTCTTTTTTGGCTGTTTGGAATTGTGCGTCTATTCGATTGACTTCCCGGATCCTGTCGATTTGCAAAAGACTATCTTTTACTGTAGTATATTGAGAAAAATAATCCAGCGCAGTTTCAAATTGATTGACTCCCTTATGAGCTTCTGCCAGTAACCTATAGGTTTTCATCAGCGCATTGCGATTATTGAGGTTGATGGCAGGAGAAATACATGTTTCCAGCAGAGGAATGGCTTTTTGGTAGTTTTTTTGTCTAATATCGAGCTCCCCGAGCAGCAATTTGGAGTCTAAAATCCCCATTTTATCATCATACTGAGTTCGTATGGACAAGGCTTCCTGTAAGAATTGACGGGCCTCAGAATAGTCTTCCTGGCTTTGTAATAGGTTCCCGATCCGAATCTGAATGTCCACCATATTGAGTGGATTATTGAGCGCTTGAAAAAGGACTAATGCCTGTTTGTATTTGTTCAGGGCCGCTTCAATAGTTCCCTTTTCTTCTAAGATATAGCCGTAGTTTTTTAAATTTTGAGCTTCAATGAACTGTATCCCTTTCGCACGAGCCATTTCGATGCCTTTTTGGGCATAGATCTCGGCTTTACTCCAAATGCCCTGAGCGGAATATACCTTGCTGATATCGGTGTAAAGGGACATCAACGAGAAAGTATCCCGGATTTGTTCTGCTTTGGAAACGGCATCCACCAGGTAATTCTGGGCCTGAACGTGGTTGCCCAACTCACTGTACAAGTTGCCGAGTGTGCTTAAATCACTAACTAAGCCGGCGGTGTCTGCCTCTGTTTTTTTTAGGTCTAATAATTTTTTAAAATAATAAATGGCAGAATCCAGCTGTCCAATTGAGTGATAATTGGTGGAAATCTGATTAAAAATGACGGTTTCTTTTCTAGGGTCAATAAGAGCCTGGGCAGCTTGTAAGGCTTCTTTGAGCATGCGCATGCTCTTTTCAAACTCTTGGCGGTTACTGTATATAGTCGCCCAGTTCTGACAGGCTTCATATAAAATCGTATGGGCATTGATCTGCTGTGCATGATCAAAAGCAGGAGTGTAATGCCGTTCGGCTTCCTGATTGTTTCCCTCAAAAAAAGCAATATTACCCAGTTTTAAATGAGCAGCCGCCAAACCTTCCGTATTACGGCTGTTTTCAAAGAGTTTGAGGGATTCTAAAAAGTGATCTTGCGCTTTATTTAAATCATTTTCCAATAACATCCCTTCTCCCGCATAAAAGTGTGCATAAGCTTTGGTTCGAGCTGCCTGGCCATCATCGAGGAAGGGCCGGCAGTAGGCCTGTAGTTCCTCTATTTCGTCGTTCCAAAGGAATTGTTCTGCTTTTTTCTGGAAGGTATTAAGGGAAGAAAAATAGGAGACTCCCGACTGGGCAGATAGCGCCAGATTGTGAAAAAAGAGGATCAATATAGCATACCAAAATCTTTTGTGCATGAAAGATCTTTATGATGATTTTTTTTAAGCTAAAAATGACATTCTCCTTCCCCGCCCACCGAAGTCTTGACGAAGGTGGTGCCCCTCGACCCTCGACCTTCGACCTTCCCCAGCCCCCGAAGTCTTGACGAAGGTGTGCCCCTACTAATAATGCAGCGTCAGCATCAGTCTGAACGTTCGTTGCTGGGTACTCCAGGCCGGTTTGTTTCGGGTAGACTGAGTAGAGGCCATCCCCCTGACCAGCAGGAATGGAAAGAGCTTATAGCCTACACCGATGGAGTGTCGCAGCACATGATTATCCCAAATTTCATCATTATATCGGTCATTTTCAATTTTTCCAAAAACCAGGGCATCCAGTCGATAGGCCAAAAAACTACCCGATAGGAAAGGAGGTTCA
This sequence comes from Bacteroidia bacterium, assembly GCA_030430845.1. GTDB lineage: Bacteria > Bacteroidota > Bacteroidia > Chitinophagales > Saprospiraceae > JANQPA01. The sequence continues at coordinate 48,540 of JAUIKE010000011.1, read as the reverse complement.
TATTTAATATCCAAATAGGAAGAAATATTACTTAATGTTTGAGTGAGCGGTGAGGAGTCGGAGAGAAAATCCATCTCCTCCGGACTGTAAATAGGAACGCGGTAAAAAGCTGCCATAATTTCTCCCGAAAAGGAAAAAAAGCCGGTTCCTAGACTGTAATCCGTTCCTATCAGAAGCTGATAGTATTGGTTTAAATTGTCGAGCACCTCATTGTTCTCGGTACGCTCCATGAAGCTCCCTAAACTTATAGAAACGCCCTGCTGCCAGAAATAGGTCGGTTGAAACTTAAGCCGGCTTACCAAACCGACATTTAAAGGAGTGCCGAAGACCTGCCGAATATTGGAAGCTCCATTAACCAGCGCCACTTTTAAGCTCGTTGGGTTGGCAGAATCGGTCCACCAACTGAACTGTAGCCCGCCGACGTATCCGCCATAATAAACGGTAGAGGTTCCCCAGTCGACCTCTCCATTCAAGCTGATTTTATTGTACTGACCACGTGCCAGCATCAACCCTATTTGTTGGGAAATACCATGATAATAGCCGTAGGCCAGTGGAATACTGATAAAAGTGCGCTGGGTGGATAATTGTTTTTCATTAAAAGAACCATAGGGGTTGATAAAGCGCCCGAGGGTGAGGCTATAGTTCTTTTCTTTGGGAAACCATTGCAAATTAAGCTGAGGAATACTTATCTGCCCAAATTCTTTGCCCCATTTACGTTTTACTAACAAGCGAGCACTCATTTTAAACTGATCGGACAAGAACAATTGCCCCATTACATTGGCTTGAGTGAGGTCAAAATGCCAGTCGGTCAGGTCATTGTGAATTTCATTGTAGTAAAAATGAGAAAGATCTCCTGCTTTGCTTAATTCCATATCTACATTGGCATTCCAGGCCAGTTGCAGTTGGGCATATGATGCAAAGGGAAGAAAAAGAAAAATAAAAAATGGGTATATTTTAAGTGGCATAGCCAAATATCGGATCTATGGTTTGTTTAAATTTATAGATTTATTCAGGCTTTTTCCTCCTTTTAGTTCAATTATCTCAGAAAAACCGCTTGGATAGAGCGGGTGAAAAATTTCTAGTCGATATTGGCCGTCCGGCAGATTGGAGAGCTTAAATCTTCCTTCCTCATCGGCTCTTGTGAAGTAAGGAGTGTCAAGGCTTAGCACAGTGCCGCTCATATGACTGTGAATATCACAGGAGAGCTGAACAACTCCGGTTTTTTTTATTTTTTGGCCATAAGAATTCCCAGGGGGCCTTCGCCCAATATTAAATCTGGAGCGAGGGGTATTGGAGTATACATTGTGAAAAAACTGATCTTCGTTCACAAAATAAACCGTGGTGCCCACTGTAACAGGAAGGACCATGGGGATAAAAGTTTGTTCTTTTTGGGTGACATAGGCATTCGGAGTGGGGGGTAATTCAGCCTCAAAACTCAAAGGATGGCAACTGACGATGATGTTTTTCTCCGGCTTGGCCATTGGATCGTTTGAGTGCATGACTTTGGTGCCGTCTTTATTGTAGCCAGATCCTCTGACCAGGCCTGAAGTGTTTTGGGAGAAGAGGACCTGTCCGTAGACTTCGTTATTGCCTGTTTGTTGGCTGAAGATTGGAAAAGTAAAGAAAAGGGAGACGATTAGAAGTACCGATATTTTATTAAGCATATGCTGGAATAATCAGTTTTTTTCAAATTTACTCAAAAATCATGGGAATTTATTCAATCATCACCACCCCGTCCCTTCTTGGGTCGGCACCTCCTGCCCATATGCCATTTTCTTTGGCTATTGCATGAATACCACCGAAGTAAGGGTTTAAATCCCCGTTCATCAGGTCATAAGTTGGATAGGCGATTTCGTACCCTCGATCCCTTAGTTTTTGTATCCACTCGTGGGGAATGGAAGGCATATTTTCTATATACACACGTCCATTCACACTATGCAACCTTGGAAGCGCAACGATTTGCTCAATACTGAGCTCATTATCTATCCAGAGCTGTGTGAGCTGAGCCACCGCAGAAATAATCCGAGCAGAGCCTGGGCTGCCGATTACCAGTACGGTTTGACCATCTTTTTGAACGATCGTAGGGCTCATGGATGAATAAGCCATGGCACCCGGACGAATGGCAAAAGGGTGATCAGGCTCTCCCAGGAAGAAATCGTCCATATAGGTGTTATATAAAAAACCGAGCTCCGGAGAAGCCGCTTTAGCTCCGAAATAAGCATTGATGCTAGCGGTTACGGCCACTGCATTGCCTGCTCGGTCTACTACCGAAAAATGGGTGGTTTCGCCTCCTTCAACCTGCTCTGACTTTCCTGTCGAAGAGGAAGCTGCTAACAAGTTCTGAGCATAGGAAATGGAAAGTTTTTTACGGGCTGCTGCTTCATAATTGACAAGATCAGTGATCGGGCTTTCTTTTCGATCATTATGTGCCAGGGCCAGGGCATCGACCAGTCGGAAAAATCGTTCTTCTGTACCGTATTGTAGCTGATCTGCATGGCTGTTTTGTAATAGGTTGAGCATAAGCAGCGCTGTCCAACCACCACAGGGAGGTGGTTGGGAAAAAACCTGATATCCCCGGTAGTCAATATTCAACGGAACTAATTCCTTTGGTTCGGGAAAGTTTTGCAGATCTTCCAGGTTAATCCAGCCATCATTCTGTTGCATATCATCGACTATTTTTTGGGCAATTTCACCGGAATAAAAGTCTTCGGCTCCGGCTTCTGCCAGGCGGCGCATTGTTTTGCCGAGCAAAGCTTGTCGGAGGGTATCTCCGGGCCCTGGAATATTGCCGTCAGGCATGAGAACCACACTGGAATAATAAGGGCTGTCCTTAAGTGCCGACTCGTATTTTTTATACACCATATGCCTGAAAATTCCTAGCTCGAAGCCTTCTTCCGCGTATCGAATGGCAGGAGCCAAAAGTTCGGCCCAGCTGAGTTGTCCGCTGCCGTATTTTTTCCAGATGTATTCCATTACTTTTACGGTAGAAGGAATGGTGCTGCGCGTGTGATACTTTAGGTCGGCCTTGGTAGCATCCACTGGCGTAGCGGCAGGTGAAAGTGTGGTGCCATTAATAACAATGGGCGATCGGCCGGCAGCAGCAAACAAGACCTGAGATCCTCCACCCAGACCTGACATCGCCGGTTCGGTAACCCCGAGAGCAAAAGAGATGGCCACGGCCGCGTCAATGGCATTACCTCCGGCAGCAAGAATATCCATCCCGGCCTGAGCTGCTTCCGGAGAAGCTACAGATACTATGCCCTGCTTAAGTTCGGCACTTTGGTTGGGTGTAGGAGAGGAGCATGCCCACATGCCGGAAAGAAAAAGTACTAGCCAGATTTGTTTCATTTCCCATTATTTAAATCAGTTCCATTGCAAATAACATCAAAAACAAGTTAGAGAAAGATTTTGAGTTGCTGCGATAAAAATAAAACGAGCCAACCCAGTAATTTGGATTGACTCGTTAATTCGTCTATAATCAGTAATTAGACCTTCTTACCATCTGTTGTTGTCGCGGTAGCCGCCGCCACCGCCTCTGTTATACCCGCCGCCGCCACCGCCGCGGTTTCTGTTGTAACCGCCGCCGCCGCCGCCTCTTCTATCTTCTTTCGGGCGAGCTTCTTTTACTACGATGGTTCGTCCATCAAATTCAACTTCGTTTAAGTTTTCAATTGCGTTGTTCCCCTCATCGGAGTTAGGCATTTCTACGAAGCCATAACCTTTAGATCGGCCGGTTTCCCGGTCGTTAATAATTTTTACGGTGTCTACTTCACCGTACTGTTCGAAGAGATCGCGCAGATCGTCTTCCACAGTGTCATAATTCAACTTTGCTACAAAAATGTTCATTGTATAAAAATAAAATAAGTAAAAAAATGCAGCATTGGATCTAAAGGTGCATCGGCCTCTTTCGGCCTTCAAAATATGCCAACATCTATCTTCCTTTTAAATCCAGGGGCAAGTTATGGATAATTATTTTCTAATTCCAGTGTCTCTATAAAATAAAAGAGGAGCGGCTGTCAGCCGCTCCTCTTTTATTCAATTCCCGTAATGTCTTCCCCACAACTCAATCTTCCCTCGTTTATCTTCAAAGCCTTTGGTGTCATACCAGAACTCTACCCGGTTGATCACTCTTCTGCCCTGCCCTTTGAGGTTGATCACTCTGGTTGTTTGACCAGGTCCTATCTTATTACGAACCTGAATATTTTGCTTGTCTCCGTTTCGGTAATGAATGACAAATCGATGCAGATTGATGGTCGATTTCTCTACTTTAAGGCGAACTGCATTAAACTTGCCTTCCCAGGCCGTTACCATGATCACATCTCTTTTTATTCTTCCCATTCAACAATTCATTCCTTAATAATGACAGTTCAATTGATCCGGATGGCAGTAATGTGAGAAAAAGAAAACATTGGGAGCATATTATTCGAGTTATTCTGTATTCCCTAAAAACGAATTGTCATGAAAAACTTTACTTTCACTCTATTGTTGTTATGCCTCAGTTTTTCTTCAACTCTCCTTGCTCAATCCCAGGTCATCAAAGGAATTATTCTGGATAAGCAAGCTGAAACACCTCTGATCGGTGCCACCATCGAACTGTTTGGTGAAGAGGCGAGAGGAACGACCAGCGATATTGACGGTAATTTCAGGCTGGAAGGTGTCAGCCTGGGCCGGCGGGCTATTAAGGTTAGTTATATCGGCTATGATCCTGTTACTATTCCCAATATAGTCGTAACGGCCGGCAAAGAGGTCATCTTGAGAATTGCGCTGGAAGAGACGGTCGAACAATTACAGGAAGTGGTTGTCAAAGCCGGCGAAACGGTAGGCAAAGACAAAGCCCAAAACGAAATGGCCACTATCTCAGCTCGTACTTTTTCCATGGAAGAAGTTAATCGCTTTTCCGGCGGACGGAGTGACGTAGCCCGACTGGCGGGTAATTTTGCCGGGGTTTCTACGGCCGACGATTCTCGCAATGATATTGTCATTCGCGGAAATTCACCTACCGGGGTACTCTGGCGTTTGGAGGGAATTCCCATTCCTAATCCTAATCATTTTTCTACCTTAGGTACTACAGGCGGCCCTGTAAGTGCCCTAAATCCAAATTTACTGCGTAATTCAGATTTCTTAACCAGTGCTTTCCCCGCTGAATATGGCAATGCGCTGGCCGGAGTGTTTGATTTAAGTTTTAGGAGCGGAAATAAAGATAAATATGAGTACATGGCCCAGGTTGGGGCGGTTAGCGGGGTGGAAGCGATGGCTGAGGGACCTTTAAATAAAAATCACAAGGGATCTTTTTTGGTTGCCGGCCGCTATTCGTTTGTTTCTATTGCTTCGGACCTGGGCTTGCCGATTGGTACCAATGCTTCTCCCAATTATCAGGATATTGGGTTTAAAATTGATTTTGGAAACAGCCCGGCTGGAAAATTTACGCTCTTTGGGATGGCTGGAAGAAGTGATATTGAATTTTTGGGAGATGAGTTGGAAGCGGATGACCTGTTCGCTGCCGAAGATGAAGATGCCTACGCAAAATCTCTCTTTGGCGTAATAGGTTTAAAACACAATTACCTCATTAATAATACAACCTATGCAAGAACGATCATTGCCGCCGCAATTTCAGGCAATGAGTATAGCGAAGATCGGTATTTAAACCTTCATCAACCGGATGAAAGAAAGATCAGGATCGTGGAATCAAATAACTTGGTTAAGCGTTATTCTTTCAATTCCTACATTAATAAAAAATTCAATGCCAGATTCACGGGCCGAGCAGGCGTTCTGGTCGAAACCTTTCAGAATGATATCAAGCTAAATGACCGGGAAGACCGACCTGATCTTAATGATGACGGATTGCCTGATTGGGTCACGATTTATGACTTTAACGGAAGTTCAACCATGCTGCAGGCTTATGCTCAAAGTCAGTACAAGATGAGCCGGAGGTGGGTGCTCAACACAGGTTTGCACCTACAGTATCTTTGGTTGAATAACACCTTTGCTCTTGAGCCGCGAGCAGCCCTAAATTGGAATTTTCAGCCCACTCAGTCGCTCAGCTTTGGCTATGGTTTGCATCATCAGGAACAACCTCTGCCTGTGTTACTTTTGGAGGAAGAAGTCAGTGCCGGCATCTTTGAGCAAACCAATAAAGATTTGGACTTCACCCGCAGTCATCATTTTGTGCTGGGGTACGATTGGAAATTTGCAAAAGACTGGCGAGCTAAGCTTGAAGCTTATTACCAACTGATCCAAAATGCTCCGGTCGAACCAGGGCCATCCAGTTTTTCTCTTTTAAATGCCGGAGCCGATTTTGTTTTTCCCGATGATCGTTATGGCTTGGTAAATGAAGGAACCGCTTATAATACAGGAGTAGAGCTAACGATTGAAAAGTTTTTCAGCCAGGGTTTTTACAGCCTGATCACCGCATCGGTATTTGAATCCCGATATGAAGGCAGTGATGGGATCGAACGAAGCACGGCTTTTAACAACCAATATGTTTTGAACGTTCTGGCCGGAAAAGAATTTAAGGTGGGCAAAAGCAAACGCAATGCCCTTACACTGGACACAAAAGTAACCTTTGCCGGTGGCCGTCCCTACACTCCTGTTGATCTGGAAGCTTCTCAAAATGTGGGCAGAGAGATTTTATTTGAAGATTTGGCTTATTCCGAACGTTTTGATCCGTATTTCAGATGGGATCTGAAAATGGGGTTCCAGATCAATAGCAAAAAGGCAAAGTTATCCCACCAATTTTATTTCGATATTCAGAATGTGACCAATAACGAAAATGTATTTGTACGAAGGTATAACCGACTTACCAATGAGGTGAATGAAGTGAATCAAATTGGATTTTTCCCTGATTTTATGTACAGAATACAATTCTGATTCTTTTTTTGAAAAGGAATTATTAATTTAAGCAGTCGTCCAAACACAGTCGCTTGTTTAAATTAATAATTCCTATAAACACACCATGTCAACATTAGAAATCAGACCCAGGTTTGAACTAAACTCGCCATTGAACAAGAACGAAATATTAAGACGTTTGGATGAAGCCTTAAAAAAACCAGAAGCCTATTTTAAGGGCTACATTACCGATTGGCATGTAGTTTTAAAAATTCCGTTGGTGGATGATCATTTCTGGTCACCACAATTGTCGATGGATGTAGTAGAAAAAGAAGATGGGGCTACGATCTACGGACTGATCGGTCCTAAACCTTCCGTTTGGTTAATGTTCGTCTTTTTTTATTTTTTTCTTGGTTTTACCCTAATGGTAGTTGCAGTTATCGGGTTTTCTCGGTATAATCTGGGATTATCTTCCGGTATATTGTGGTTATTGCCTCTGTTGAGTGTAGTATTGATCCTGGTATATCTTTCTGCTAATTTTGGGAAAAAACTGGGCAGAGATCAGATGGAAAAATTAGTCCTTTTCGTAAAAGAAATTTCTGAATCATGACTTTAAAAGAATTAACCAATATTTTGCCGCAAAAGGGCAAAGTAGACTGGATCGGCCTCCGCCCATCCAAAAGAGCGGAGCTTAGCAGTGTTAAGGATGTCAAAGTGGACCTGGAGCAAGGGCTCATTGGTGATCATTACGGCAAAGCCGGCGGCAACCGCCAGGTAACGCTCATTCAGGCAGAGCACCTGGAGACTGTTGCCAAAATACTCCAAACGGATACCATTGACCCCGGCCTGACCCGCCGTAATATCGTCGTATCCGGTATTAATTTACTTGCCTTGAAAGATCAGCATTTTCAGATCGGAGAAGTGATCCTGGAAATGACCGGTTTTTGCTATCCTTGTTCGCGAATGGAAGAAAACCTGGGCCCTGGTGGCTATAACGCCATGAGAGGTCATGGCGGAATTTTAGCAAAAGTAATCCAGGGAGGAACTATTCGAGTGGGAGATGCCGTTGGACTACTTGTAAAAAAGGAGTCAATATCATGAATGAAAAAATAGCCTGCCCGAAATGCGGCTGGGAGCCGGATGGAGCACCCTATTGGTCTTGTTCTTGCGGACATAGCTGGAATACCTTCGAAACAGGAGGTAAATGCCCTTCCTGTGGAAAGCAGTGGAAAAATACTCAATGTATTCCCTTCGCAGGAGGGTGCTCGGAATGGTCGCCCCATCTCGATTGGTACCACCACCTGGATGATTGGCTGGAAGAAGAATTGGAGGAAATCTCTCAAGTTATTACAGATGTACCATAAAAAAGTTAATAGTTCACAATTTTAGCCACCAAAAGTTTTTATTTTTCGGCCTTTAAACGATCAACTAACTTAAACGAGCAGCAATGGTCAAGATAACTGTAATAGACAGGCATGAACGAAAGCATGAACTGGACGCACCCACCGATATGAATATGAATATGATGGAGCTGTGCAAAGCCTACGAACTTCCCGTAAAAGGAACCTGTGGAGGTATGGCACTTTGCTCTTCCTGCCACATGTATATCCTGAGTGAAACTGAATTACCTGAGATGTCTGAAGAGGAAGAAGACATGCTGGATCAGGCATTTTTCGTAGAGGATAATTCTCGCCTGGGCTGCCAGCTTAGACTGACCGACGAATTAGATGGAATGGTGGTCAAATTAGCGCCTGAGTCGGAAGACTGATTAGGAAGGACGAAGGTCAAAGAAGGACGAAGGACGAAGGTCGAGGGATGAAGGTGGATAGTATATGGGGCTTCTGCTAAACATTTGAGTATTCACTGTAGTTTTATTTTCAAAACAATTAGTGAAAAATGATAGTTGAAGAACATAACATAGTTACCATCGCTTATGAGTTGCGTGAAGGAGGGCCGGATGGAGAGTTGATGGAACGAATGGATATCAACTGGCCCTTCAAGTTTCTGTTTGGTAGTGGTAAGCTCTTACCTGCCTTTGAAGAAAATTTGCGGGGCCTTTCCGAAGATGATACTTTTGAATTTGTACTACAGCCAGATGAAGCCTATGGCGTAATCCAAAAAGGCAATATCATTGATGTGCCTATCAAAGCCTTCGAGATAAACGGGGCAATTCCACCTAATCTGATTGTTGAAAACACTTATGTGTCTCTGGTTGACGATACCGGAGAATCTCACCAGGGTAAAATACTTTCCTATTCCGATACCCACGTCAAAGTTGACTTCAATCATGCCATGGCGGGTAAACAATTACACTTTAAAGGCGTTGTACTGCATATTAGAGAAGCCACGGTGGATGAATTGATCCGCAAGCACTACATTCAGGAAGATGGCATCCATCGACCTGGGTTTGGAGAAAATTAGTACCACGGAACAAAATATGAGTCATCCCCTATTTTTCAAAAGAGGGTTTAAGAAAATAGACTATTCAATTAAACCTTGATTTTCAATCCGTTGCTCGTTATCCGGTACTCGTTTAATCGCGGACAACGAGCAACGGACAACATAAATCCTACAATGAAGCTACTCACAGATATTGATCGAAAAATTAGGGTAAAAAAACTGCTCGACGTCCTCAGTAGTGGGCTCTACGAACGAGAGCATGCCATTCAACTGGCTTTGCTCAGTGCCGTGGCAGGCGAAAGTATATTTCTGCTGGGCCCTCCGGGAGTAGGGAAAAGCCTGATCGCTCGTCGGTTGAAGTTCGCTTTCCGAGACGGCGTGTCATTTGAGTACCTGATGAGTAAATTTAGTACGCCGGATGAGATCTTCGGCCCGGTGTCCATCAAGAAACTAAAAGAGGAAGATAAATACGAGCGACTGACCGATCGATATTTACCTGGCGCAAATATTGTATTCCTGGACGAAATCTGGAAAGCCGGCCCCGCTATTCAGAATGCCCTACTGACCATCCTCAATGAAAAAGTGTATCGCAATGGCGATCAGGATATTCCCGTGAAGATCCGCGGGATCATTACCGCCTCTAATGAGCTGCCTCCGCCCAACCAAAGCCTGGACCCAATCTGGGACCGCTTTCTGATCCGTCTGCAGGTCAACAATATCAAGCGGTTCAATAACTTCCTTTCCATGATCGTGGATACGGAGGATGTCTATGAAGATAATATTGAAGCAGAACTGAAATTTACAGAGGCGGAGCTGGATAAATGGACTAAGGCCATTGATGAGGTAGACGTCCCTCCCGAAGTGCTGAACACCATCCAATTAGTAAAGGTAAAGATCGAAGAATTTAATGCCCGCCCCAATAATGCGGATAAGATAATCAGACTATATGATCGCCGTTGGAAAAAGATCATTCGCTTATTGAGAACTTCCGCCTTCTTGAACAGTAGAAATAAGGTCAACCTGATGGATTGCTTTCTAATGGTGGATTGTCTTTGGAACAAGCCTGTACAATTGGAAGTTGTTAGGGAGATTGTCAGTGAGTCCATCAGAAAGCATGGCTATTCAATGGTGGTCAACTTGAATATGCTCAAGCGAGAGATCGCCGACTTTGAAAAAGATGTGAACAACGAAATCCGGGTAAAGTACACCATAACGGAAGAACACCTTATGCCGATACAGGAAGATTATTACGAATTGATCAAGGATGAAAATAAATTTGAAGGCATCCTGGTGCCGATCAAACAATTTCAGCAACTCAAGCTGAACGAAGAGGCCGTTACTAATTTTTATGATGAAAATGCTAAGCTGGTTAACCGCCTCAAGGCACAAAAAAGCCCAAAGGAAAATACCATTGAAGTGTTTTATAATTCGGTCAGGTACAGTTATCCAATGAAAACCCAAAAGCTGGAAAAATCGAATACTATTTTTAAAAAGCCGCATCCTGTAGTTGAAGAGCACTGGGAGGAACGCTACCGGCGCCTGACGCGCTACATCGAGGATCAGGAGAAAAATATCCTCGAAAACTCACCGGAAGAATTGCAACACCTGGAAAACAACCTCTTCGTTGATCCCTCCAAAAGCGATATCGTAAAGGCTAATATGGAAGAAGTGAAGGAAGCCATGCGCCAGTTGAAACTTCGCTTGGAGAAAATCCAATATGCCTATGCGAGCCTGTAAGCGGACAAATCCGGACAAAAGCGGACATTGATTTGACTATACGGCTATTTTCTGGAAACTTAGAAGTTAGGGGATCGAAAAGGATCTGCAATTATTAGGGAATTTGATTAAATTGAATGGTTGTGACCATTAATCAAACCATCATCAATGGATACAGAAAGTAAAAAAGTGGAGACAGCAAGCATTCCCCGATCATTGATCTATGAAGAAATAGACGGGCAACCGATCTATTATGCCGGCTATAAAGAAGTATTGGCCGGCCGAAAAACCAGAGAAGGTATCGTGGGAAGTAGTAAGTTACAGTCGCTCATTATTCATTTAATACTTAAGTTTCTGTATAAAGAGATCGGGGACGGAGAGTATGTGTATTTCACCAACGAGCCTGGTATGCACATCAATCGCGGTAATAATTTGGCCGGAGATATTGCCATTTACCATAAAGACCGTTATGAAAAGATGGTGATGGATGAAAAATACTTCGACCAGGCACCCAATATCCTAATCGAGGTGGATGTCAAGGCAGATCTGAGTGAATTGAAATGGGAAGATTATATCAATCGAAAGAACAAAAAGATGCACGCCTGGGGTACCGAAACCATCATCTGGATACTATCCTCCTCCCAGCAAATTCTAATAGCACAAGCTGAGCAAGACTGGATTCTTAGAGATTGGACCAAAGACGTTGAACTTCTACCTGGTTTTTCCATTAATATAGGAGACTGGTTAAAAACTACATGAATCCACAACAAGACATCAACCAACAAATAGAAGAAGAGTATCAGCGCTTCATTGAATTTGGAGAATTGCTGGACCGACAAACGAGAAAGTACCTGGTCCGCTACCTGCAAAACAAACTGGAGCCGGATGCCTTCACGATTCCCGATCTCAATGATCAGTACTATCAGTATTTTACTAAAGCCTTGGATGACTTGTTTGAGATCGATGGTTTGATGAAAATTACGGAAGGCAACCAGAAAATCACTCGTCAGATCATTCTGGACACCCTCTACTGGTTGCGTAAATCCTACCAAAAAGCCCGTTCCAAAAATCCTTACGACAGCGAATTAAAGCGACTGGAAGGCTGGACGGTGACGCCTCTGCATGTTTTTGAGGACCGCTGGCATTTCCTGATCAATTTTTTGCGTAAAAATTATTCTAAAGACCAACTGGATATCGATTTTTACGAAAATCGCTTCAAGAATATCCTGTCTACCGGTAAAATAAAAGACCTGGACGAGGCCAACCGTAACAAATTAGAACTGCTTCTGACCGATCTGCTGGCCCAATGGGATGCCTTATTGAATGCTAAAATACTGGAGTATCAACTTCAAAAACTGGAGGAAGAAAAAGAAGCCTTTACGGAAACGGTAGAGGCGAAAGTAGATGAATACCTCAAGCTAACCGATCTGGTAAAACCTTTTACCGAATACTTGGGAAGTTATTGGGATATGTCGCGCTCGCTCTGGGAAGATACTTCCTTTGATGTACTGAAGGAATACGACGACCTGCTCAGGGACGAAGCCTCGATCCGCGAATTGTCGGAACTGTTGGGGCAATTGAGAGAAGCAGAGATCGAAATGGAAGAGGAAAGCTACGAAAAGACGATTATCCGGCAAGAGTGGGTCAGCGATGAACATTCCAAAGCGGAAATTGTCGGGGTGCATGACAGCGATGATTTGAATAATTTGCTCAGCTCAGAGGCGGCACTATTGGGTGATGAGGATACCGAAACCCTCTTTTTGAAAAAATTTGCCGAGAAAAACCTGATGACCTTCCGTTATGAGGATCGTAAATTGGTGAAAAGCGAAGATAAGTTTGTAGAAGTAGCTCAGCGGATTAAAATGAAAGAAAAGGGGCCGTTTATTATCTGTGTGGACACCAGTGAATCCATGATGGGCCGGCCGGAGCAGATCGCTAAGGTGCTGTGTCTGGGCATTCTGAAAATGGCGGTTCGGGAAAACAGGAGGGCTTATCTGATCAACTTTTCTATCGGCATCAAAACTTTTGACCTTTATAACGTGGCCAATTCCATTGACGAGATTGCCAACTTCCTGCGGATGTCTTTCCATGGAGGTACGGATATTTCCCTGCCCTTATACGAAGCCTTAAACCAACTCCGCTCCAACGATTATCAGGATGCGGACGTACTGGTCGTATCTGATTTTATTATGTACCGGGTAGATAAAGAAGTGCTGAAGGATGTCAAATATTTCCAGCAAAATAAGGGCACTCAGTTCCACTCCCTGACGCTTTCTGATGATCCTAATTCTAAAATTTTGGAATACTTTGATACGAACTGGGTGTATGATCCGAAGAAGAAAGGGATCATCAAGGAGTTATCGAGGGGCTTGGGAGAGATAAGGAACCGATATTAAAAAAGAAGAGCCGGCGAATTCGCCGGCTCTTCTTTTTTAATATCGATTTAGTTCTTTAATGTCCAGCCCCCAGGGTTTGAGGAAATTCTTATTGATTAATGGGTTCTCTTCGATAAAGCCGCCGACTATATTCTGAAATCTGGGATCCTTGATCACTTCCGGGTTCTTTTCAAAAAGTTGATTCATAAACTGGTCAAATTGAGGGTTAGGGCGACCCGGTTGGTAGTCGATTAAGGCCTGTCGCAAATAATCGAGTGTAATATCATCCAGAATAGTTTTTGTATAGTTGTCAAGTTCTATCTTAAGATAAGTCAGTCCGTTTAGGGAATCTGGATGCGAAAATATTTCTATGATTTTTTTATGCTTCTTGAGTCTTTTTTGAAAATCATTAAGATCTGGAAGGGAATTATCATGTTCACTAACGATAAATTTTTGTGGTGAAACCTGAAAACCGCGCCCCTCCATATACGCAATGTACTTACCAGGTTCGAGGTAAAGGATTAATATCCCAGGCTTTTGGGTTTGGCCCTGGGCTTCATATTTCCCTTTGGTTTTGACCGTTTCAAAATCTTCATTAGCAGGCTCGTCGGTGACAACAAAAACTTTAATGTTCTCTCCGGCAGGATAGGTGTTCATACTAATATCTTCTTCATATCCTACGCAAAGGGTGACTCTAAGCTTTTTTCCAAAGGCAGTACTAAGAGTAGAGAATAGCAAAATACTGAATAAGGCAAATAATCTGGGATGTTTCATAAAAAGGGGATTTGGATGAATGAATAAAGACTTCAAATGTTGTTCATCAGGTGCGAGTATTTAACCGATACCATAAAACATAAAGTTCCAGTGTTATTCTTTTTTTAAAAAACAGTAAGGTGTATAACAAAATCGAAAAGGGTAGGAGCGTTCCAAATGGTCGGATATAAATGTAATCGAAGGCATTAGTTTTTGGAACTTTTTTATAACCTGTACCAGTATTCACCTTAACGGAAGTATAAATATCTCTGTTGTTATTTCTTAAGGGCCGACAAGCATCAGGCGACTTACAACGATATTTTATCAGAAACTTAAAAACACCGTTTTTATCATTCTTGAAGGACTTGATTTTAACGGATTCGGTATTATCAATGGCGCTGCTTCCTACATCTATACTGTTTCGTATCGGCTGGATTTCAACTTGAATAAATTGAAAGGTATCTCTTTGACCAGGGCGTATTAAGGCCTCCGCTTCATAAGTCTTGAGTTCTCTCTTGGGGCTGAATAATTCAGGGTTTTTCCTAATGAGTAGATAATGAGATTTTGTTTGACGGGAAGCCGAGAAAAATTCCTTGCTCAGTTCCACCGGGGCGTTAAAATAGGTGGTTGAACTCAAAAAATATAAAACAGAACTCAACAGAACAGGCATCAGTAAAGAAAAAGTATTAATGATAACGGCATCCTGTTGCTTTTCTTTATTTTCCTCTTGAGCGCTTTCGCAGTTGGATATAGCCGAAGCAAGCGTGAGTAGGCCGTCGGCAATTCTATTGGCATTCAAATCAGCTGCTTCCTGAGAAATAACCCCCTTCCCTTTTTCTATCATTAACCTTTGCCAACGCTGGAGAAGTTGAATGGCTTGGTCTTGTAAGTCACTAGAAGGCGCATTGAGATGTGCCAGGTTCAGTGCTCTAAGAATATGATGCTGGCTTACCAGCAGTTTAATTTTATTGGCAAGGATATTAGGTTGCATTTCCTTTGGGGGATTAATTACTAAATTAATTAATTGATATAAGTAGAATAAGATTGCAAACAGCCCTGATTTTTAGATTAAATTAACAAATTAAGCGTTTGAAATTTGAATCGGGCGGCCCATTTTGTAGGGGTATGTGAAAATCCGAAGGACTTTTCATTCACGAGGCCATGCAACGATATGGCATTTTAAACGTATTAATGTATAATGTAATCTCATAAACCGATGAGGTATTCCCGTAGTCTGATCATTCTAATAATATTACTTGCCATGTACGCATGTACCATGGTGCCCCCGGAAGTGGAGCCTACTCCACAAGATATTGATGTGCCTCCTACCTATTCCTTTACCAGAAACGGCCTGACGACTGTTACCTTCCCCGGTCAAACCATCCGCATTGCCATGGCTACCGAACTGATCAATGCCATGCTGGATTTTGAACAGTCGGATAAGAAACATTTGCTTGAGCTATACAACAACAAAACAGCGGTGGGACTGGATGCGGATCCCTTTCAATTTGATTACCTCAATCGGTCAGACGGGAGTATAAGAGAAAAAGTAGCCGCCTCTCTGGAATATTTTTCGGAAAATATAGCTGAAGGGGATGGTATTCGACAATTACTGGAAGATTGGATTGGGGCACAGGCTGATGCTGTGTTCCCTTATGCCAATAGAAGAGCTACACCTGGCCAGGCAGGGGTACTTCCTGACGGCCTCTTTCCCAGATACGTGAACGGAAACGGAATCGAATATAAAGAATTAGTACTGAACAGCCTGGTAGGGGCTTTAATGCTGGATCAAATCTTGAATAAATACCTGAGTGCTGCTCATCTCGATTTGGACAATAGTCGGGTTGATAATGATAATCTGGTTTTGATTGTCGGGAATAACTTTACAAATATGGAGCGAGAATGGGATGCAGGCTATGGTTATGTATATGCTTTGTCAAAAAATGTGGCAGAACCAAACCAGAATATTGGTGAAGATGATATGTTCCTGAATCATGCCTTGGGAGAGGTCAATCGCGATTCGGATTTTATGGGTATAGCCGATACCGTTTTTAATGCCTTCAAACGAGGCCGGGCCGCTATTGTGGCCAGGCGTTACGATTTGCGAGATGAACAAGTCGCCATTATAAGGAAAGAACTTTCAAAAGTCATCGCCATCAATGCCGTTCACTTTCTCGAACAAGGCAAATTAGCTATCAACCCAGATAGTCCGAATTATGGCAGTGCCTTTCACTATTTGTCAAAAGCTTATGGCGCCATATTTAGCCTCCGTTTCACCAGAGATCCGTTTACGAACGGGCCTTATTTTTCAAGGGTAGAAGTCAATAGCTTTTTGACAGATATGCTGAACGATGGACCTAATGGATTCTGGGATGTACAGGTCAACACCTTGAATGGTATTTCAGAGGCTATTTCCAACCGATTTGGGTTTACACCTCAGGAAGCAAAGGAAAGATAAAGTAAGCAGGTGTTTTCCCCCGGCCGGGTGAAAAAAACTTCTTCCTTTTTTAAATTTTTTCTACAAACACATTGTCTGCAAATTTTTTGGAAATCATGACTTGCTTACCTTCATACGAAATCTGCATCGATTGATCGAACTCCTGGATTTCTTCCACTTTCAATTCGCTGCTCAGGGCCAGGCCGATCTTGGAAACATACTGCAGGAAAGCCACCGAACTATCTTTGACCGAAATCAGCCGGCAGCGGTCGCCCACTTTTAAGGAAGACAGCGTGACTTTCGGTTTGAGATCATATTCACCCTTTTCATTGGGTATGATGGCCCCATGTGGATCCCGCTTGGGAAAACCAAGGAATTTATCCAGTTCAAAGATGAGTTTTGGGGATTGGATGTGTTCCAACTGCTCGGCTACGTCGTGGACTTCGTCCCAGCTGAAGTTCATATGCTCGTGCAGGAAAGTTTCCCAAAGGCGATGTTTTCGAATGAGTCGAACGGCTATGGCTTCTCCTTTATCAGATAATTCAAGTTTTCCGTATTTTTCGTACTCTACAAAGCCTTTCTTTTTGAGCTTTTTCAGCATGCTGCTTACCGATGCGGGGGATACATCTAAATGCTCTGCCAATTGATTGGTACCGGCCTTCCCTTCACCTGACTCCACGATTAGATGAAACAGCGTTTTTAAGTAATCCTCTTCCGCTTTCGTTAGCTCCATATAATTTGGTTGATTTGAGCGAAAAGATACGGAGAAAATAAATAAAATGAGTGATGGGGCATGCCCCATCACTCATTTTATCATAAGCGGTAGCCAACACTCACTTGCGCTACCCGGTTGGTCATTTTCAAAGCCGAATCGATTGGCAGACCGGTCTCCACGCCCAGGTTCATCAAGGGGGTTAGGCCCAGATTGTACCGGCCTTCGATCCATATGTTTTCGGTGGCGTCGAATTTGATCCCGAAATTAAGCCCGAAATCAACATCCTTCCATACGTTCGATATATCCACAGAGGCACCTAGGGCTTTGGAACGGGCTTCTACCAAATAGGCGACTTCCGCACCGGCGCCAACACTGATGTTGTCAAGTGCCTCGTAATACAGCATCACCGGTAAAGCTACATAATGGAAGGTAGTAGTGGCATTTGCTTCGGAAATAAAAGGAGCGGTGGCCTTAAAGCCTTTTTGCGAGTATAATAAATCAGAACTAAACTCAATGCCTTCCGCTAAAGTCGTATGCAGGCTCAAGCCGCCTTGAAAGCCAGGCGTCACCTCGAATATGTTATTGGCTCCGATCAGATCGAGCAGGTTGTTTTGAACTCTCACATCAGAGAGATTCGCTCCTGCTTTGATTCCTACAGAAGTCTGAGCTTTTGTTTGAATACTTGTCAATAATAAAATGAATACACTGGTGATAAATAATGACCATTGCTTTTTCATATGTGTTGTTGGTTTGGTTATTTAATTTCTGGTTCATAGTTTTTGGTTCATGGTAGTTATAAACTATGAACTCCGAATTATGAGCTTTTTCCATTTGACTCACCAAAAACACTGAAGTTACAATGATCATTATTTATTTAACACACATTATTATTTCAGGCCAAGAAGTGTTAACGAATAATAAAATAGCCCAGAGAAACCTGTAATACCCTGTTTTTCAGGCTTCCATCACCCAGGGGAGCGCCGTTTTCGTCAGTAAAAACCAAATCAGCTACGGAAGTCAGACCCCACTGATAGCGCGCATCCAGGAAGAGGGCAGGAGTTACATTGAATTGGAAACCAAGGTTCAGGCCCAGGTCAAATTCCTGGTCGTAAATGAAGCCGGCGTCATTTTTTTCATCTTCTACTTTAATCTGCGCATCCATCAGATATCCGAGGTTAACACCCGCACCGAGGCTGATCTTTTCATTGGGCGCATAGTAAAACATAAGCGGTAGGCTTAAATAATGAAGGCTAAGAGTCGCCAAAGGATCTCCGATCACATTAAAATCGTCGGATTCCTGGAATCCTTTGACGGAATAAAGCAACTCTGCGCCTACATGGAATCGATCACTTATAGCTTGTTTGGTAGATATACCGGCATGCCAGTGGGTCGTGATGGCCGAAATATCCTGATCTGCCGCCGCAAAAACGTCCGGAGTCGTCAAATCTGCGAAATTAGCGCCTGCTTTGATACCCAGACTTAATTGAGCTGAGACTGTGGCGACACTGAGGGTAAAAAGGAATAGAAATAATACACGTTTCATAGATGGTTAATTTGAGTGTTGAAATGATAACTTACCCATTTGAAACGTCTGATTTTGAAACGGATTTTACCTTAACATTTTAATCGTAAAATAGGAGAAGCAGGCCGCATCGCGGCCTGCTTCTCCTAAAAATCAAAAACCCGGATTCTCTGAATCCGGGTTCAACTAGATATATATTTATATCTGAAGGGCAACTGTATCTTGTAAATATATCATCTGTTTTACCGATATGCAATTATATACCGCTAAAATTGCGATTTTTCGCTGATTTGAGCTCTTCTGTTTACTCTTTACCTCCGGTAAAAGCAGCAGAGAGGTACTCACTGTTCAGGATAGCGATGTTTTCTACGGAGATCTCCTTCGGGCATTCAGCTTCACAGGCTCCAATATTAGAGCAGAAACCAAAGCCTTCTTCATCCATCTGTTTCACCATATTACGAGCCCGTCTTTTGGCTTCCACTTCTCCTTGAGGTAGGGTAGCCAAATGGGTTACCTTGGCACTGACGAACAACATGGCAGAGGCATTCGGACAAGCCGCTACGCAGGCCCCACAGCCGATACAAGCGGCAGCATCCATAGAACGGGAAGCGGTTCCCTTCTCGATGGGTATGGCATTTCCATCTTGTGCCTGGCCGGTATTAACAGAAATATAGCCACCGGCCTGAATAATGCGATCAAAAGCAGAACGATCCACCACCAAATCCTTGATCACGGGAAAAGCTTTTGCGCGGAATGGTTCAATGGTAACCGTGTCGCCGTCTTTGAAGAAACGCATGTGCAACTGACAGGCTGTAGTACCGGCATTCGGGCCGTGCGGATGGCCGTTGATGACCATGTCACAGGTACCACAGATTCCCTCGCGGCAGTCATGCTCAAAAGAAACCGGCTCTTCTTTTTTTGCAATCAGTTGCTCATTCAATACATCTAACATTTCGAGAAAGGACATGTGCTCGGATACGTTATCCAGCTGATAATTCACAAACTGTCCTTTTTTATATTGGCCGCCTTCGCGCCAGATTTTTAGATTTAATTTCATTTTTTTTGAATTATGTTTTTGGGGTTGTGTAAAAAGTCCTTCGGCCTTTTCACACAACCCCATGAACTAATTTTACTTATACGATCTGGTTTTCAATTCTACATTCTCAAATACCAGTTCTTCTTTGTGTAAAACAGGCTCTTCGTCCCAGCCCGTGTATTGCCAGGCTGCTACGTAGGCGTAGTTTTCGTCGTCCCGAAGGGCTTCTCCTTCCGGCGTTTGATATTCTTCGCGGAAGTGACCGCCACAAGACTCGTTCCTGTTTAAGGCATCCAGTACCATAACTTCTCCCAGCTCGAAGAAATCAGCCACTCTCAGCGCTTTTTCCAGCTCAGGGTTGTAATCTTCGGCAGAGCCAGGCACGAATACATCTTTGTAGAATTCCTTACGCAGCTCGACGATCATCTGACGTGCAGATTTCAATCCTTCTGCATTACGAGACATACCGCAGTAGTCCCACATGATTTTACCAAGACGACGGTGGAAGCTTTCGACTGACTGAGAGCCATCATTATTGATCAATTGATCGATGCGATCACGAACGTCTTTTTCAGCCTGGTCAAATTCAGGCAGTGTAGGTTCGATGTGTGGTGTGCGGATCTCGCCAGATAGGAACTGACCGATGGTGTACGGCAGCACAAAATAGCCGTCTGCCAAACCTTGCATCAGAGCAGAAGCCCCCAGGCGGTTGGCGCCGTGATCAGAGAAATTACATTCACCTAAGGCAAAGAGCCCGGGAATATTAGTTTCCAGGTTGTAGTCTACCCAAATTCCCCCCATGGTATAGTGAACGGCCGGATAGATCTTCATCGGCGTTTTATATGGATCCTCTCCTGTGATCTTTTCATACATCTCAAAGAGGTTACCGTATTTTTCTTCTACTACTTTTTCACCCAATTGAGTGATGGTCGCCTTATCCGGATTTTCCAATCCCAGGGAGTGAGCTCTCGATTTGCCGTAGCGCTCGATGGCAGCAGCAAAATCAAGGTATACGGCCAGGCCGGTCGGTGCTACGCCTAATCCTTCATCACAAGCTACCTTGGCGGCACGAGAAGCTACGTCTCTGGGAACGAGGTTACCAAAGGCAGGGTAGCGGCGCTCCAGGTAATAATCCCTTTCTCCTTCCGGAATTTCGTTGGCTGTTTTTCTTCCTTCGCGGATGGCTTTGGCATCCTCCTGATTTTTCGGAACCCATACCCGACCGTCGTTCCTGAGTGATTCGGACATCAGAGTCAGCTTAGATTGATAATCTCCGGATACCGGAATACAAGTTGGGTGGATCTGAGTAAAGCAAGGATTTGCCATCAGGGCGCCTCTTCTGACCGTTCTCCAGGCTGCGGAAGTATTGGAGTTCATCGCATTGGTAGATAGGTAGAAAACATTGCCGTATCCTCCGGTAGCGATAACGACTGCATGAGCTGCAAATCGTTCAATAGCGCCGGTTAGTAAGTTACGCGCAATAATACCACGGGCTTTACCGTCTACCACGACCAGGTCAAGCATTTCATGGCGATTGTACATTTCCACACTACCCAATGAGATTTGACGAGAGAGGGATTGATAGGCGCCTAAGAGCAGTTGTTGCCCCGTTTGACCACGCGCATAAAAGGTACGACTCACCTGCACCCCTCCGAATGAGCGGTTAGCCAGCAAACCGCCATACTCACGGGCAAAAGGTACACCCTGAGCAACCGCCTGGTCGATAATATTCCGACTAACTTCTGCCAGGCGATGAACATTAGACTCCCGAGAGCGGTAATCGCCTCCCTTAATCGTATCATAGAACAGACGGTATACACTATCTCCGTCGTTCTGATAGTTTTTAGCCGCATTAATCCCTCCCTGGGCAGCAATACTGTGAGCCCGGCGGGGACTATCGTGGAACGTAAAACATTTAACATTATATCCTAATTCACCAAGGGTGGAGGCGGCAGAAGCTCCTGCCAGGCCGGTTCCAACAACGATGATATCTATTCTTCTTTTATTATTGGGAGCCACCAGATTCATGGTGGAACGATACTGCGTCCACTTTTCTGCTAATGGCCCTGCGGGTACTTTTGAATCGAGTTTTACACTCATAATCTTCTATTTTAGAATTTAGTTTGGAGAAAAAAACGATCAATGCGATGCTTCAAGTGGTTGTCCGGGAATGACGGTGAAGGCACCTAAAGGATAAACATCCATATAGACCAAAACCGGAATGACTGCAAAGGCTAGTGGTACTATAATGGAAAATACCACCCCAATGTTTTGAATAAGCTTGGTATATTTTCCTTTACGGACCCCAAGTGTTTGGAAGGCAGATTGAAAGCCGTGTAAGAGGTGATAACCCAGAGCGATCTGTGCCAAAACATAAAAAACGACGATCCAGGTCTGTTTAAAACCAGTTACGACCACATCGTAATGGGTCAGATCGGGATGATTCTCCATATACCCGAATTTAAATTTAAACCAAAACTGAGCCATGTGGATGGCAATGAAAATAAAGATCAGAGACCCCAGAAATGCCATGTTCCGGCTCGCCCAGCTACTGTTGGAGCCGGTTTTAACAGCGTATTTAATGTTTCCGCGCGCTCTTCGGTTTTTGACATAAATTAATATACCTTTGACGGCATGGGCAATGATGGCTGCATAAAGCCCTAAAGCAACGATCTTGATAAGCAAGTTCGAACTCATTACTTCAGAGTAGGAATTAAAGGCTGCTCCACCATCATCCACCAGAAGCTGGAGATTACCTGCCAAATGGACAACCAGAAAAAGGCTTAAAAATAAACCCGTCAGGCTGACCAAAACTTTGTTCCCGATGGATGAGTTTGAGAAATTACTGAACCAACTCATGTTTCTTGTTTTTTACGGTTAGCGTTTTGTTATTTTTGTAATGAATATACAAGCTAGAGGTGAAAATGCGAAATCTCTATCTTAAGTCATTCGATTACGTAAATCTACTTTATAATAGATCATTCGCCCAATATATGTTTGGGATTCCCCCGAACTCCAACTTTATTTAGAATGATTCAAAATTAAATTCGATATATTAAACAGGTTGAACAATTTTCATTGTTCTGGAAGTTTCATAATATGAGTAAGAAAAAAACAGATTTTGATCATTTCATTGCATCTTTCCCACCAATCAGCCTTCCGATTACCCTGGGAGAGGATACGCATATTACCTTTAGCAGGAATAACCAACCCCTTCACCAGGATCTCATCCGGGATTTTATCGAACCCCTGGAAGACCAGGTTTTTGATGACCTGATGGAGGTCGTTCCCTGTTTTCGAATAGCTGACATTAAGGATTTTTATGCCATTGTGTATTGGAAAGCAGAATTGATGAATTATCAATACATCCTGGTTACGATCAGCAAAGAAAAAGAGCTTATTGATAAAAAAACCATTGCCGGAACTTTTTCAGATGGTATACAGTTAACCCAATCAGTAGCTACGATCAACGAAAAAAGACAAATCTATGTCGCTTCCGGCCAATCTGAGGCCGATCAAGAAGAATACGAGGCGGCGAGCAGCTCCGTTCAACGTATGGCCATATTAGATGATGGCCAGATAAAAATCCTGGACTAAGTTGACTTTTGATAGATGAACCGACAACATGAGTCGGTCAAAAGAGTATTTAATTAAAGCGCCAAAATTTGAAAAGGCGCTAACGAACGAAAAAACAATGAGTAGAAATAAAAAAAGAAAAATTAAAGGAAAGAAGCTGAGCAGCAAGCAGTTGCAGTACGAGGTATTGAAGCTTTTCCGACGACATCCCAAAAAACGTTTTAACCCCAAACAGATCATAGGAAAACTGAAAGTTGAAAATAATAAGGATGCAGTACAGTATGCTCTGGATCAGCTTGCTGAAAGAAATGAAATTATCCAGCTTGAAAATTATAAATACAAAGTGAAGAGGACTGCTCCCCAAAGCAGCGATTCCCAGTTTTATGAAGGTACCGTAGATATGACCCGTACGGGTTCGGCTTATATTCTCGTCAAAGATTTGGATGACGATGTTTTCGTAGCCGTAAAAAATATGAATACGGCCTTACACAAGGATAAGGTCAAGGTCAGAGTGTGGTCGCCGCCCGGCCGCCGTCGCCCGGAAGGAGAGATCGTGCAGGTACTCGAACGTGCGTCCGATAGTTATATCGGCAACCTCTCCATTCATCATAAATATGCTACGGTTACCACGGGTAGTAAAAATGTGCCCATGGATGTTCACATTGAGTTGGACAAAATCATGGGGGCAAACGATGGAGATAAAGTGGTTTTCAAAATCATTGGGTGGACTAAGGAAAAGTTTCCCACTCCCCAGGGAGAGGTGACAGTTGTGTTGGGGGCACCCGGCACTAACGACATCGAAATGAAGGCTATTTTGATCAATAATGGTTTTGACCTGGAGTTTCCAACAAAAGTAATAGCCGAATCCGAATCCTTGCCCGGTAAGGCAACAGATGAGGAGATTGCTCAAAGAAGAGATGTACGTGATATCCCAACCTTCACCATCGACCCTGATACGGCCAAAGACTTTGACGATGCCCTATCATTTCGCTATTTAGAAGATGGAAGTCTTGAAATAGGCGTACATATTGCGGATGTCACTCATTATGTGCAGCCGAATACCGCACTGGACGAAGAAGCTTATGAACGATCCACTTCTGTTTATCTGGTAGACAGGGTGCTGCCTATGCTTCCTGAGCGCCTGTCGAATGATTTGTGTTCTTTGCGACCTCATGAAGATCGGCTTAGTTTTTCGGCCATCTTTATTTTTGATAAGGATGATAAAATCATAGATCGCTGGTTTGGAAAAACGATCATCCACTCCGACCGCCGTTTTACCTACAATGAAGCTCAGGAAGTTTTGGAAGCAGGTGAAGGTGAATATGCTGACGAGTTAAAAAAGCTCAACCAACTGGCTAAGAAACTTCGCAAACAACGCTTTAAAGAAGGCTCCATCGATTTTGACTCCGAAGAGGTCAAATTCAAGTTAGACGAAAACGGCGTTCCGATCGATGTGTATGTGAAAGAACGCAAGGATGCCCATATGCTGATCGAGGATTTCATGTTGCTGGCTAATAAGGAAGTGGCTTCTTATATATCCCAAAAAGGGGCAGAGCAGGAAATTCCCTTCGTTTACCGCGTGCACGATGAGCCGGATCCCGACCGCGTGATGGAATTCGCAGCCTTCGCCCGGGAGATGGGCTTTGAATTGAATATTAAAGATCCAAAAGAGATTGGCCGTTCCTACAATCGCCTGGTGAAGGCAGCCCGGGAGGATCACCATTTGAAAATTCTGGAACCTATTGCAATCCGGACTATGGCCAAGGCAGAGTACAGTACAGAAAATATCGGCCATTACGGACTAGGCTTTGACTATTACTCGCATTTTACCTCTCCCATCCGAAGATATTCTGATGTTTTAGCTCACCGGATACTGCATGCCAACCTGGAAGGACAGACCCTCCGGGTGAATAAAGCGCGCCTGGAAGAGCAATGCAAGCATATTTCACTTCAGGAAAGACGGGCCACGGATGCCGAGCGCGAATCGGTCAAATATAAGCAGGTTGAGTATATGCAAAACCATATAGGCGAGGAGTTTGAAGGCGCTATTTCCGGTATCATCGATAAAGGAGTTTTTGTCGAATTATACGGCAATCGTTGTGAAGGCATGGTGCCTTTCGATCTGATGCCTGAACCTTTCGAGGTTATGCAAGGCAGGTTACAGATCCGGGGTAGGTATTCCGGAGAAATCCTAAAAATGGGAGATGATGTTCGGGTCCGGATCATCAGTACCAATTTGGCTTCCCGGCAGATTGAAATGGAGATGCTTTCTGACTAATATAAAGAGAGTTGGTGCCAGCTACCTCTCCTTAAATAAAAAAAGAGGCACATTATCGATGATCCTGTTGTGCCTCTTTCTCCCAAAATGAAGGAAAACATTGGTGTTCGTCATTTCCTCTGTTTTGTAGATACCTTATGTTTGAAATGTGTTGCCTGGGAGTGAAAAAAAATAAAGAAAAAGGGTTTTGCCGTCGGCAAAACCCTTTTTCTTTACGGTTGGTGAATGATCTGCTTACGTACCCCCACGGATACCCCTCCTGTCAAAAACTTCTGTTGTACAGGGAAATTGTCCTCCATAAACGAGCGACGCTGAAAACGCAGATGAGGCTCCAGCATTAGATGGACCCCCGGCTGCACCTCATATTGCAGGCCCAGGCCTGCATACCAGTTAATGCCGAGGGATGAACGAAAAGCAGTTTGTGCTTCAGGAGTTTGAACAGCCACTAATTGGCGGTTCGGATTGATCAGGGTGCCTTTAGGCTGGAAAGAGAGATTGATGACGGGACCTGCCTGAGCAGAAACGGTCCAACGTTGAAATCTTTTTTGATAACCCAGAATAATGGGCAGGTCAATCAAGGCATATTCATTCTGGCTATTCACGGCTAATCCAGAAGGCACAAAGATCGTATCCTCTCGTACAAAACCTCCATCAGGATCATAGACCTGGGCAATTTCAGCTATGTGATGTTCAAAATCAAAGGATTCTCTGATTTGAGTAAAATGAAAGCCCGTTCGGAGTGTCCAGCCTTTTCGGTTGACGGCTGCAAAACGAAGGCCAAATTGTAAGGCCGATTGCTCTTGCTGAGCAGTACTCCATTCTTCGCTCAGGAGAGAGAAAGTTTCATTGATAGGGCTGATGCTTCGACTGGCAAAGCCGGGACTTCCAAAGGCTTCCATAAAAAGAGTAATGCCGTTACCTCTATTGATAGACCAGACCGGCCAATCAGCCTGCTCATCTGAGAAAGAATTTGTTTCGAGCGCTGCGAAGGCTATCCCTTCCAGTACATTAACGGCTGGTAAGAAGGCTCGCTCAGCAATGACAACTTCTTCTTGCAGGCTATTTTCATTACCTTCTTCAAGCTCCTTTTCTGCTAAAGGAACGGGTTCAGAGGATGAAGGGAAAGGGGTAGAAGCTACCTGCGGGGCAGCGTCCAGAACATTCGTGGAATAATCATTTGAGTTAGTAATGCTAACATCGCTTTCATTGGTTGTAGAGGGGAGGGAAGGGGTAACAGCTTCAGAGCTGCCTTGTTTATTAAGGGATGGTAATATCGCTAAATTTTGTGAATCCTCCAACTGTGGATTTTGATGGTCGGCTGTAGTAGCTTGCTGGTCCAGATAAACAGGGAAGTATTGTAAACTTGGAGCCTCTGCTCCGGATTTCTTCAATAAAAACAGGCCGGCAATAACGATCAAAAAGAGACTTGCCCCAAGCAGGAGGCCATTTTTTTGGAACCACCAGAAAGCAGGTTTGGGCCGTCGCCGCCTTTGGTCGATCGCGTCCCATAGCTGCATTGGAGGAGACATTTCGTACTCCTTCAACTTGCCCCGAAACAACTCGTCTATTGGATGCGATTCGTTCATACGGCTATCTTTTTTAACTGCTCAATCTGAGTTTGCAACATTTTCCGGGCTTTCACCAGTTGAGAACGCGAAGTACTCTCCTGAATACCCATTAAATCGGCTATTTCCTTATGGGAATAACCTTCAATAGCATAGAGGTTGAACACGATGCGGTAACCATCGGGAAGACGAGACACCAATTGAAGTAATGCAGCTTCATTCAGGGAAGACAAAACGGAAGGATCGACGGGCGTATCATTGTGTACTTCTATGCCGATCTGTTCGTTTTGGAAGCTCTTTTTACCGTAGGCCTTAAGGGCCGTATTGATCACTATCCGGCGGATCCAACCTTCGAGTGATCCTTTGTATTTAAATTTCGACAAATTATCGAACACCTTGATGAAGGCATCCTGAAGCAAATCTTCAGCCTCCATCCGGTGACGTCCGTAGCGCATACAAATGGCCATCATCTTTCCGGAATAGCGCTTAAAAAGTTCCATCTGGCACTTTTTATTTTCGCGCAAACAGCCATTTATGAGCTCTCTCTCCGTCACTTGCCGTAAAATTAATACAATATAATGAAATTTTTTATCGAATATAGGACATATTTGCCTGTGGGAATAATTTTTGACGGCCGTCAAAAATTATTCCCACAGGCATTCCACGATTAACAACGACTTTAAGCCATACAAAATTGGAATAGATATGGATAAAAACAGTAAAGCGTACCAAATTACTCAAAAAATGCTGGAGCATGATGCCTTTAGCCGCTGGTTGGGGGTAGAACTATTAGACATTGGCCCGGGTTTTTGCCGGCTTCAAATGTCCATTCGTAAGGAAATGCTCAATGGCTTTTACATTGCTCATGGAGGCAT
Source organism: Bacteroidia bacterium (assembly GCA_030430845.1). Classification (GTDB taxonomy): domain Bacteria; phylum Bacteroidota; class Bacteroidia; order Chitinophagales; family Saprospiraceae; genus JANQPA01. The sequence goes on along the minus strand of JAUIKE010000011.1, from coordinate 20,467 downwards.
TACCTTTTCATTGGCAGATAGTGCCTTTGCCTTTGCCTCTAACTCCCGGGGACAACATGCCGTATCGGTACATGCATCCATTAAACATACCACTGCTTTGAAAGCGGGGGACGTCATAGTCGCCACGGCAGAGGAAGATCATAAAAACCATAAACTTGGGGTATATACTGTCAAAGTAAGGAATCAGGATGAGGAATTGGTCGCTTCATTTAATGGAACGGTTTATCGGAAGAGCAAGGAGTGGGAAGTTTAGTTGGATAATTTTACATTCTTCAAGTCCCGGCACTCGCTAAGGCAGGGCTTTTTAAAGAAGAAAATTTTTAGTAAATTCGTTAGGAAGGTAATTAAGTTGCAATGCTGATCTCAACTTAGATTAATCAATATCTCTTTCCATGTCTTTGAAACAGTATTCGATATTAATTTACTTTCTTGGGTGTCTTACAACGCTAACTGCTTCAAACGGATCTGACTGGGCTACTCATATCTTAAAGGAAATCTATATCCAGACCGGTAACTTCAGTATCGAACTACCTGAGGTTCAAATCCGGAACTCCAAAGAGTTTATGGCCGCCTATTCACCCAGTCGAAACATCATTTACCTGGAAGAAACGGCACTCCATGTTTGCCGCTCTTTTGGAAAAGATTCTGACAAAGCAGTAGCCTTTTTGCTGAGCCATGAACTCAGTCATGCTTTTCAACAAGTGGGCTGGGCCACCAATTTCATTTCTTATGATCATCAGGAACATTCCTCCGTACATTTAGAGAAATCAGCAGATTTGCAGGGAGCCATGGGGGCTATTTTAGCAGGCTTTGATATACGTCCTGTTATTCCAACCCTGCTGGATCGACTGTATGATGCCTATGAACTGACTAGCAGTGACGCGGTGGGGTATCCCTCCTTAGAGGATAGACAGGCCACCGCGCGTGAAGTAACCCAAAAAGCGAATGAACTATGGCACCTTTACCAAACAGCCAATTACCTGAACGTCCTGGAGCAAAACCAAATGGCCATTTCCGCTTATGAATACATCCTTCAGCACTATATAGGGAAAGAAATTTACAATAACCTCGGGCTGCAATACGCCAAATTGGCTATGCACTTTAGCGGAAAAAATAGTGATCCCTTCATTTTCCCTTTCGAGATTGAAACCGAAAGCCGCCTCAGTAAGGCCCGGGCGGAGGAGCTTTCTACTGAAGAAAAACGAATACGAACACGTTATTTACTGGCTGCACATGCCTACTTCAACAAGGCGCTTGGTCTGGCCCCCGGATATTTGCCGGCCAAGATCAATGTATTGTGTGTAAGTATTCAACTCGACCGATTTCAAAGGGTGATCGAAGCATACGAATCCAGAACCCTCTTTGCTGGATCTGACTTTTCCGTATCAGGCTCTTATGCAGTCGCCGACCTCCATATGATTGCGGGCATCGCCTATGCACTTTCCGGCCAAACCAATAATGCGCACCTCCGTACCGCAGTAGCCATTTTTGATAAACTTGCTCTGGATCCAAACGAGCGGGTTCGAAGTTTAGCCGTCGCCAATAAAAGTATACTCAATGGTAAGAAGCCAAGTCTGCCTCAGTCGGGAGCTTGTCCACCCAGCCTTTCAAGCGGAGGTAATTTTGACGGCCTATCTCTATTTTCATTGTTGAGTAAGCGAGGTCCTTTCATCGACAGCGAAGAACAAACAGAATTCTTTTGGGAAGAACGGCCGCATTCGATTGCTCAGGTAATTCGACATAAGGGGACCGCTTTTCCATTGCAGCGGGTAGTTAAACCAGGTGTATCTGCTTCACAAAGTTTCAGGCTTGGCCAAGATATCAATGAACTCCTTAGAGGCTATAATAACCTAAACTATACAACAATAGGGGCTGGAGAAAAATATTTTTTACACTTCCGCGAATGCAGATTGATCATTCTGGTTGGCCCGAACGGCAAAATAAAAGAATGGGCCAAATACCTGGATTGACCACTAAATCCTCTGACACAACTGATAACCATTTGTAAATTGGGACATATATGAGCGAAGTACATTTAGAACTCGATAAGAAATTACTCCTGGAGCTTAAGCAGGGAAAGGTGCAGGCATTCGAAGAATTGTATACTCGATATTTTAAAATGGCCGCCTCCTTCGTCCAGAATAATGGAGGAAGCGGTGAGGATACCAAAGATATTTTTCAGGAAACTTTGTTCGTTTTAGTCAAAAAGCTGCGGCAGCCAGACTTCCAACTGACAGCAAAACTGAGTACTTACACCTTCTCCATAGTTCGGCATTTATGGCTTAAACGATTACGCCAAAGGGGGCATTATCAACTGGTAGAGCAGGATAATCAACTTGAAACCATCCCTTTAAATGAAAGCGATATAGAGGTCAAACAGGAAATGGAACGAAAACACGAATTGATTGCTCAGACCATGGCTAAGCTTAAAGTAGAATGCCGACAGATCATCCTGGCCTCTTATTATGAAAAACAGCCCCATGCTGAAATTGCCGAAAAGCTGGGATATGCAGTCAAATTTGTAAGAGTAAAGCTCCATCGCTGTATGGAAAGTTTACGGAAAATGGTGCGCGAACAGCCTGAAATCCAATCTTTGAAGAAAAGTTGAACCTCACTAATCCTTAATTACTAAAAGCAAGCCGATGAATGACTTAGACTACGATAAAATAGACCGTTACATTGAGGGAAAAATGTCGACTGAAGAACTACAGGATTTTGAACAAAAGCTGAAAGTGGACGAAACACTTTCGGATGCTGTTGCCCTGCAAAGTGATCTGTTGAAAGGCATCGAGTTGTTTGGAGACCAACAATTGCGGGAAAATATTCAGCAGGCACAACACAACATGAACAAGAAGGAGTCCTTGCCTAAGCAGCCAAAGCCCCGCAGAATTGTTCTTTTCAGTGTAAGAAATATGGCTATTGCGGCCTCTTTTCTGATTTTGATTGTAGCGGGCTATTTTCTACTCCGGCCAACTGATCAGCCTGGCCGCTTATACGCCAATTATTTTCAAATGGACCAGCCGGCACTGGAAAATGAATTAGAAGAGCTTTCCCTTATCGGAATGGGCATGGCTGACCGCGAACGACGCGACCAGCTTAAATCGAGCCTTGAACTGGTTCAAACAGAGCAGTATCATGAGGCCGTCACAGCGCTGACAGAGCACTTAAATATCTACCCGCAGGACGAGATAGCCACCTATTTCCTGGGCTTGAGCTTAATGCAAATTAAATCCTTTGAAGAAGCCATCCGCGTTTTTGCTCCTATAGAAACCGATACCGAAAGCAAATACCATGAGGATGCCCGGTGGTTCCAGGCCTTGTCTTGGCTACAAATGAAGGCTGGGCAAGAAAAGGCCATCCAACTTTTGGAGCAGATCGCCGGAGAGTCCGGTCCCCTTTCCAGCCAGGCTGCACTTCTATTGAAAGATCTAAACGTCACAGAATGATAAAACCCTTACTCATCATTCTAAGCTATTTATTGGGGGCGAGTAGTCTGTCGGCCCAGGAACCTCAGAAGAGGGCTCTGATCATCGCCCTTGGCGAGTATGCTTCGAATACCGGCTGGAATTCCCTGCATTCAGGTAATGATGTGGAACTGATTGCTGCAAGCCTGCAATCGCAAGGTTTTCTCGAAAAGGATATTTTAGTACTGCAAGATGCACAGGCCGATAAGGAAACAATTACCCGCCGGTTTAAAGAACATCTTATCGATCAGGCAAGGCCGGGAGACATTGCTTTTTTTCATTTTTCCGGACACGGCCAGCAGGTAGCAGATAATAACGGGGATGAAAAAGATGGTTATGACGAAGCACTGGTTCCATATGACTCACCACAGCATTTTCAAGCAGGTATTTACGAAGGAGAACGATTGATCCGCGACGACGAGCTAAATCAATGGTTGCTCAAACTGCGGCAAAGGCTTGGTAATACAGGTCAGGTACTGGTTGTTTTGGACGCCTGTCATTCGGGTACAGCCACGCGGGGGTATGCACCCTGTAGAGGAAGCGAAACAGTCATGGCTGCCTCCGGCCGAAAGGTGACCACCGAAAAAAAAAGTAACACAGTTGATCGTTTTATGGAAACTGTCCAGGAAGCAGATCTGGCCCCGTTAGTTGCTATTTCGGCATCCAGCGCCCAACAACTCAACTATGAATACCGGGATGCAAGTGGTGAATATTACGGTTCTTTGAGTTATGCTTTCAGTAAAAGCCTTCAGAATGTACAGCCCTCTACTTCCTACCGCGATCTTTTCGAACATATCAAAATGGAAATGGTGGCCATTGCTCCAAGGCAAAATCCACAAGTGGAAGGGCAAACGGATCGCATCCTCTTTGGCAACGCCCTCAGTCACCACAGAGGGTATTTGTCCGTTGTGAGAGCTTACGGTTCCCAAACAGTAATATTAGATCAAGGCAGCTTGGCGGGCATCCACCCCGGCACTAAAGTAGATCTTTTTCCATCTGATACTAAAGCCCCTCGAGGGCAAGATACTTTAGCCAGAGGCACCGTAACCCATGTTATGCCGCTACTCTCAGAACTGACTTTAGATCGGCCAATAGACAGTAAAGTTGCCATGAATGCCAAGGCCTTTATCTTTGATCGAAATTATGGAAATATCAGCCTCCAGGTGGATTGTATGTTGCCTGATGGTTCTCTCCGGGAAAGCTTTTTGGATTTGATTCAAAATTATCCATTCATCATACCTGGGAAGGACAAGCCGGATGTGGTACTAAACCTGGAAGCGGATAATTTGCTGGTGCTGCGATCAAATGACGATTACCTCTTGCTGGAAGAACCTCTTCTTCAAGGGGAAGAAGAAGCATTGATTCGTAAGGTCCTTCGTCGAATGTCTAGTTATGTACAAGCTACCTTTCTTAGAAAGCTTGAGATCGAAAACCCCCATTTAAAGGTAGAAATGAACCTCGTTCCGGTTGTGAGCAATACAGAAAATGGACAACCAAAAGTGGAGCGAAAAATCCCGATCGAAGAAAAACTTGGCCCTAACTCTAGCCTTAACCTGGCGGAAGGCGATGCTTTTATTCTTGAAATTACAAATAAAGGCTCGAAACCAGCCTATTACAACGTTATCGACATTTGGGCAGATAATCAGATTTACGGCCTGATCCCCAATGCCGAATGTTCCTCCAAAGCCGGAGATTATTTCATCCGTCCCGGAGAAACCCAATTATTAGAGGATTGCATCATTCAAGTATATCCCCCTTATGGAAATGAAATGTTGAAACTTATTGCCACCGAGCAACCCATTGATCTACAAAAGATGATTGAACTGAGAGGGCAAAGTGAAAGTAAAGTCGAAAACAACCCCTTTGTCCAGCTTTTTAAATCTACCTTCAAAGACTATGGCAAACGTGCTGCTACGCCAGGTATCCCCCCTTTTTCTGCTCACATTCACACGCTTGTATTCCAGATCACTAAACACTAAAACCTAAAACCATGAGGCTGTACAGTATACTTTTATCATTTGTGTTATTTCCATTCGTTCTCCAAAGTCAGCGTAATTCCTCACAAGCAACTGTACGTGCCGAGATCGATAGCCTGATTAAGGTTAACAAGCAGTTGGCCGACCAGCGACAGTATGAGCAGGCATTAGAGGTGATTGAATTGGCAAAAGGGAAAGCTGAAGCGGCTTTTGGGAAACAGGACACTTCATTTGCCAGTGCTGTTTTTTATCAGGCACTCAGCTTTCAGCTAAAAGGTGACTTCGATAAGGCCGAGCAACTCTATAAAGAGGTAATGGCCATCCGAAAAGTGATTCTGGGAACCGAAAACCTGGACTATGCTAATGCGGTCAATAATCTGGCTAATGTTTATATCTCTACACGGAGATATGAAGAATCAGAAACTTTACACTTAGAAGTAAAAGCCATCCGTGCGAAGATGGTCGGTGAGCAACACCCTGATCACACTAGCAGTCTTAACAATCTAGGTCAGTTGTACAAGTTTATGGGGCAACTGGAAAAATCTGAACAATTCCACCTCGAAGCCTTGCGACTCCGTAAAGAAGCTCATGGGAAAGAAAACCAGGCTTACATCCAAAGCGCTAATAATTTAGCCAACCTCTATGATTATTATCTAGGCGATTACATAAAAGCCGAAGCTTTTTATATGGAAGTGAAAGACCTACAAGGAAAAATGGCAGGGAAAGAATCGATAGCCTATGCCCTAACATTATCCAACCTGGGCAGCCTGTATTATTATGCCGGCGATTATGAAAAGGCTGAACCTTATCTGGAAGAGGCCAAGGAAGTGCAATTCCGAGTGCAGGGAGGTGACAATGTTGATTATGCCAACACTATAACAGACCTGGCCAACCTGTATGCCGATCAAGGGCGTTACGAGGAAGCAGAACAATTGTATCGCCAGGTATTGGACCTTTATCGCCGGATACAAGGACCGGAAAGCCTGAATGTAGCCATTGCTCAACAAAACCTGGCCATATTGTATGTCAACTTAAATAACTATCAAGAGGCCATCGATCTTTATGAATCGGCCGCTGAAGTGGAGAAAAAATTGAAAGGAAGGGAAAATCCGGAATATGCTCAAAGCCTGAATAACCTTGCAGTGATGTATGTTCGAGTAAGGCAATTAGAAAAAGCGGAAGCGCTTTATATGGAAGCCAAAGAGATCCGGGAGAAAATCCTTGGGAAACGACATCCAGACGTAGCTTCTAACCTCTGGAATATCGCCTCGCTGTATGAAGAACAAGGTAAATTGTCAGAAGCCGAAGCCTATTTTCACGAAGCTGAAGACATCCGGCGCGAAGTACTAGGCACCAACCACCCAGACTATGCTGTTTCGCTTAGTGGATTAGGTTCTATCAAACAACGACTGGGCGCATATGAGGAGGCAGAACAATACTTCCTGAAGGCCCACGAGATTCGGACTCAAGTTCTTGGAAAAAACCACCCAGCCTATGCTGCCGGGCTCAATGAGCTATCCGATTTTTACTGGAGTACAGGAGACTTAAGGGAAACAGATTCCCTATTGAGCATTTCGATACCCCTGGAGCGCTCTTTTTTAATTAATGCCAGCCGTTTTACTTCCGAAAATGAACTGGAAGCTTACATTCAGCGGTTTAAAGGAAACCTCAACCGTATTTACTCTCTGGCCCTAACCTATCCCAACTTATCTCAGGACGGTAAAACGGCCTCCTACGAAAGTGCCTTGTTCTATAAGGGCTTTCTGCTTAATGCTGCTAGTCAAATTCGCAAGCTCTCCGAAGCAGACTCTACTTCTATGGAGTTATTCACCCAATTGCAAAAGCAACGGCGGCGACTGGCAGAACAGTACAGCTATCCCCTGGAATGGCAGAGTAATATTTCAAAACTGAAAGGAGCATGCGATAGCCTGGAAAGGGTACTGGCTCGGCAAGTGGCCGGTGCCGACGAGGCTCTCCGGCAAACTAGTGCCGGTGAGATCCTGGAGCATCTCAAACCGGGAGAAGCAGCTGTTGAATTTGTTCATTACGATTTTGTACATCCTGAGGTGACCGATAGCGTTATGTATGCAGCCTTAATCCTGAGGCCCGGAAAAGACTCGCCGGCCTTTGTGCCCTTGTTCGAATCCCGAGACCTGTCTAAAATGGTAGACAATCAGCAGGGAGATCAGGCCGGCAATGTAAACCGTCTGTACGGCCAGCCCAGCCGGGGCGTCAAACCTAAAAAACGCACCACAACCGGATTGAAAGCCTTGGACTGGCAGGCCCTGTTGGCAGAGTTGCAAGGTATTCATACCATCTATTACGCCCCTTCAGGCTTATTGCATCGCATAAATTTCGCCGCAGTTCCTATTAACGACAAAGAGACTTTGGCGGACCGCTACCGTCTTGTTCAATTGAATTCGACTCGTCAATTGGTCTTCGCTGATCGTAAAAGCCGGAACCATGCAACGGCCTTCCTGATGGGAGGCATCCAATACGATGGCAATTCTTCTACGATCCCCGATATAGAACAGACCGAAGCCGCCCCACCTCTTCTGGCCGCCGGAAATGGAATGAACTTTCAGGTCGCGGACCGAAACCTGCGCAATAACAGCTGGCAGTACCTCTTTTGGACAGATCGGGAAGTGACGCTTATTGATTCTTTGTTAAGCCAAAACAATTTTCAATCCACTTTACTCAAAGGCTCTGAAGCCTCCGAAGATGCTTTCCGTGAAATGGCTTTTCGTCCTCCATCTCCTACCATCCTGCATTTGGCAACGCATGGCTTTTTCTTTCCTGACCCCAGGCAGGGAAGCAGTAGGGAGGACAGTCTCAATACCTCTGCTCCCGTTTTTCAACAAAGTCTTCATCCCATGATCCGTTCCGGCCTGGTAATTGCCGGTGGTAACGATACCTGGTTAGGTAAGTCACCTTCTGTTGGAGGTAGTGATGGTATTTTAACGGCCTATGAGATCAGTCAAATGGATTTGTCTGACACTGAATTAGTCGTATTATCCGCTTGCGAAACGGGCCTTGGAGATATTGAGGGCAATGAAGGGGTTTACGGCTTGCAACGGGCCTTTAAGGTGGCCGGCGCCCATTATCTCATCATGTCTCTTTGGCAGATTCCGGACCGAGAAACAATGGAATTCATGACTACTTTTTACCAAAAATGGCTGAGGGATAAACAGGCTATTCCCGAAGCATTTAGACTTACTCAAAAGGCTATGCGCGAGCGCTATCCCGATCCATTTGTTTGGGCGGGTTTCGTTCTGGTAGAATAGTAAAAAAGTTTTTTTTTCTACAAACTGATAACCATTCCCCGATGGCGGTATAAATGGCTGAATCTTTATTTGAAACAATTAAAAAGATCAATCAGTCATGAAAAATCGCACCTCACATTTTATCGCACATACATTTTCAACAACTTCAATACTAAATTTTCAAACCCAAAAAACTTTCTCTGTAAAAACAGAAAAGAATTATTTAAACAAAAAAATCATGCAAACTATTAATTTCATCCAATTACGGAACAACCCAATTTTCGCCAATGTAAAAAACACCGTTCCTTTCAATTTCTTTTCTTTAATGCTTGTTTTGGCGCTTGTTTTAACCACTAGTTGTAACCAAGATGAAAGCGAGTTGATACCTCAAACTCAGGAAGAATCCGCACATGGTTTTGAAAAGATGAAATACTTTACCTCCTTACAAGACACCTTGGATTTTCTGCAGGAGCAGGCCAGAACCGCAAATCTTCATACTGATTATCTAAATGAAATACCCGGACCGAATGCCATCATCACAGGGGAGGAAATAGTCCGGATCACTGACCCAGCCACTGGTGAGGAAAATGAGTATGTAGCACAAGTAATAGATGGAAATTTAATGGTGGAAGGAGATATCCTGATAGCCAGTGAAGAAGAATACAGAAGGCAACTAAGCAGAGCCGACAGCCGCGGTGTTGTGACCACTATTTTGAATGAACGCTGGCCAAATGGTGTTATTCCTTTCGAAATTGAGCCTGGACATCCAGAACTCCTGGATATTATTACAGCTATTATCATGGTAAATACCAAGACGAACCTAACGCTTGTAGCACGAACTAATGAGGCAGACTATGCTTATTTTCCCATTACCGATGCTTTAAGTGCATCTGTAGGTAAACAAGGAGGAAAACAAGACATCAACGTTAAAGAGGGAGCCGTAATAGGCAACGTCATGCATGAGATCTTACACACGGCCGGAATGGAGCATGAGCATACACGCTGCGATAGAGATAATTACGTTTATTATCTTGAAAACAATGTTAAGTTAGATAAAAGACATAATTTCGATAAGAGTTGTACAGATGCCGTTGATATTTTTGATTATGATTATGGCTCTATTATGCACTACGGCCCTTCTGGGTTTACTATTGACGGAGCATCCTATTCTTTGCTACCCAAAGTAGAATGGTGGATTCCTTTTAAGTTCTGGATCGAGCTGGGTAAAATGGGACAACGCGATGAGCTGAGCGAAATAGATATTAAAACGGTCAATGCCATGTATCCAAAATAGAAGCTGGCTCAAAAAATATTCAAAAAAGGAGCGGCCAACGGCCGCTCCTTTTTTAATTTAAGCTCTACCATCCTATCCCATAATCCTCTCCATAATTACTTGAACCTCCCCAGAAGCTGCCATTTTTCCAATCAAAATAAACGGCATTCAGCGGGCCGGAGGTGCGGCGCTGGAATTCCAGGCGGTAGCCCATTTTTCTTAACTCCTTGCGAGTCCAGTCGGGGGTATCGTCGTTAAGTACTAATCGGCCCGGCTCGGTCTTATGCTCGCCGAAGGAGCCGCGCATCTGATAGCTGGTGATGTTGGCGGCCTCGCAGGCTTCCTGAACGTTCATGTCAAACTCCACCATGTTTAGGAAAAACTGAAGTAGATTTTGGTCTTGTGTGTCACCGGCCTGTACAGCGAATGAAATATGGGGTTTTCCATCTTTTAGCGCCATACTTGGCGTCAGGGTAGCTCTGGGGCGTTTGCCGGGTTCTACCACATTGTAGGGGTTTTCAGATGCATCCAGCACAAAGCTTTGCATACGCTGACTCATACCTACGCCTGTATTACCGGCAATTACAGCAGGGACCCAGCCGCCACTAGGCGTTACACTGACTACCCAGCCGTCTTTGTCAACCGCTTGAATGGAAGTTGTGCCGGCCAGATAATTTTCATCTGTAAATTGTTCGAGGTCCATATTCTTAGGGCGATCCAGGTCGGCTGTTTTACCCCATTTTTCCAGTAGATCTAGAAATGGATTAACTTCCGTTCCCTGGAAAGGGTAGGGGTTGCCGGGGCCGGCTTCGGCATCATTTTTTTCCCAGTTGATCTGCTTGACGCGCTCTTTGGCATATTCCTTTGACAACAGGCCTTTCATAGGTTCTTTTGGTGGGAAGTAGGGGTCGCCGTAATAGAAGTCGCGGTCGGCAAAGGTCAGGTTCATCACCTGATATAAGGTATGGATGTACCGGGTAGAGTTGTAGCCCATGCTCTTCAGGTCGAAGTTCTCGAGCATATTCAACGCCTGTAGCATAACAGGCCCTTGTACCCAGGAGGTAAGTTTATAGACATCGATGCCTTTATAATTAGTCTTTTCAGGCTCTTCGAGATAAACCTTCCAATTGGCCAGGTCTTCCAGGGTGATCAGGCCGCCTTGTTCCTGGCAACCGCGGACGAATTCTTGCGCTATGTCTCCTTTATAAAAGCGATCATAGGCTGCATAAATGGCATCTTTGCGAGACTTACCGGCCGCCAGAGCTTTTTTCTCCGCTTCCACTAATTTCTCTAAAGTCTTTTTCAGGTCTTCCTGTACGAAAATCTCACCTGCATGTGGCGCTTCCCGATCTTCTCCCAAATGGGGTAGGAAAATCTTTTTGGAGTAAGGCCATTCTTTGATCCTATCCTTCGACCGCTCAATACTATTAGCGGTTTGTGCTTCTATCGGATATCCTTCTGCCATTTGAATGGATGGAGCCAGCACCTGGGCCAGGCTCATCGTTCCATACTCGGCCAGCATGGTCAGGAGTCCACCGGGTGTGCCGGGTGTGACGGCTGCCAAGGGACCGAATTGGGGCGGATACTTCATATCTTTTCCTTTGAAAAACTCGGGTGTTGCTCCTGTAGGGGCTACTCCAAGCGCATTGATGCCGATTACCTTCTTGGTATTGGGATTGTAAATCAGCGCTTGTGTTTCTCCGCCCCAGCTCAGAACGTCCCACATGGTACTGGTCGCGGCCAACATGGCACAGGCAGCGTCAACGGCATTTCCTCCTTGCTGGAAAATGGCTGCTCCGGCAGTAGCGGCCAGTGGTTTCCCTGTTATAGCGACCCAGTGCCGTCCGTGAATAACCGGCTTTTGGGTAGGCTGGGCAAATAAGCCGCCGGCAAGTAATAAAAAGGATAGTACTAAAATTAAATGTTGCTTCTTCATGTGATGTCGTTGTTAAATAAGGTTTGTGCGATGAATAGGTAAGTAAAAATATCGAAAATTGTTGCAAATTGGAATTAAAGAGGAAAACTCAGGCTGAGCTTTTACACTCTTTTAGCCATCTAATTTGCCGGCAAGTGCCTCCAGGTTTTCGATAATAAGGTCCGGTTCAAACCCCAACTCTTCTATATAACCATCAAAGCGATTGGCCCAGGCTACTTTCAAACCAAATGACTTAGCCCCGGCCACATCCCAGGTGTTGGAAGAAATAAACAGAATTTCCTCCGGGGAAAGATTAAGTTTTTGCACGGCCAATTGATACACCTCTGGCCGAGGCTTGAAGAGTTTGGCTTCATCCGCACTTAGGATAAGCTCCATTTTTTCAGCTACCTCATTATAGGCCAGTGCACTTTCCAGCATCCTCGGGTTGGCATTGGAAAGTACCGCCAATCGATATTTATTTTTGAGACGATCCAGGGCAGGCCTGACATCCTCGTACACTAATAGCCGGTCGTAAGCTTCCATGAGCTGAAGGATATGAGCGTCTGTTAATTCAGCCTGTGCGACTTTACAGGCAAACACAAGTCCATCCCTGGTAACAGCCTCAAAGTTTTTATAGCGCCCCATCAGGGTACGCAGCCAGGTGTATTCGAGCTGTTTTTGACGCCAGACAGCTGCAATGTTTCCTGCTTTTTCACCGAATAGTTCTCGCAGAAGTTGATCAATTGTCCGGATATCCAGCAAGGTACCGTATGCATCAAAAACAATGGCTTTAACAAGAGGTAAAGGCATATGCATTATTTTAAGTCATCCAACCATTTAAAAAACAGGATCAGGGCATTACTGGTGTGGGGGTGTTGGAAAAAACCTTGGTAAAGACGTTCACGGGCTTCTTCCAAAGGAATCAACAGGAGTTCTATGTCTTCACTTTCATCCCATTGGACCTCGCTGGTTTTAATGGCCTCTGTGGCGACCCAGTGGTGAATAAAGCTATTCATAAAAACCGGATTGGAAGGGATTTTACCCAGTGGATGCCATTTCTGTGAGGTATATCCAGTTTCTTCTTCCAATTCTCTTTGCACGGCAATGGCTTGTTCTTCACCAGACTCTACTAAACCACCTGGAAGTTCTACGGTGAAATCCCGAATGCCAAAACGAAATTGCCGGACAAACAGGATCTGCTTCTCCGGTGTCAGGGCAATCACATTGGCTGAATCCTCTGATTCGATAATGATCATCTTATCTGTTTGATCATTCCTCGGGTTTTTCATGTAGTCGAAACGAGTTGTGAATAGTTTTAAATCTGGCCCCGGTTCTGTGCGAACACATTTCCATTCTTTCTTAGCTATAGGCATGAGGAAGTTTTTGCTTAAATATACTTAAAAGGTGTTGCTGCCTACGGGCAGCAACACCTTTTTTTTTCTTTATTGACATGAAAAAAAATAAAATATGAAAAAACATTTAAGAAAAAAGTGACCCCGTTAAAATAGGCCCGTCAAAAGGATGTATTTAACAAACACACTAAACAATTTATCATGAGCCATTAAAAATTATCATTCCACGAACATCCAAGCATTCAAATTAACTCCAAAAAACAGCCATATGAGCCATTAATAAATATAATCCACTACCAACCCAATAAGAAGGGGACATACTATGAGAGACTTTTATTAGAGGAGCGGGCACATGCTTTGAGAGACTATGCAAAATGAGCGTTACAAGTTCCCTTCGAAAAGAGCTAAAAAAGCGGGCTGAGGCCCGTTAAAAAAAAATAAATGGTGAAAGATGGTTTTTGAGGGCTGGGGCCGATCCCCCAGCCCTCTTTTTATTTAAAGAGAAAGAGATTGTCCATTCGGACAATCTCTTTAAACAACTTCAATAAAAAAGGACGGCTAGCGGCCGTCCTTTTTTACTATTTGTCGTCGTCATCGCTATCGTAGTCAATGATGGCATCGTCGATAATTTCGTCGCCGTCGCCGTCGAGGTCTTCGAACCCGGCTACGGTCCCTTCGGATTTTGGTTTTATTTCGTAGTCGGGATCTTTCTGGATGCGAGGTTTGTCGCCTTCATTGTGATAATCGCCTTCGGCAAAGCGCTGGGCCCGTTCGAAGAAATCGTCGGAACCATCGAGCAAACTGCTTTCTTTGGCTTCTTTGACCGAATCGGTGAACTGACGATCTTTATCTTTGGCTTTTTCTTCGATTTTTTCGCCCATTTCGCGGGCTTTGTCGATGATACTATCCATATCCTCCTTGTCCGCTTCTTCTCTGGCTTTAGCGGCGGCTTCGTCCGCTTCGTCCATTAACTTTTCGGTGAAGTCTTTTGCTTTTTCAAAGGCTTTGCCCCCTACGTCCATTACTTTACCGCCTACTTTTTCGGCAGCATCCCAAAATTTATCCCCAACTTTTTCAGAGGTATCCAATACTTTTTTACCTACTTCCTCGGCCAGGGCGCCGCCTTTTTCAGCTACATCTTCGCCAAATTCGCGTAGTTTACTTTTTTCCTTCGGCTTTTTTTCCGCTTTTTCTTTTTTCTCTTTTGGCGGATCAAACGGAATATCTTCAATGTCATCTTCCTCATTGGTGGCGGCGAATTTATTAGGGCCGGCATCTTCTATTTCAACAATAGGGTCCTCTCTGTCTTTTTTGACATTATCCCAGATATCCTCCACCAGATCTTCTGTTTTATCTTTTGTTTTTTCAAAAGCATCCTCTGCTTTGTCCATCAAATCTTCCCCTTTTTCTTTGGCTTGATGATAAAGCTTTTCGGCTTTGTCGCGGACGACATCCCCGACATCTTCGGCTTTATCTTTAGCTTGTTCAAAAAAATCGGATGATTTCTCCACCAGCTCTTCGCCGGCTTCTTTTCCTGCCTGGGCTGCTTTTCTCGCAGCATTTTTAGTGACTGCTTTGGCGCCAAACAGTACTTTCTTTATTTCATTAAAAAATCCCATCGTTTTATTGGTTTTTATATTGAAGTTTAAACAACATCATTAAGCAAAGGATATAAAAAAAAATATTTGAATGCAAGTTTGCACTTCTGTAAACCCAAAATCATAGACGAAAAGAATAAACTTTTCGTCTTTTTTTCTTTTTAAGCAGGTATACAATGAAGGTAAGAATGAAAATATGAACTATTTTCGCTTCCGCAAAAAAAATATTATGGAATATACAAAGCTAGGACATACAAATATAAAAGTAAGCAAGATTTGCCTGGGAACCATGACTTTCGGTGAGCAAAACACCAAAACTGAAGGCCATCAGCAGATGGATTATGCCATCGATCAGGGCATCAATTTTTTTGATACCGCTGAGATGTATGCCGTTCCTTCTTCAGAAGAGAATAACGGGAAAACGGAGGACATCATCGGCAGTTGGTTCAAGGCCCGGGGGAAAAGAGAGCAGGTGGTTTTGGCAACCAAGATTACCGGCCCTTCTGCTAACCTCAAATACGTTAGAGACCCTCTGAAATTTAACCGGGAGCAAATTATGCAGGCCATCGAAGGCAGCCTAAAAAGGCTTCAAACCGATTACGTGGACCTATATCAATTGCACTGGCCGGAGCGCAAAGTTAATTTTTTTGGAAAAAGAGGATATGTATATGATCCTAACGACCAATGGGAAGATAATTTCCACGAAATCCTTGAGTGTATGCAGGATTTGGTAAAGGCCGGGAAGATCCGCTATTTCGGCATATCCAATGAAACACCCTGGGGACTTATGCATTTTTTGAAAGTCGCCGAGCAGCATCAATTGCCTCGATGTGTCAGTATCCAGAATCCTTACAGTTTGCTCAATAGGACCTTTGAAGTAGGCCTGGCCGAAATTTGCATGCGGGAGCAGGCAGGCCTGTTGGCATACTCTCCCATGGCCTTCGGCCTGTTATCCGGGAAGTACCATAAAGGCTTGGATGAAGAAACTTCCCGGCTCAATAAATATAAGCGAATGTCGCGCTACAATGGGAAAAATACTCGTCAGGCAGCTTTCCGATATTTGGAAATTGCTGAGAGGCATCACCTGGACATGGCTCAGATGGCCCTGGCCTTTGTTAATTCCCGACCTTTTGTGACAAGTACCATTATCGGCGCTACCAACTTGGATCAACTCAAAGAGAACGTCGATAGTATTTATGTGGAACTATCTTCAGAAGTACTAAAAGAAATAGAGGAGGTGCATGAGGATATGCCAAATCCGGCACCATAAAAGGATATGATCAAGGATGTGATGGGTTGCAGCCGCAACTCATCACATCCTTAAAACTAATTAGACATGCAGGTAAAGCTACTAAACCAGGCATTCGAAGAATATAAAGGATATTTACAATCTCCTCAAGCAGAACGCAATCTATACATCTGGGAATCTCAACGCATCTTTCAGGAAAACTGGAATCTCGAAGCAAGGGACCTGGCGCAGATGTACGATCAAAGTTTGCAAAACAGCCAAACCAGGCGAATGTGGCGCCGGGAGTCCTATGAGCCCAAGGATGTTATGCTTAAGTTTATAGCTTTGTCGGAAGATTACTTCCTCCAAATGTTCGCGGATCTGTTTAATGAAGAAAAGAGTATCGAAGGGCGGGTCGACCGTTTTGTCTTCTATTGTAATCAGTTGTTGCAGGAATACCGTGATAAGTACCCTCACAGGATAGAGAACAATCATTATCACGATGATGGTTATCAGATGATCTCTCTGTATCTGGCTTTTCGATTCCCGGAGGCATACACCTTATATAGTTATCAAAGATTTTATTCTTTTTTGGAAAAAATGGGCGTCCCCAATTTGCCGGTAACCAATGATTTTCCGCGTTTTGTGAAGATTTGCCGGACGGTGTATAAGCTCATGCAGCGAGACAAGGAGTTGATGGATCTTCACTGGAAGCGTTTGCAGGAAGGAATTCACTATATGGGAGAGAGTTTGCTAGTGGTATTTGATTTTATGGATGAAGTGGTGAGGAGGTGACCAAAGACATGTCATGTTTAGATATGACATATCTGCCCAGGAAGGACATGTCATGTCATTTATAGGATTGATTAACAAATGTTTAACCTCTGTTTGGTAGGACATGTCATGTCTAGACATGACATGTCTTGGCCAGGACCAAATCCCTTTCTTATTTTTGAGATGTTTGAGCCAAACCAAAAAATGACACACATGAAAATCCGTATCTCTTATTTTCTTTTTCTAAGTTTCTTTTTACTGGCATGTAGCTCCGCAACTGAAGATGCCGGCGAATCATCTGAGCCTGAAGTGGTAGAAACGCCTCCGATAGAAGAAGATCAGGCTACCAGCCTCATCAGACAGGCTATTGAGCAGCATGGAGGTGATCTGTACGATCATGCTTTCATCGAGTTTGACTTCAGAGATCGTCATTATACCTCCAGGCGGAATAATGGGGGATTTACCTACGAGCGAATTTTTACCGAAGAAGGCAATAACATTCGCGATGTTTTGAGCAATGGAGGTTTTCATCGGGAAATTAATGGGGAAAGAGTTGCCCTATCCGCTAAAGACTCCAGCGCTTATTCCAATTCGGTTAATTCAGTCCTGTATTTTGTACAACTTCCTTATTTTCTTTTAGATCCGGCTGTTAACCGAACCTACCTGGGAGAAACGACTATCAAAGGCGAACCCTATCACGAAGTGAAGGTCACCTTTGCACAGGAAGGTGGCGGAAAGGACTTTGAAGATGAATTTGTATACTGGATCCATCGCGATAATTATACGATTGGATACCTGGCCTATAATTATTTAACAGATGGAGGCGGAGCTCGTTTTCGGGAGGCCTATAATATAAGAATGGTGGAAGGAATTCGCTTTGCAGATTACATTAATTATAAACCAGAAGATGACGCTCGCGAAGTAGCCGAATTTGACAGTCTTTTTGAGGCTGGAAAAATGACGGAAGTGTCGCGAATCGATTCAGAGAATATTCAGGTAGAGGTTTTAAACTAACAAACAGGAGTCATCCCGAATTTTTGAAGCAACTTATAAAGCCTGGCTTTTCAATTATTTAGCTTTTGTTGCTCGTTGTTGGTTGCTCGTTGCTCGCGATTAAACGAACAACGAACAACGGACAACGAATTGAAAATCAAAGTTTAGTTGAATGGTCGTTTTTTCTAAATCCTCGTTTGAAAAATAGGGGATGGCTCATGTTTATTTTTTTGCAAGTAGAAATTAATGAAAAAAATACTCATCATTCGATTCTCATCCATTGGAGATATTATTTTAACAACCCCCGTGATCCGGGTAGTCAAGCAGCAATTGGGAGCAGAAGTACATTTTTTGGCAAAAAAGAGGTTTGGAGCGGTTTTGAAGGCTAATCCTTATATTGATCAATTGCACCTTATAGAAAAGAAGGTTGCAGAGGTATTACCGGCCTTGAAAGCGGAAGGCTTCGACCTGATTATCGACCTGCACAAGAACATTCGTTCATTTCAGGTTAAAAGAGCCTTAAAAGTAAAAAGCCTGGCTTTTGACAAGATTAACTTCGAAAAATGGCTGATGGTCAATTTCAAGATCAACCGGCTGCCCGACAAGCACATTGTTGATCGTAATCTCGAAATCTTGGCTCCAGTAGGGGTACAAAATGATGGTAAAGGACTGGATTATTTTATTCCACCCGAGGAAGAAATCAATATTCCCACTTTTTTTGGTCGGTTCCCAACCATAATGCCATATTTGGATGTCCAGGAGGGAAAAGAAATTCCTTATATTGCTTTTGTAACCGGGGCGGCACATGCGACCAAACGATTACCGGTCTCCAAGATCATTGATGTTTGTAAAAAATTAAAGAAGCCGATCGTATTACTTGGAGGGCCGGATGAAGCAGAAAAAGGGGATGAAATTGTCCAAAACGCCGGGCCTCATGTAGTTAATGCCTGCGGTCAGTTGACACTCAATGGATCTGCTTCGCTTGTTCGACAAGCTGAAAAGGTGATCGCCCATGATACCGGCTTAATGCATATGGCAGCAGCTTTTGGGAAAGATATTATATCGGTTTGGGGAAATACCATTCCCGAGTTTGGCATGTATCCTTATTATCCAGAAGGTGTTGAACGCAATACGAGTATTGAAGTGAAGGGCTTGAAATGCAGGCCTTGTTCAAAGATCGGACACAAAAAATGCCCCAAAAAGCATTTTAAGTGTATGATGGATATTGAGGAGGATGAAATTGTAAAAGTTGTTAAAGGTGTGAAGTAATTTGGGGGGCAACACAATTTGGGTAGAAAGTAGAATGTAGAAGGGCAAGTAAAATCAGGTTTCCACATGAGCAGTTAGAGGCACCCATAAGAAAACTTATTAACTTTTGAAAAAAAGCTATATTTTGGCGAGCAGCACATCCTAAATATAAAAAAGTAGGCGAATGAAGATACTTAGACCACTGTTTTTTTCTCTATTCCTGGTATTGAGTTTAGGCGGGCTAAAAGCGCAGGACATACACTTTACAATGTATAATATGTCTCCGCTCACCCTCAATCCTGCCTTGGCGGGGGCCTATTACGGTACGGCGCGGGTTGGTGGAATATACCGGGATCAATGGGCCAGTTTTTTGCCTAATCAATATACGACGCCGGCTTTCTTCATAGATGCCCCCATCGTTCGGGGATTCCGCAAAAATGACTGGGTCGGGATCGGGATCGTCACGATTAATGACAAAGCAGGAACGTCCCGTCTTCGTACGCAAGGCTCACTTTTAACAGCAGCTTATCACGCTTCTTTGGATAAAGCCGGAAAAAATGTGCTGACGCTTGGCGTACAGGCAGGCTCTATGACTCGTCGGCTGGATCAGCAAAGATTGATTTTCTCCGACGAATTTGATCCGCTTACTCTCGATCGCAATAACCCTTCCCAGGATAGCGATTTGGCCGAAAAGAAATCTTACCTGGATATCAACGCAGGTTTGTTGCTGCGTGCGGCGGTGGATGAAAAAAACAATGTGGAGGTAGGCTTGACAGTAGGCCACATTCCGCAGTCGGAGTATAACTTGATTACTGCCGGTGCCGGACAGGATGACAACAAGCGCCCAATGACCATCAGAGCACACGGCCGCTGGAAGCGCCAGGTGAATGATCAATGGAGTGTGACGCCTTCTTTTATTGGTCAAACAACCAAGGGAACCTGGGAAATTGGTGTTCAGGCCCTGGCTGGATACCAGATCAATGAAGACATCGAATTACTGGCCGGGCCTGGTTACAGATTAGGGGACGCCTTTGAGATCATGGTTGGAGCTCAGATCAATGACCTGAGGGTCGGGTTGGCCTATGACTTTAACATCTCCTCTCTCAGCAAGGCTTCCAACACACTAGGAGGCTTTGAATTGGGCGCTTATTATATCATTAAGCTGTACCAAAAGCCCAACGTAACACAGGCTGTTATCTGTCCCGAGTTTTAAATAACAGTTTTTAACATCTTCTTATGAAAAAAACCGGGAACTTTACGTTACTCTAGTACAAATCCAAATACAAAATTAAAATCAGACGCTATGAAACGCGGATGTTTACTCTCCATATTATTTACGTTTGTAGGCCTTTCCTTTCTCCAGGCACAGCCCTTGAGAGAATC
>JAUIKE010000221.1 GCA_030430845.1 Bacteroidia bacterium | reverse complement strand
GATCAGTCCAAGAGCGGTTGGACCTGTTGAAAGAGCAAATATCAGAAGCGCCCGGGGTATTGGGGGCAACTGGAACAGGAGAGGATCTTCCAAGCGCATTAAATAATACCTGGGAACTTTCATGGCAAGGCGCCGACCCGGAAAACGATTATGTGATTGATATTGTAGGCATCGATCAGGATTATTTTGACTTGTTGGGGATACCGTTCAAAGCCGGAGGGAATTTTACCAGGCCACTGTTAGTAGACTCAGCGAGAAGTGTCATCCTAAACGCCAAGGCGCAGGAATACATCGGTCTGGAGGACATTGTAGGGCAACAACTGGAGATCGGAGGCAAGCAACGAACAGTAGTGGGAGTAGTAGAAGATCACCATAACACGACCCTGCATTCTCAGTTGGTTCCGCTGGCCTACTTTTTGTACCCTCCCGGCTACCGGGTTAGCCCGGATAATTTACTCGTCAAACTGGATACCGAAAATCTAAACAGCCTGTTGGGGCAGCTAGAGGAAATCTGGGGTGAATTTTCCACAGATCCTTTTGAGTATAATTTTGTCGACGAAGCCTTTGCACAAGCGTACACTGCCGAGCGCAGGTTTAGTTCCCTGGTCAGTTCCTTTACCATCATTGCCATACTGATCTCTGTTGTAGGGCTTTTTGGTTTGATCAACTTTATTGTCCAGCTTAAACTTAAAGAAATTGGCATAAGGAGGGTATTGGGAGCCAGCCCTTATCATCTTCTCCGCCTGCTGGGCAAAGACTTTCTGATTGTATTCACTTTTGCCTTGATTTTTGCCCTGCCCTTTGCCTATTATTTTCTGGATGCCTGGCTGAATAATTATGCTTTTCATATACAAATAAACGGAGGCCTGTTTTTGCTAGCTGTACTCTTATGCCTTGGGATTTCAGGTTTGATCATATTTTTTCACTTACATCGAACGAACAGGATCAATCCTGCCGAGGTATTGGCGGCCGAGTAGAAAGGTGAATTTTAGGGTAGAATTACAGCGAGGTTTTGTATTTTTCCAAAACTTCCCGGCGGGAGCCTCTAGCTCCTAACATAGAAAATTAAAATTATCTCCTCGGCGAGGGATAATTTTAATTTTCTATGTTAGGGCATACTGACTTCCCGCACACTTTAACTCTAAAATAAATTAGCATGAAAAAAATTACTTCTTTCATTTTTTTACTCACCTTGGCTATATTCACTTATGCCCAAACTGAGCCGAGCAAAAAAGAAATGGCTCCCATTCCGGAGCCGCAATTGTCCGAAACGCAGCATGAAGCCACCATAGGCGGCACCAATATAAAGTTCACGGCAAGAGCGGGCACAATGTTGTTGCGCAGTGAAACCAATGAACCCATCGCTCTTTTTGGGTTTACCAGCTATACCAAAAATGGGGTCAGCAACACCCGCCAGCGCCCCATCGTATTTGCCTTTAACGGAGGCCCCGGCTCGTCTTCTTTTTGGCTGCATATGGGCGTACTGGGCCCCAAACGGATCAATGTACAGGATACTGAATTCACGCCTGCTGCGCCATATGAAGTGGTCAATAACGATTATTCCATCCTGGATGTGGCTGACCTTGTCATGATCGACCCCGTCGGTACGGGCCTGAGTGTACCGGTAGGCAAGGCTGAGTTTAAAGACTTTTGGGGGGTGGATCAGGATATTCGAAGTATTGGCTTATTCATCAGACAATTCCTGATCGAATACGACCGCATGAACTCGCCGAAGTATTTACTGGGAGAAAGTTATGGCACCTTTCGCAATGCCGGCCTGATGGCTAATCTATTGGGACAAGGTATTGCCATGAACGGCGTCATTATGGTGTCAGCCGTATTTGACCTCCGAACCCTGATATTCCCTCCAGGTGATGATATGCCCTATGTCGTTCATTTTCCAACCTATGCTGCCACGGCCTGGTATCACGATAAAATCAAGGACAAGCCCGCCAATGTGTATGACTTTCTGGATGAGATCCGGGCATTTACCGAAAATGAATATGTCCCGGCCTTATACAAAGGAGATCAGCTTTCGGAAACCGAAAAAAGAGCGATGGCCCAAAAACTGGGCGACTACACCGGCACAGAGGCCGATTATTGGTATAAAGCAGACCTAAGGGTCACCAATGGCGAATTCTTCGCCGAATTCATGCGAGATGAGGGCGCTATCGTCGGACGTCTGGATTCTCGGTTCACCGGGATCAATATGGATGGCATCAGCCAGACCGGCGATCATGATCCGCAGAGTTCCGCCATTTCCCCAGCTTATATCTCAGCCTTTCTGGATTACTTCTATGGCGATTTAGGTGTCGACAAAGGCCTGACCTATACCACCTCTGCTGGTGGCCGGGAGGGCTGGCGCTGGGATTGGAGCCATCAGGGCAATCAGCGCTGGGGTACCCAGGCTGCTATCAACACCGGGATCGACATGGCTCGGACCCTGACTCGTGATCCGAACATGAAGGTCTTGGTTCTCAATGGTATTTATGACATTGCCACCGTTTTTTACGGCGTGGAATACACCATTAACCACTTGGGCTTACCCAAAAACATTAAGGACAACATTATAATGGAATACTATGAGGCAGGGCACATGATGTATACTCACCAGCCTTCTTTGGAGAAATTTAAGAAGGATGTGGCTGGGTTTATTAAAAATACTTCTGGTACTCCGTAGGGCAACCTTATTGCGGTTAAATTTATAACAGCCGAATAAATTATTTTTTGGTAAGCTATCGGACAGTAAGCTTCAGCTTGCCAGGACAGCGAACTTTAGTTTGCTTATTTTTTAACGCCAATCAGCTTTTATATATAGGAAAAAGTCCTTGACTTTTTCCTATATTTTATCATGGAAAAACCTAATCCACATACTTCATTTTCCTGTAAAAACTGTGGTACACTAATCGAAGACAACTTCTGCCCGCATTGTGGGCAACGGTCCTTTTCTAATCGTCGGCTAAAAACAGGAGAACTCCTCAAAGACTTTCTCGAAAACCTCCTTAATCTGGACAAAGGCTTTCTGTTTACTTTTTGGTCAATCCTGCTTCGGCCAGGGCAAGTCGCCAAAGAATACATTGCCGGTAAAAGAAAGCGATACAATAGTCCGCCGAAGTATCTGGAGGAATTTGATAAGTATTGTCGCAAAACGAGAAGATGGTTGGGGTTGTGTAAAAACTCGTTCCTCCATCGGCCGCCAAAGGCTTGCCGACGGCAGGGCGTTTTTACCCACCCCAGATAATTTTGTTTTGGAGGCGGTTTAAAGAAAAAAACGAAGTTTTTTTCTTTAAACCGCCTCCAAAAAACATATTATTGGTTGTGTGAAAAGGCCGAAGGACTTTTTATACAACCCCAATTTTTTAATTACCCTTCTTTATAAGCCTCCGTTGCACGGGCGTACAACCAATAACATACAATCAGGATAACAACACTACCCAATATCGTTCCAATGACGCCCAGATCAAGGCCGAGCGACAATACATCCGACCGCTGAGTAATGGCAACTGGGATAGCCAGTAAAATTCCGATCAATGCTTCTCCCGTAATAAGGCCGGAAGCGATGAGCAGGCCGGTACGCTCACTGGCTTTTTCAGCTCCTTTATGGGCTTCTCCTTTTGAAGCTTTCATGCCCTTCTGATATCTACTTACCAACCAGGCTACTACACCACCTAACATAATAGCACTATCCAGCTCAAAAGGAAGGTATAAACCTACCGCTACAGCCAAAACAGGCACGCCGAATTTGTTGCCTTTGCCTTTCAAATACTGGTCCAGAATAATGATGGCCACACCTATTCCCATTCCAATATAGACCATCGTCCAGGGAAGATTACCAGAGAAAACACCTCTGGCGACACTTTCCATTAAGGTTGCCTGTGGAGCGGCCAGGGCGTCCGGATTTTCCGGCGTAGCCGGGCCAAATCCATAGCCTGTTAACAGAAGCTGTAGTACCAGTGGCAAGACCAGCGCCGCCGAAACCACTCCGACCATCTGCATGATCTGCTGTTTCTGGGGCGTTGCGCCAAGAATGTTACCGGCTTTTAAATCTTGCATATTATCCCCCGCAATGGCTGCTGCACAACAGACCACTGCTCCGATCATAATTGCAGCAGCCGGTCCTTTTTCTGCTCCCGACCCCATTAAGGCCAGAAGAATAAGCGCCGAAGTCAAAATAGTGGCAATGGTTACTCCGGAAATAGGGTTGTTCGAGCTACCCACCAAACCGGCCATATAACCAGCCACCGCCGAGAAAAGAAATCCGGCAATAACCATCAGAATAGCCATAAGGGCGGAAATAGACGCCTGCTCGACCATACGTAAGTAGATGATAAAAATAGGAATGATCATCACGCCGATGGCTATAATAACCCATGACATGGGGGCGTCGCGCTCCGTACGAAGGATTTTACTGTAATCTATTTTTGTACGGATAGCCTTAACACCGCTGCTGACCGCATAACCAATCGACTTTCGCAGGTCGATCAAGGCCCACAAACCACCAACCACCATCGCTCCAACTCCCAGATAGCGAATCTGTCCGCTCCAGATATTGTATCCCAGATCCACGGCGCTGCTGCCTTCAGGTGTACCAGTTATAGCAACATAAATTGGGATTGCTACCCACCAGCTAATGACCCCTCCAATAAATACCAGAGAAGCAATTCGGATCCCGACAATATATCCGACTGCAATCAGGGCAGGGGAGAGGTTCATTCCGAAATACAGATAGGCTTTATTGCCGGCTACTGCAGCCGCTTCCGCCACTCCATTCCATATTTTCAAACCCGATTCTATCAGTTTGATAACCGCTCCGGTTAGGGCACCCCACATCAAAAAACGAATGGCTTTACCGCCTTCTTCTCCGGATTTCAAAACCTCCGCAGTGGCCACCCCCTCGGGGAATTGTAACTTTTGACGAACGATTAGTGCTGAGCGTAAAGGTACCGTGAAAAGGACACCTAAAACCCCACCACAAAGTGCCACCAACATCGTTTCCAGATAATTAAATTCCGTCCAGTAGCCCATCAACACCAGGGCAGGAAAGGTGAAAATGACCCCGGCTGCTAAAGATTCACCTGCCGATGCAGAGGTTTGGACAATATTGTTTTCCAGGATGTTGTGCTTTTTGAACAGACGTAAAACGGCCATGGAAATTACCGCAGCCGGAATACTCGCCGAAACCGTCAGACCGGCAAATAAGCCCAGATAGGTATTGGCAGCAGATAAGACAACCGATAAGATCGCCCCCAGCACAAAGGCCTTGGTGGTAGTTTCAGGCAGGATCTTGTCCGCACTGATGTAGGGTTTGTTATTGTTCGACATTTCATTAGGTATTTAGAAAAAATTGAATATATAGGGCGTCCGTTGGTGGGGTTGTGTAAAAAGTCCTTCGGCCTTTTCACACAACCCCCTACCTTTATGCTGCCGGTCTCTGACCGGCAAATCTACTGTTATTTTAAAATAGGCTTTGTGTCCATTTAATTTTAGTCTTAGCAGTCTGTAGACTGCCTAAAAAAGGTGAGGCCCGTACGGGCCACCAACAGCTTAAATATAATAAAACTATTTATTTCCAAACTTTAACAATTGTTAGTTTGACTTTTAAACTAAGTATTTGTATATTTGAATTGCCTAGTTAGTTTAATATCAAAACTAAGCGAAAAACCAACAACAACAACAACAACTTTTAACCTCAAAAAACCAAATTTTATGGGATACTCAAAATGGTCTAACCAGGACTATGCCCGCCTCAGAATGAACTACCAGGGCAAAAGCCGACAGGAAATTTTCCAATCTCGTATGGCGCCTACCATGGACCCCCATGGCTTAACGTTTAGAGAAAGCCGGGATTCGGAAGCACACCCTAATTCGATTGCGATTGCCGTTTTTTTGGATGTTACGGGCTCTATGGGGATGATCCCCGAACAATTGATCCGCCATAAACTGGGGTCACTTATGGACACCTTACTGGATCATGGCGTAGAAGATCCGCAGGTCATGTTTTCTGCGATCGGAGATCACATTACAGATGGCGCACCGCTTCAGGTAGGGCAGTTTGAATCGGGGGCCCTTGAAATGAATGACTGTCTGGCTCAAATTTATATTGAAGGAGGCGGAGGCGGACAATCCATGGAGTCTTATTTACTTGCCTGGCTAATTGCGGGCCGACACACCTCGATTGATTGCTTCGAAAAAAGAAAGCAAAAAGGATTTCTTTTTACCGTAGGTGATGAAAAAAGCTGGAACGGACTGGACGAAAAAACCCTGAAATTCGTATTGGGCTATCCGGAAGCTGAAAAAATGGATGCGAAAACCCTTTTACAGGAGGCCCAGAAAATGTACCACGTTTTTCACATACACGTTAATGAAACCGGCTACCGCAACAACCAGAACGTTTTTGATTACTGGAAAACCATGCTGGGGGAACGATTTCTGATCCTAAATGACCACCGGCTGGTGGCAGAATTAATAGCTACCACTGTAGCGATGATACAAGGTATTGATATAGGCAAAGTGACCGGCAGTTTTGACGGACAAACGGCCGGTGCCATACAGGACACGCTCAAAGATTTTTGGAAACCCAATCAATCACCTCCACCTTATTTCAAATGAAAATATCTATTGTTATTGGACTAGGCTTTGGCGACGAAGGCAAGGGCATTACGACCGACTTTCTTTGTCGTCAAAGCTCCACCCCCCTGGTGATCCGCTTTTCTGGCGGGCACCAGGCTGGGCATACGGTTGTTACAGAGGATGGCGTGCGTCATGTGTTTTCCAGTTTTGGTAGTGGATCTTTGCGAGGAGTTCCTACCTATTGGAGTAAATATTGCACGCTTTATCCGCTGGCCTTTCATAATGAACTAAACTCACTTCGGGAAAAGGGTATTCAACCAGTCATTTTTGTAGATGCTTTGGCTATGGTTACTACTCCTTTTGATGTTTTTCACAATCGAGACTTAGAAAAAACGAATGCTCACGGCAGTTGTGGCGTCGGCTTCGGAGCTACGGTCGAGCGCAATGAAGGACCCAACAAGTTGTATGTTCAGGATTTATTTTATACTACAGTATTGGATCAAAAATTGCTTGCTATTGCCCAATATTATATCCAAAAAACGGGTGATGAGCAGTTGGCAGATCAGTTAGAAAAAGAGGTAGTACAGTTTAAGGAGCACATTCGGGCCATTTTACCGCATATTCGATTGGTACAGGAAAAAACTTTTTTCCGGAATATTATAAAAAAGGATGCTTATGATCATCTGATCTTTGAAGGGAGTCAGGGTATTTTGTTGGACATGGATCACGGTTTTTTCCCAAATGTAACCAGGGCACACACCACTTCACGGAATGCTATTGACATCGTTCAGCGAAACGCCTTGGGCAAGCCCGAAGTATATTATGTGTCACGTGCCTATGCCACCCGGCATGGTAATGGTTACCTGTCTAATGAAAATCTCTTTCTGGATATTACCCCCAATCCAGACGAAACGAATCAGTACAATCCTTGGCAAGGCCCTTTGAGAATGGCACCATTGGATATAGACATGCTGAATTATGCCTTATTGTGCGATGAAAATTACTCAGGAAACTTACCTAAGCATTTGATCATTACTTGCATGGATCAGTTGAACGGACCGATTCAGGCAACGATTGATGGGGTGTTGTTTAATTTCGAAACAACTATGGAGCTGCTCAGTCATTTGAATTTGAATGCCCGCTCGTTGGTGGAAAGCCATTCGGATTGCGCAAAGGATATGAAAATCAGGAAGAAGGTGTTAAAATTTGTCGCTAATTAGAAGAAAAAGGCACTGGTTCAGAAGTTTAATTTATACTCCGTAAAATCTCTTTCCAACACAAAGATAAAAGAGCGCTGATCTCCTTTGAGATCCATGACTCCTAACATGGTATGGTCATCAATTTTGGCAAAAACATCGATAATCGCCTTTTGATCGTACACCATAGCCCCGGTTAGCTTTCCACGATACTCCACCATTCTCATTCTTGCTCTGGCTTTTTTCGTTTGAAAAATGGGGCGTAGTATTCTTATGATGGGACCCAGGACTTTTGACTTTGGTAACTTCATGCTAAGTTGGAGCGGCATCATGCCAGGGTTGACTGAAAAAAGGCTTGACTTATTTTTTGTATAAAACAATAAGGGATGGACCTCGTCAGGATTTTTAAATAGCTTTCCATACCATCCGGTTAGTGCCAGCAATCCATCCATGGGGTGACCTGTATTGATTTCATACCCTTTCCACCTTCCCTTCATGAAATCAAGATCCACTGGTTCTAATTCATCAAAGAATTTCAAGGCCTCCTCCTGGCTGGCTTTTTTTCCCTGTAGCATTTCCGGCAATTTGAGCATATGTCGGCATTTTTTATCCGTGAAGTTGTTATGTCATTTTACAGGGTGCAAACAAGGACGCCATTGTTTTTGAACAAAAACCAGGGGCTTGCCCAGTTGACATTCCTGTTTATACCATGATTTCCTCTATCCTGATTACATATCCGTTTCTGGTCGATTTAGAACACCCGCCATTTCAAGCTTCAGTCTTATTTTTTTGAAGACATGGGCCTCATTTTAGCAGAGGTATAATCCCATTCCAGGATCCGGTAAAAATCATAGGCTTCCGGAATAGCTAAGTAGGGTTTAGCTTTTTCATAATCCTGCACGGTTAATACATGCATATCACTTAGGATCAGTCGAGAAAACTCTGTATTAATGTCAACCAGCCTGGGTGGAATTTTACCATTTTCATCTTCGATATCCTTCATAAAGATTGGAATAATTTGAGCATCCCGGGTAGTTGATACAATGCAATTTTTTTCTCCTTGCTCATATATTTTTTTCACGCCCATACCTAAAATAGTACATAAGGTTAGATCATATGCGACAGGCCTGCAACAGCGCAATTCATACCCTAGTTCGACCGGGCGACTTTTTATTATTATGTCCAGTTCCTTTAGTTTTCGTTGCACTAATACATTGATAATATGTGCCTTACTCACATTGCCCAATTCGGGATGTCCATGAGCATCATAAGTAAAATTAATACCACAGTTTTTGATTTCTTCATCATCTAATACATGAAAGATTCCTTCACTAATAATGACGACCCCATGCTCAACATGATCAATTTTACGCTTTATCATCGAGGAGATGATTAAACTAACAACCTTCGAAAGGGTAATCTTGGTTTTATTGAACATTTCCGGAATAATGATTAGAGGGAAGTGACAACTAGCGCCGATTTCGAAGGCCAAATGTCCAGCTGACCGACCCATCGAGGCGATGACAAACCAATTGCCACTGGTTCGGGAATCCTCATAGATCGTATTGCCAATATGTACACCGGCATCCTTAGCTGAGTTGAAGCCAAAAGTAGGCATCATGTCAGGGAGTGGAATATCGTTGTCAATTGTTTTGGGGACATGGATATTTTGGATTTTTACATTTTTTTCTTCCAGGAATTTGGCCAGCCTGTTACTGGTTGTAGCTGTATCATCTCCTCCGATGGTCACCAGCAATTTGATATTATTTTCAACGAAAAAGTCAGCCGAAAATTCACTGTCTTTTGGTTTATATCTGCTCATCCGCAGCGTGGAGCCTCCTCTTGGAAATATCCGGTCGGCATAATGAAAATCGATACTGACCGTTTCAGCTTTCCCGTTAAACAGGTTTTTATATCCATCGTGAAGCCCAATGACATTATAGCCATCTTTAAGAAATACCTTTGAAATGGTACTGATGACGGTATTAATACCTGGGGCAGGCCCACCTGCACACAATAAAACAATTGATTTTTGCATAATTAATTTGCGTTTTTTTGGCTTACTCTATTATCCTTTAAACTTCCTTGTCATCTTTTCTGCCATCTTTGGCGCCCGGCCGGGTGTTGACCACGGGCACACTGCAATGCATATGCCACAGCCGAAGGTTTCTGCAAAGTAGGGAAAGCACTTATCGAAATCGACATACCATTTTTCTTTTCCTCGCACGATCACTTTTTGATCACTGATGGCATCCACCGGGCAGGCACGTGTACAGATCTGGCATTGGACACAGAATTCGTCTGCCCCGAAAGCATCTATCTTATCTTCTACCAAGGGTAAGTCTGTAAAAACAGCTGATATTCTGAAGGAAGAGCCATATTCTCGATTGATGATGGAGCCGTGTTTTCCCAACTCTCCAAAGCCTGCTTCCAGCGCAGGAGGAATGAGATTAATGGGCCCTGCCATAGGGCCTCCGCTAGCTTTGGCACGCCATCCTTGCGAAAGGATCCAGTCAGCTATCGGGCGGGCGGCTATCCAGCCCTGGATATACTTTTCGACTACTTCATAAGCGGAAGTAACCTCTGGTGCAGTGGAAATTTTCTCATGATCCATGACAACTCCAAGCAGAATGATCCATGGATGGTCAAATTCATAGCCTTCGAAGATCCATTCCGGTTTGGTTTTTACAAAACCTACCAGCTGGGCACCAGTTTCCAAAGCTATTTTTCTGATCTGAGCAGACGCCTTTGCAGGCTCCATCTTTTCTTTATCCTTTGCCTGAGGAGCAGCCGGCCTATCGATCACCTCTTGCCTTCTGTTGCGCAGGGCCAGCAATTCGGGCTCTTTACTACCCTGGGCCCAAAACCAGTTTTGGACATCACCATGGGCAAGCATATCAGAATCGTGCCACAGAATGGGAGAGGGGGGGCGGACTTCTCTTTCTCCCAAACCATTGATGGTATTACCGGAAATATCCGGCCACAAGGCCATTTGCTCGGGCTCAGGCTGGAAGGATGATTTGGCTTTCTTTGAGTCTTTCATGTTTGGATGAATAGGTGCTTTGATAAATTTAATGAAAAATACATGCTTCCCGGAAAGGAATTGTTTATTTTAGGCCCTTCCCTTATTCGAGTGGGTTAAAGATTGAAGAAATATTGACCATATAAAACACGCCTCATGAAATTTACTGCCAGCCAGATCGCTGAAGTTTTAAACGGAACCATTGAAGGTAATGAAAATGTAGAAGTTCATAACGTCTCCAGGATCGAAGGAGGAGAACCGGGAACCATTTCTTTTTTAGCTAATCCTAAATACACGCCTTTCATCTATACAACCAATGCGAGCATTGTAATTGTTAATGAAGATTTCGAGGCTACCGAACCCATTCAGTCCACCCTCATTCGGGTAAAAAATGCGGAAAATGCCTTCGCTCAGCTGCTGGAAATGTATAACCAAATAAAGCTGGCCAAGAGTGGCATTGCCGAACAATCCTTTATCGCCAAGTCGGCCAGTGTCGGAGAGAATGTTTATGTGGGGGAATATGCAGTTATTGCTGACAATGCCAAAATTGGGAATAATGTAAAAATATATCCTCAGGTTTACGTCGGAGAGAATGTTACCATCGGTGATAATACCGTTCTTTTTGCCGGAGTGAAGATCTATTCGGATTGCGTGCTTGGAAAGGACTGCATCATTCATTCCGGTACCGTGCTGGGGAGTGATGGTTTTCGTTTTGCCCTACACGATGGAGGTAAAAAAATCCCTCAAATTGGGAATGTAGTCCTGGGCGACAATGTCGAAATTGGGTCTAATTGTTCCATTGATCGAGCGACCCTGGGATCAACTATTCTTGGGGATGGCGTCAAGCTCGATAATCTGGTTCACATCGCACATAATGTGGAGATCCAGGAAAAAAGCTACCTCGCGGCTCACAATGTGGTGGCCGGTTCTACCGTCATTGGTAAAAACTGTATGTTCAGTGGCCAGGTGGGGGTTATTGACCATCTGAAGATTGCGGATAATACCATCCTGGCAGCTCAGTCCGGAGTGTCGAAAAGCATTAGAAAGCCAGGAACCGTCCACATGGGAAGTCCCGCTATGGATGCATCCAAATACCGCAAAAGCTTCGTTCACTTCAGAAACCTGGATAGTCTGGTGGACAGGGTGAATCAGTTGGAGAAAATGTTGGCAGAGCTAAAAAGCCAGTAATGATAGCTATTTGAAGCCCAATCGGGCTTCAAATAGCTTCTTATTTTTCTATAAATTTTCCTTAAAAAACGCAATCGTCCGCTCCCAGGCTAGCTTTGCCGCCGCCTCATCGTATCTTGGTGTGGTGTCATTGTGAAAACCGTGGTTGACGCCCGGATACATATATGCGGTATACTCTTTTTTATTAGCTTTTAAAGCGGCTTCATAATCCGGCCAACCCTCATTGACCCTTTTGTCCAGTTCTGCGTATTGCAAGAGTAAGGGAGCTTTGATCTTGGGCACGTCTTCAGTAGCGGGTTGACCACCGTAGAAGGGAACGGCAGCTTTTAGTTTTTTCACACGAACAGCCATCATATTTGAGATCCAGCCGCCAAAGCAGAAGCCTACCACGCCAACTTTTCCATTACATTCCTTATGCTTTCTGAGGTATTCGAAGGCCGCAATGAAGTCTTCGAGCATCTCATTCCGGTCGCGCTGGCGCTGAAGCGTTCTTCCTTCATCATCGGTGCCGGGATAACCACCAAGTGGTGTCAATGCATCCGGCGAAAGGGAGATAAAGCCGGCCTTTGCAGCTCGGCGGCCTACATCGGCAATATGTGGGTTTAAGCCACGATTTTCATGCACCACAATAATGCCGGGGAGTTTCTTCTTAGCTCCTACAGGCCTGGACAGCTGCCCTTTGATGGTGCCGCCTCCTTTTGGAGAGTCATATTCGATGGTTTCGGTTTTCAGGCTTGGATCATCCTGCCAGACCTGCTGACGTTCCTGGTATTTGGGCATGAGATAGTCCATTAGAGCAGGAACGGTTAAGCCACCGACTGCGTAGACAGATAATCTTTCAACAAAGGTCCGGCGGTCAATTCGGTTATGGGCATAACTGTCATACAGGTCAAATACTTCCTGCTTGAGATCTTCTTTTTTGATTTTTTTCATGGTCGGAAAGATATAATTGAGGGGGTTGTGTAAAAACTCGTTCCTCGTTTTTACCCACCCCAGATAATTTTGTTTTGGAGGTGGTTTAAGGCATGTTTCACATGCTGCCAAAAGTAGTTGACACTTTTTTTAACTCTCAAACACAAAAAGCCCATTTATCCCAAGGGATAAAACAAAGTTCTTTGACAGATCAAAAAAACGAGTGGCTCA
>JAUIKE010000220.1 GCA_030430845.1 Bacteroidia bacterium | reverse complement strand
ATGTACAGGAAACGGAAAAAGTGGAAGATGCCCGCGAGCTGGCACTGGCTACTTTCAAGGAGGCTTGCGCAGCGTTTGAAAAATTGCCGGCAGAAGAACGTCAGTGGAATAAAGTAAAGTCAACTTTTATTCCTCATATCGGTAATATTCCCGGCATGCAATCTAAAACCTTGTACAATGGAGGTTTTGACGATGCTATTAATTCGGTGAAAAAAAGCAATGGCCCCTCCTGGCGGATGATCGTAGAAGTCGGTGAAAGGCCGAAGGCATTCGGTGTGTTCCCCGGAGGGCCATCGGGTAATCCCGGAAGTCCTTACTATGACAATACGATTCAGCAATGGGCAGAAGGGAAGTATTATCCTTTACAATTGTTGAATACTCCCGAAGAGGCGTCCGGTAGTTTGTTTACCATTTCATTTAACAACTAAGAACAAAAGCATGAAAAAATATAGCTTATTATTGGCCATTATCTCGATTGCGGCCATTGGGTATTTGCTACAACCTTTAACACCTTGGTGGTCCTTAACGATCATTGCCCTATTGGCGGCTGTCGTATTTCAACTCAGTCCGAGCAAAGGAGCGCTGGCGGGTTTCCTGGCCGGCTTAATCCTCTGGGGGGGCATAGCTCTTTTGCAAAGTCAAGCTAACGGAGGGCTCCTCGCCGATCGGATTGGAGCTATGCTGGGCGGGGTGCCCGGCTCATTAGTTCCGCTGCTGTCCGGATTAATCGGAGGGATTACAGCAAGTTTGGGTGCTTTACTGGGGAGTTTGGGCCGGGGCTTACTACGACCGGCTTAAGTAAAAAAAGGTAAGGCGCTTGCCGACGAAGTCGGCAAGCGCCTTACCTTTTTTTACTTAAGCCGTTACTTAACACAACTTGTCTAAAAAAATAGTGGTTTCAGCTTGGTTTGCATAGATTATGGTTATACCGACAAAAATAACTAAACAAGCAAACCATGTGTAGAAATCACCAATCACAAGGCCCTCTGGATGAGAGAGAGGAACGCTTGAAATTTTACAAGCACCTCAAGTTCTTTTTAATATTCAATGCCATCATGCTGTTTTTTGCCGTCAAAAACGGAGGAAATATGTCTTTTATGTATATGACCTTCTTTTGGGGCATAGCGGTGGCGAATCATTATTTTAAAGTATTTGGCCACAAAGGATATCAGGAACCATACGACGATTTTATGGACGACTTAGACGATACGATCTCTGAGCCTTTTATTGAAAGAAAAAGGAAGCCCCGTTGGCGAGATAAAGACCTGGTTTGATCCAACTTTAGGCGGTTAGGAAAGGTAGAAAGACTTTATTAGTAAAATCGAGCAAAAAATACCTTTTGGAGGAATTTTTCCTTCTACCTTCTACCCAAGAAGCTGTCACCGCTTCGCGGTTTATGGAACATGGCTTAATAGCCGCTTGCGGCGAAAGCTTCCTAAGCTCGAGTGTTAACCCGAGCTAAATAAAAAGCTGATGCTCAAAAGCTGCAGCCATACGGCCCGTTTGGGCGAAGCGGCACTTATCTCAATAAATGCGTAACATCATTGAATTAGATAAATGAATAGGATTTCGAGTGATCCTATTCATTTGTCTTTTTTATGCATTGTGTACACATCCATTCTAAAACCCTAAGCATCTTAATAATAAATCAAGTATTTTTAAGGCATAAGTTATTAAGTTACACAAGCCAGTTTTCTAAAGTTCCAACAAGCTCTAAAAGGTAAAAGAAGTTAAACAATGAAAGATCAGAAATACAGAGAAGCCAGGAAAAGAGTAAAGTCAAAAAAGGAGTTTTTTGAACATCTGACAGTATACATCGTGATGAGCATCTTTTTCTTCTTGCTGAATGCCCTGACTGCATTTGGAAACTGGTGGTTTTACTGGCCCATTCTGGGCTGGGGGATCGGTGTGATGTTCCATTATTTTGAAGTGTTCGGTTTCCCGGGCATACCTAATATGTCAGAAGAATGGGAAGAAGAGCAGATCCGGGAGGAGATGAAAAAACTGGAACAAAGAAATTCATCTTATGA
Organism: Bacteroidia bacterium; assembly: GCA_030430845.1. Lineage (GTDB taxonomy): Bacteria > Bacteroidota > Bacteroidia > Chitinophagales > Saprospiraceae > JANQPA01. Next base: position 11,228 of record JAUIKE010000220.1, on the reverse strand, counting down.
CCTGGATGACGATTACGAAGAGCTAAAACTCCGGGAAGTACAAAAAGAAAAGAAAAAGTGGAAGGATGATGATCTGGTTTGAAGCCACCTTATTTTCCTCGATTCCATTTATATACCAGACCGGCATTGACGCGAGTAGACTGACCGATGTTTCTCCCGCTAAGAATGTAGGCCCCTCCGGCAAATAATCCGAAATCTTTGCTTAAGGCATAATACAATACTCCTCCGGTTCTCAGCCAGCTCGATCCTTGGCCTCCCTGAATCTGGCGATCCACACCCGAGTCGAAGGTATGGTAATATTCCAGCCATAGGTCGAAGTAAAAAGTAGCGCTGCCCCAGCCCGTTCTGGCCATCGCCGGAAGTGCAGTTTGATTGTTTGGAGAAATGTAAAAATCCAATCCGGCCTGTAAGTGTACAAATATACCATTGTTAAATTGAAACTGCCCCAGATACCGCCCATGGAGGATTGTGTTGCGAATGCCAATCGGATTATCGGTCATCACAGGGTATCTGGAGAGGGGAAAGCCGGCCCCTGCCGCAATCATTTGAGTCAGAATCCCGGATGAATACCTATTCTGCCCGTTTCTGTATTTTATCCAGGCCGATCCATCCTGAAATCCTTTGTTTAGTTCGTCTGCATACAAATAAGGTAGGTTGATCACTACCGAGAGGCTGTCCATTATTCCGTGTTCGATGAAAAGATTAACGGATTGAACCTGATAATCAATAGCTTGTGACTCTCGTCCGAAAAAGTATTCGTCATACTGCTCATGAGAATAGGTTAGGGCAAAATCGGTTCCCTTTTTGCCCGGCATGAAACCGGTGATCGGGCCCTGGGCAAGTAGTGAGGAGACTAGACCAAAAACCATTAACAGGCAAATAAAGTTGGAAAATATCGCTTTCATAAAGGGTTTAATTGCTTTTGATAGCAATGATAATAGAAATAAGTTTTTTGAAGTGTCGTTATGTCTACATTAATCGTCTGGGAAGGGGTTGTGTGAAAAGGCCGAAGGACTTTTTACACAACCCCTTCCTAAATCACAAATATCAGGCTCGTTTTGGAAAAGCCGTGGAAAAGTCATTATTTTGCCGGGTAGTACCGTGTTAAGAGGGAAAACTTTAAACATGCATTTGGGCACCCATTAAATTTAAATTGTCTTGGCTGATAGTTTAGTAATCATTCCAACTTATAATGAAAAAGAGAACATAGAGAACATCATTGATGCTGTCTTCTCTTTAGATGTACCCTTTCATATTTTAATTGTAGATGACGGCAGTCCGGACGGCACCGCGCAACTGGTCAAAAAAAAGCAAGAGGAGCGTCCGAAAGCCCTCTTCCTGGTGGAGCGTACCGGGAAGTTAGGACTAGGTACGGCCTATATTCGCGGATTTAAATGGGGTATCGAACATAAGTATGATTACATCTTTGAAATGGATGCTGATTTTTCCCACAACCCAAAAGACCTGGTACGGCTGCGGGCTGCCTGTGTAGAGGAGGGGGCGGATGTGGCTGTAGGCTCCCGGTATACTCGAGGCGGGAAAGTTGAAAACTGGCCCTTTGACCGAATTGCCCTTTCTTACGGGGCTTCTTTGTATGTGCGTATGATCACCTGGATGTCCGTCAAAGACCCTACAGCCGGTTTTATTTGTTACAGCCGTACGGTATTAGAAGCCATCGACCTGGAAAAGATCCGCTTTATTGGCTATGCCTTCCAAATAGAAATGAAATTTGCAGCGTATTCTCTTGGATTCAAGATCAAAGAAGTGCCTATCACTTTTAAAGACAGAGAAGAAGGCGTGTCCAAAATGTCCTCAGGTATTATCAAAGAAGCCGTCTGGGGAGTTCTGCAGATGAAATGGAACAGCTTTTTTAACTCCTATCAAGCTAACTTAGCCGAAAGCTAAGAAAGTCTCCCACTTTTTACCACTTTTTTTATACGCTCTCTGCTCACAGAAGAGCCTGAAATGGCTTTGTTTACGCTTTAAATGTCACTTATTTGTTGTTATTTGTTTGTTTTTAACACTTAAAAAATGAAATTGTGGAAAACTTTTTTAGCATGAAGTGTAAAAAAATAACAAAAAAAGTGGGAAAAAGTGGTAAAGTGTGTCAAATAGTAGTATTTTTGAATAGATAAAAGTATAATGCTTTCTCGAATGCAGCTATTAGGAGAATATGAATGTAAGATCGATGCCAAAGGGCGAATGCGGCTGCCAAGTGATCTGATTAATCAACTTGGAGAAAGAGAAAGCCATGTTTTTGTGATGAACAGGGGCTTCGAAAAGCACTTGATGCTCTATCCTGAAGAAGTATGGGACCGGACTAGTGAGGTTGTGAACGAGTTGAATGATTTTAACAAAAAGAACCGGGCCTTTAAAAGGTATTTCTTCCGGGGAGCTAAAAAAGTGACAATGGATAGTGCCGACCGTATTTTGCTGACTAAGAACTTACTGGAATATGCGGAGGTAGACAAGGAAGTTATTCTGTCCGCTTATGATGATAAAATAGAGATCTGGGCAAAAGAAGAATACGAGCGCGTCCTGGATGTAGAGCCGGAAGATTTTTCTGATCTGGCAGAAGAAGTTTTAGGAAAAGATAAGCCCACATTAGAATGAGCGAATACCACGAACCCGTAATGGCCAAAGAATGTATAGAGGGCTTAGCCATTCGGGAAGATGGAATTTATGTCGATGTAACATACGGTGGGGGAGGCCACTCCCGCCTTATTATAGAACAACTGGGTGACAAAGGTCACCTGTATGGATTTGATCAGGATGAAGATGCGAAAGTCAATGCACTGGAGGACGAACGCTTTACCTTTGTAGCAGCTAATTTTCGATTCTTAAAACGATTTTTGAAGTTGAATGGCGTCAAAGCAGCGGATGGTATTCTGGCTGATCTGGGCGTTTCTTCCCATCAGTTTGATGAAGGCAGTCGTGGCTTTTCATATCGATTTGACAGTGAGTTGGACATGCGGATGAATATCCATGAAGAAGTGACAGCGGCCAAGGTAGTCAACGAATATCCGGCTGACTATCTCCAGCAGATGTTTAGTAGGTATGGAGAAGTTCGCAATGCCAGGACGCTGGCCCAACGCATTGTAGAGCAACGGTCCGTGCGCCCAATTTCCACCATTAACGATTTGCTGGCAGTCGTAGAACCATTGATCAGAGGGCAGCGACATCGCTATCTGGCGCAGGTCTTTCAGGCCATACGCATTGAAGTGAACGAGGAAGTGCCGGCATTAGAGGCTTTGCTGGAACAATCTCTCGACGCCCTGAAATCCGGCGGCCGGCTGGTGGTAATTTCGTATCACTCTATAGAAGACAGGCTGGTCAAAAACTTTTTAAAAACAGGTAATATCGAAGGACGGGTAGAGAAAGACTTTTACGGCAATATTTACCGTCCTTTTAAGTTGATAACACGTAAAGCTTTAATTCCCTCAGACGAAGAGTTGGAGCGCAACTCGAGGGCACGAAGCGCCAAATTGCGAATAGCGGAAAAAATCTAGCAATGGCTAAAAGGAAACTAACAGACCTTAATTTTATCTCCTCAGATTGGATCATTAACAATCTGCTTTTCTTCCTTTTCCTGGGCTTTCTGGGCACCATCTACATCGCCAATGCACACTACGCCGAACGCAATGTGCGCGAAATCCAAGTTTTACAAAAAGAAATTAAAAACCTGAGATGGGAGTTTATGTCCATCCAGGCAGATAATATGTATCAAAGCAAGCGCTCGGAGATCTATGAGAAAGTGCGCCGTGATGGATTGCGCTCCTCCTCCGAGAAAGTCAAAAAGATTGTAGTCGATAGATAACTAATACAGCATTCCCCTGCCAATAGGTAGAAACGAGGAACTTTATAACATTCCCTTGCCGTAAAAACGGTGAAGATGTCTTATTAATTGCTCTTGTTTGAACCTAATGGTAGTGGAAGGACAACATCTGAATAACGATGGACATTAAAAACGAAGTACTATATCGGGTTTACTTTGTCTTATTCGGGCTCATCCTGCCCGTGGCCGTCGTATTGATGTACCGTACCATTGACATCGGAATTATTCAAGGCAAAGAATGGAGAGAAAGAGGAGAGCAATTGTATATGGAACCCCGACCAATAGAGGCCGAACGGGGAAATATTCTGGCGGTAGATGGCAGTCTGTTGGCTACGTCTATCCCGTATTTTGACATTTATATGGACCCTAACTCCACCGGCATGAAGGAGGAGGACTTTGTGAATAACATCGATTCGCTGGCTTATTGTATCGCCAATTATGTGGACGAGGATCTCACAGTAGGGGCTTTTCGCGACTTTTTGATCCAGCAACGGCAGGACAGCGCCCGCTTTGTACTGATCAAAAAAGGAGTGTCTTTTGCTGAAAAAAACAGGATGGAAAAATTCCCCTTGTTTAACCTGGGTAGGATGCGAGGTGGCTTTATCGCTATAAAAAGCAGTGAACGCAGAAGGCCCTTTGGCTTGCTCGGACACCGCACCATCGGATTTATCAGAGATGACGGCTCAGCTGTAGGCCTGGAAGGGTATTTTGACGAAAACCTCGGTGGAAAAGAAGGGGAGCAACTGATGTTCAAAGTAGACGAAACAAAGGATCTGTGGCTGCCTATGGATGACTTGACTACCGTAGAACCTCAGAGTGGCGACGACCTTCACACTACGCTGGATGTAAATGTTCAGGATATTGCCGAGGATGCCTTGCTGAGAGCTATGAACTATCACAATGCCGATTGGGGAACTGCCGTAGTGATGGAGGTTAAAACAGGCGCTATAAAAGCTATGGCTAACCTTGGAAGATGGAAGGACAGTTGGTGGGAAACCCGCAATTATGCAGTGGGCAGGGCCGTTGAACCCGGTTCTACTTTTAAGCTAGCCACCATCATGGCTTTGCTGGAAGACGGCTACATCAGACTGGATGACTCGGTGAACATTGAGAAGGGTAGAACTTCGTTTTACGACCAATCTATGGTGGATGCTACTCCGTTCAGCTACACCATTGACTCTACCTCCATTCGAAGAGCCTTTGAAATTTCTTCTAATGTGGGAATGGCCAAACTGGTGAATAAATTTTACGGAGAAAATAACCCCACAAATGAAAAGAACAATGCCGAAAAGTTCATTAAAAGACTGCGGTCCTTTAATCTGGATATTCCGACAGGCGTTGAAATCGAGGGAGAAGACCCTCCTTATATAAAAGATGCTTATAGCCAGGAAGATAGTTGGAGTGGAACCACGCTGCCCTGGATGGCCATTGGCTATGAATTGGAGATCACCCCTCTGCAACTACTGACCTTTTACAATGCCGTAGCTAACGGGGGCGTAATGATGAAGCCATACCTGGTATCAGAGATCTCTCATTATGGAAAAACCAGGAAAAGGTTTTTACCAACGGTTGTCAATCAAAGGATTGCTTCCAAAGAAACCATTGAAAAAGTACAGAACCTGCTTTTAGGAGTAGTAGAAAGAGGAACCGCTTACAAACTGAAATCCGAGCAGTATTTGTTTGCTGGAAAAACGGGGACAGCCCAGGTGAATTATCGCCGATTGGCTAACAACACCACCAGGCTGGATGGTTACCGGGCTACTTTTGCGGGTTATTTCCCCGCTGATAATCCGGTTTATTCCTGCATTGTCATGATCAATAACCCGAGGAAGAATGGATTCTATGGTGGAGATGTTGCCGGGCCTGTATTTCGCGAGATCGCCGATAAATGCTATGCCACCAGGCTGGAATTGCACGAGGCTTATAACCGGGGGCCTAAAACCATCAGAGCGAGCTACGACCTGCCCGATCTGGATGTAGGCGCAAAAGAGGATCTGGAAAAAGTTCTCGACTTCTTTGAACTGCCCAAATACGGGGACCCGGATGCAGATTTTGCACTCATTCAATCCCGCTCGGATAGTGTGCTGCTTCAGCAAAGGAAGCTACCCGAAGAAGCGGTGCCAAGTGTGGTAGGAATGGGATTGCGAGACGCACTTTTCGTATTGGAAAACAGGGGCTTGAAGGTTCAATTTTCAGGTATGGGTAAAGTCGTTCAACAATCCATCAAACCAGGAACAAGAGCAAGAGGGCAAGTGATAAGTTTACGTTTGAGATGACCAATATGAGAAAAACGATCATTCAACTTTTGGAGGGTTACACTTATAAGCTGGTTCAGGGAAATACCGACCAACCCCTTCAAAACGTAAGATTTGATTCGAGAAAAATAAAAGACGGGGACTTGTTTGTGGCCATCCCCGGCACTCAGTTTGACGGCCACATGTTCATTGAAAAGGCGATAGAAAAAGGAGCTACTGCGGTGATAGCCGAGCAAATGCCCTCTGCTCTGTCTGAAAAGGTTTGTTTTATCCAGGTGGCGGATAGTGCCCATTGTCTGGGGTATCTGGCCCATCAGTTTTATGGGCGACCTTCGGAGAACCTCCGATTGGTCGGTGTAACGGGAACCAATGGAAAAACGACAACCGTCAATCTGTTATACGATCTTTTTCGGACACTGGGATACAAATGCGGCATGTTGTCGACGATCGAGAATAAGATCAACGATGAGGTTTTTACCGCAACCCATACCACTCCTGACCCGCTGCAGATCAATGAGATGCTCCGGGAGATGGTCGATCAATCTTGTGATTTTGCCTTTATGGAAGTCAGCTCACATGCTGTCGATCAGAAGAGGATTGCCGGACTGCATTTTGCAGGAGGCATTTTTACGAATATGTCACATGATCACCTGGATTATCACAAGACAATGAAAGCTTATATCGAAGCTAAAAAGTCTTTTTTCGATGTTTTACCCAAAGGAGCCTTTGCTATGGTTAACATCGACGACAAGCGCGGGCGGGTGATGATCCAGAATGCCAAAGCGCAAAGTTACACCTATAGCATCCGACAGGTAGCTGATTTTCGGTGGAAAATATTGGAAAATAATATTACCGGACTCATCTTATCACTGGATGATATGGAAATTATGACCCAATTGATCGGTGAATTTAATGCTTACAACTTATTGGCCGCCTATGGAGCTGCGATTTTGCTGGGGCAGGATAAAATACAGACGCTCACAGCGATTAGTCAGCTAAAGGCAGCAGAAGGCCGCTTCGATTATGTGGTGGATGAACAGGGAGAAAGGACTGGAATTGTGGACTATGCCCACACGCCTGATGCACTCGAAAAAGTATTGACAACGATCCATACTCTTCGCAAGGCTGAAGCTCGCATCATTACAGTAGTAGGGTGTGGAGGTGATCGGGACCGGGAGAAACGGCCCGTTATGGCTAAAATGGCAGCCACGCTCAGTGATCAGGCAATCCTGACCTCAGATAATCCCCGAACGGAAGACCCCGAAGCCATTCTTCGGGATATGGAAGCGGGGCTGAATGAGGAGCAAAAAGGAAAAGTATTGACCATTACGAACAGACGGGAGGCCATCAGAACAGCTTGCCGGCTGGCAGCTAAAGGAGATATCATCCTGGTTGCCGGAAAAGGTCATGAGAAGTATCAGGAAATCAATGGGGTACGCTATGAATTTGATGATAAAGCAGTGCTGAAGTCAGCATTCGAAGGATAAATGTTGATGAATTATTTTACCGCAAGCAATTTGGATTATTGCAGTTTTCAGGGGCTTCGGCCCCTGATTACTGTGCTTGCTGAGGATTTTTTATTTTTTTTGTAAGCCGGGTAGCCTGAAATTGCATTTCCGTTTGGAAGCAACTTTTTGATTCCCGGACGAAAAATATAAACCAATTACCTAATTCAACTAACCGACCACTACAATGCTCATTTATCTGATCGATTGGCTAGAAAAAATATTTGGCAATGTTCCAGGCGCAGGCCTGTTTGATTATATCACGTTCCGGGCAGGTTTTGCAGTGATCGTTTCGCTGCTGATCTCGATGTTCTTTGGCAAACAGATTATTGAATACCTCAGAAAACTCCAGATAGGAGAGAGTGTACGGGAACTTGGCCTGGAGGGGCAAAAGCAAAAACAGGGAACCCCTACCATGGGCGGCCTGATTATCATCATGGCTATTTTGATCCCTTGTTTACTGGTAGCCAGACTGGAAAACGTGTACGTCATCCTTATGATCGTGACGACCGTTTGGATCGGACTGATAGGGTTTGTGGATGATTACATCAAAGTGTTCAAAAAAGATAAAAAAGGCCTGAAAGGCAGATTCAAGATAATGGGGCAAGTAGGACTGGGGTTGATCATCGCACTGACCTTTGTAATGAACGAAAACATAGTAGTAAGGCTGGATCAGTCGGCAGCCCGGGAAATTGGCTTAAGTGAAGAAAACCGAATTGGTGAATTAATTCCGGTACAAGGGGAAAATGGAGAAGCCACTTTCAAAGGAGATTATAAGACTAATTTGACCAATGTTCCTTTTTTTAAGGGGAATCGCCTCGATTATTCATGGATTTTACCCATAAATAAAAACGATGCCCAAAAGTGGGTATGGATATTATTCTTACCGCTCGCCATATTTATTGTGACGGCGGTATCGAATGCAGCTAATTTGACAGATGGACTAGATGGTTTGGCAACCGGAGTATCCGGTATCATTGCTGTGACGCTGGGCGTATTTGCCTACGTCTCAGGGAATGCCATTGCCGCTAACTACCTGAACATCCTTCATCTTCCGGGTACGGAGGAGTTGGTGATCTTCTCGGCCTGCCTGGCAGGGGCCTGTTTGGGCTTCCTGTGGTACAATGCTTTTCCGGCACAGGTTTTTATGGGAGATACGGGTAGTTTAACTCTTGGAGGGATTATTGCCTCTATGGCACTGCTCCTGCGCAAAGAATGGTTAATACCCATCCTTTGTGGAGTTTTTCTGGTGGAAACAATCTCTGTGATCATTCAGGTCTCCTATTTCAAGTATACCAAACGAAAATATGGAGAAGGGCGACGCATATTTAAAATGGCACCCCTGCATCATCACTACCAGAAAAAAGGCATGCATGAGGTAAAGATCGTTACCCGTTTTTGGTTGATCGGCATCCTACTGGCAGTCATAACTATCATAACACTTAAAGTTCGATGATGAAATCATCCAAGGCATTAATTGTAGTGCTTGGGGCCGGAGAAAGTGGCATCGGTGCTGCTGCCCTGGCCCAAAAAAAAGGCTTTGAGGTTTTTGTGTCAGATAAAGGAAGCATAAAAACAGCACACAAAGCTTTTTTATCAGGACACCAAATTGAATTTGAGGAAGGACAGCACAGCCTGGAAAGAATTTTCAAGGCTGTCGAGGTGATCAAAAGCCCAGGAATACCGGACCATATCCCAATCATTCGGGATTTGGGAAAAAAAGGAATTCCGGTGATTTCAGAAATAGAGTTTGCCGCCCGTTTTACCACAGCTTTTTTAATCGGTATAACCGGAAGCAACGGCAAAACGACTACGACGCGCCTGATCTACCACATCCTACATACCGCAGGGAAAAATGTGGGTATGGTCGGGAATGTCGGACGAAGCTTTGCCAGAGACCTGGCAGAAGGGCCAGAAAAGGAACTTTATGTGCTCGAACTGAGTAGTTTTCAATTGGATGGGATCATCGACTTCAAACCTGATATCGCCATGATCCTGAACATAAGCCCGGATCACCTGGATCGATACGAATATAAAATGAAGTTATACATCGCTTCTAAATTTCGCATCGCCCAAAATCAGCAGCCGGAAGATTTTTTCTTATACAATGCTGATGATCCGAATATTAAAAAAACAATAGCCGGTAAAAAGTTGCCGGCAAATTTAATAGCCATTCATGAGGGAATGGCAGGACAACAGGAGGTGTGCATCCAGCAGCAGACGTACAAGGTGAGGAACCCTTCTCTAAAAGGACCTCACAATTTGATGAATGCCGCGTTTGCCGTCAGAACGGCTCAATTGCTGGATGTCGAACCAAGGCACATTCAGAATGGCCTCGACACTTTTGTGAATGTGCCTCATCGCCTCGAGTGGGTTAGGGAACTGCAACAAATTGGCTTTTATAACGACAGCAAAGCCACGAATGTAGAAGCTGTCTACTACGGTTTGCAGGCCATGGATAAGCCCATTGTATGGATAGTAGGGGGGCAGGATAAGGGGAATGACTATTCCAGTCTGCTGCCCCTGGTAAAAGAAAAAGTGAGGGTGATCGTCTGTATGGGCATTGACAACAGTAAAATAATAGCCGCCTTCCAGTCATTGGGAAAACCGATGCTGGAAACGCGCTCAGCAGGGGAGGCCGTGCAAGTGGCTTATCGGAAAGCCCGGCCAGGAGAGGTCGTATTACTTTCTCCGGCATGTGCAAGCTTCGATTTGTTCAAAAATTATGAAGACAGAGGAGAGCAGTTTAAAGCGGCGGTACTTGAATTATGAAGAAAATTTTGTGAAACAATAACCTATGAATCTAGCAGCAAGAATATTTGCAGAATTAAGGGGCGATAAGGCCATTTGGGGCATTATCGTGCTTTTGAGCCTGTTCTCTCTACTGGCCGTGTACAGTTCTACCGGTACGCTGGCCTACCGCTACCATGAGGGAAACACGGAGGCTTTGCTGCTGAAGCATGGGATCATCCTGGTGGGAGGCCTGGTTTTAACCTACATCTGCCACTTGATGGATTACATGAATTATAAAAAACTGGCGCCGTTTTTATTGCTGATTTCGGTTCCGCTGCTGGTGTATACACTGGCTTTTACCCAGGAATTGAACGACGCTCGAAGATGGATACAGGTACCATTTGTAGGATTAACCTTTCAGACGTCGGACTTGGCCGAGCTGGCACTTATCTTACATGTGGCCCGGGAAATTTCTTCCAAAAAGGACTATATAAAGGATTTTAAGAGTGCCTTTTTGCCGATCATCATCCCGATTCTGATCATCTGCGGACTGATCGCCCCCGCGGATCTGTCTTCAGCAGTTGTGTTGTTCGTGATCTGTATGATCATGATGTTTATCGGTCGGGTGGCTTTGCAGTATATATTCTTGTTGTTGATGCTCGGTTTTGTGGTATTCTCCTTTCTGATCATCATTCACCAGAGTTTTCCCGAATCCGATGTGATCCGTTTGGACACCTGGAAATCAAGAATGAATGAATTTATTACAGATCCTAGTGGAGGATATCAGGTAGAGCAAGCGAAAATTGCCATAGCGAACGGAGGTGTTTTTGGTCAGGGACCCGGCAATAGTGTCCAACGCAATTATTTGCCGGCGGCCTTTTCAGATTTTATCTATGCCAT
>JAUIKE010000393.1 GCA_030430845.1 Bacteroidia bacterium | reverse complement strand
TGGCCATGTGTGCGTCTTGCCAATGCTATGTGAAATCTGACCATGACTTACCGGAGAAAAGTGATGATGAAGAGGCCATGTTGGCGGAGGCTTTTAATGTTCGTGAGAACAGCCGTCTTGGGTGCCAGTTACATATTAGTGAGGATATGGACGGACTGGAAGTTGAGCTTGCACCTGAGGAACTTTAACAAATTCAAATTCAAGAGTCAAGTTCAAACCCATAAAGAAATAATTCAAATTTTAGATGAGTCTCTACTGAATTTGTATTTGATCTTGAACTTGCGTTTTTTTAGCTAACTATATCCTCGCCTGATACGTAAACAGATTATAGTATCTACCCTCGGAGGCAATCAGCTCTTCATGGGTGCCTTGTTCTGCAATCCTTCCATTCTCAATGACCAAAATCTGATCGGCCTTTCTAATGGTACTCAAACGGTGGGCAATTACGAAAGTGGTTCGGCCTTTGGTAAGTTCAGCCAAACTTTTCTGAATTAGGGATTCGCTCTCGGTATCCAGATTGGAAGTGGCTTCGTCCAGTATCAAAATTTGTGGATTTGCCAGTACGGCACGTGCAATGGCGATGCGTTGTCGTTGGCCACCGGAAAGTTTTACCCCCCGCTCCCCAATAACCGTATCCAGACCATCATCGAATCTATCTGTGAATTCATCAACATAAGCAGCTTTAACGGCATCCCGTAGTTCTTGCTCGGTAGCATCCGGCCTGGGGAAAAGAATATTTTCACGTATGGTGCCTTCAAATAGAAAGTCGTCCTGCAGCACCACTCCCAAAAACTGACGGAAACTGGTCAGATCAACCTTTGAAAGGTCAATACCATCAATGGTTATGGTTCCTGAATCCGGATTTAAAAAACTGGCCGCCAAACCTGCAATAGTCGATTTACCCGAACCGGAGCTCCCAACAAGCGCTATGACATCCCCTGCCTTGGCCTCAAAACTGATATTGTGCAACACCTCCTTGTCCTCCTCATAGGCAAAGGAAACATCCTCGAAGCGCATGTCGCCTTTTATTTGTTTTAGTTCAATGGTTCTGTCCTTATCATCCGCTTCAGTCACTTGGTTCATAAGTTCTTCGGTACGGTCCAATCCGGCCAAGGCTTCGGTAAGCTGGCTTCCTATATTGCTCATTTGAACGATGGGGGCGACCATAAGGGCCAAAAGAAAGGTAAATTCAAAATACTCGCCCGTACTTAATTCGCCCTGCATCATTTTGTATCCTCCAAAACCCATCATAATGCCTGTCGTAGCCAATCCTAAAAGAAAGGTAGAGGAACTGGTCATAACCGCTGTTGCCGTTAGGCTTTTCTTTACATTTTGGTATAAACGTTCCACGCCTTCTTCAAAAACTTTTCCTTCCTGTTCTTCGGCATTAAAGCCTTTAATGACCCTGATTCCTCCAAGAGTTTCCGTTAATCGGCCTTTCACCTCTGCATTTATTTTGCCTCTTTCCCTAAAAACGGGTCTAATGATCTTGAAGGCTTTTAAAGCAATAACTGCAAACAATATCAAGGGAATAAAGGTTAGCAAGGTCATGGTGGGGCTAATACGTAATAAGAGAATAAGGGAAACAACCGCCGTAATGGTTCCTCCAACCAATTGTACAAGGCCGGTTCCTATAAGGTTGCGTACACCCTCCACATCGCTCATGATTCTGGATACCAGTGCACCCGACTTTGTATTGTCAAAAAAACGAATCGGCAGGGCAAGTACTTTTTTTTGGACCTGCGCGCGAAGTTCCGATATCATAAACTGCGCCTGAATACTCAGTACTTTTGTCAATAGAAAGGACATAATTGCTTGTACCAGAAACGAAAGAATTACAACGATTACCAGAATTTTTAAAAAGTCATAGTTCTTATTGGGAACAATATCATCCAAAAAGTACCGGAGGGATACCGGGGCTACAAAACTTGCCGCCTTACTGATTACGATCAACAAAAGTCCGATAAAAACCAGTTTTCTTCTGGGCCAAATGATGGTTTTAAATGCCTGTAGGATACTAACCTTTTTTTCTGCCATGATGCAAAAATACCTTTTTGTTTAGAAGTGCATGGAATAACTTTAAGAAGCCAACAAAAAATGGGTCCGAGAACAAAAGTTCCATTCATTGGATTACCGAATGATTTTTGGGATGATTATTTCAATATGCTACCATCCTCCATTTCAATGATGCGATCCGTACGTTTTGCAAAATCATTATCGTGGGTTACTACCAAAAGCGAAAGCCCCTTTTCTTGGGCAAGATTCTTAAAGATATTAAAGACATTTTCAGAATTATGGCTATCTAGATTTCCAGTGGGTTCATCGCCCATAAGAATGGTAGGGTTGTTGATCAATGCGCGGGCTATGGCCACACGTTGTTTTTCACCACCAGAAATGCGGGAAGCCCTTTGTTGGGCCAAATGCCCAATATGGAGCATTTTTAATTTTTCATGGGCGTCAT
>JAUIKE010000219.1 GCA_030430845.1 Bacteroidia bacterium | reverse complement strand
CGATAGGCCGGTTGCCGGAAAGAAAAATGGTGACTCCCCGCGACTTAAGCTTCGAGCCTCTGGAATGGGACAGCATTTTTTGGTAAGACTTTAATTTTTCCTTCAATACCTGATAAGTCGCCTCTGCTTCAGATTTGACATCAATCATCAACAGAAAAGACTCGGGATATCCCTGGTAAACACTTCCCTTATTTTTTTTCACTAATTGCTTCAAGGGCTCTAAATACAAATTCTCAAGAGTTCGACTAGGATCCACTTTCTCAGGGCGATCATGATATACGTATATTTCGCCGTCTATCAAATGAATATCCGCTTCTACGCTTGTAAAACCATTGTCCAGCGCATCGAATAAGGGTCGTTCATGCTTATAATCATTGTGGGCATGTGCATTCGGCAGCGGCTTTACCTGTGCATTTAATAGAACAGGCAGAAAAATAAGTAGGACTATAAAACGCATACACTTTTAGTTTTTAAATTTCATTAACCTTTTAAGATTACACAAATTCTGTCGGATTGGTAATAGGTGGCTGTAACCTTTACCTCCCTTTTTAAGTCTTCTCAAAGAATAGATCTATTAACACCTTTATACCATCACCCATGCTGAAAAATTATTTTACCACCGCCTTCCGTAGCCTGTGGAAGAACAAGCTCTACTTTTTCCTAAACTTATTTGGTTTGGTCCTGGGCCTTAGCAGCAGCATGTTGCTTTTTCAATACATCAAAAAAGAAAGGAGTTACGACCAATTTCATGAAAATAGTGGGCGGATTGTACGAGTATTGCAAAGCTTTAGAAATGGAGACACCTACACGACGACTTCTCTTTCTCCTTATAAGTTTGCTCCTTTGATAAAAGAAGATCATCCGGGAGTGGAAAACTTTGTTCGGGTGGACGCCACTGCCGAAGAACGCCTGGTTTCCTATAAAGAAATTAAACATCAAGAAAACCGGATCCATTTCGTCGACAGTACTTTTTTTGAAGTCTTTTCTTTTAAACTACTAAAAGGGGATCCACAAAATGTTTTAGTTGGCCCCGAGAAGGTAGTCATCAGCCGGGAAATAGCCAAAAAATATTTTGGGGAGAAAGACCCGCTGGGCGAAGTCTTAAGCTTTAAAAACACCTTCTACAACAGCACATACAATGCCACCGTCAGTGGAGTTTTTGAAATGCCTGACAATTCGCATTTTCATAGCAACTTCCTCATTTCTATGAGAACCGGTGACCGCGTAACTCCTGGAAAGATCAATAGCTGGGGCTGGACCTCCCAGTATGCTTATCTATTGCTTAATGAAAATACAAAGCCGGAGGACCTGGAGTCAAGCGCACAAAATATTATTGGGCAGCACGCCCCCGACTGGTTTAAGGACTGGGCCTATTTCAGTTTTCAGCCCCTTAACGATGTACACTTAAACTCTGTTGACATAAAGGATGAAATGCAGGCGCAAGGAGATGCCGCTTATCTCAGGATCTTTTCTATTGTACTTTTATTCATTATTCTAATCGCCAGTATAAATTATATGAATCTGGCAACGGCTAGGTCCATGGAAAGGGCCAAAGAAGTGGGCTTACGAAAAGTGGTAGGGGCCAGTAGAAAGCAGTTAATTTATCAATTCATGGCGGAAGCCCTGGTTTTGTCCCTGATGGCATTCCTGATTAGTACCATTGTTTTGCAATTTTCTTCTCCGCTTTTTCAATACTTGTCGGGCGTAGACTTACAATTAAACTTTGCGAATCACTCACTTTCTTTACTCTATTTGTTTGGTCTGGCCATGGTCATTGGGCTTCTTTCCGGCACTTATCCGGCCTTTGTTATTTCAGGCTTCAGGCCATTGAAGGCGTTAAAAAATGCTTTCTCCAACCCAAAGACCGACCGACAATCTCTGATCTTGCGGAAGGGGCTGGTCATTTTTCAATTTTCCGTATCCATTATTTTAATTGTAAGCACGCTGGTCATATACAATCAATGGCAATTTTTGAGAAATAAAAAACTCGGAGTATCGGCCGATCAAGTTATCACCCTTCCTGTTGTTTCCCGAAATGCAGTGGATAACTACACTGCTTTGAAAAAAGAGTGGATGGCTCAAAGTGGAGTAAAGGAAGTCACTGCATGTAGTAAAGGCTTCGCCAATGTTCATTCTAATTTTAATACATTTTTCTATCAGGATAAAAAGCTGACTTATCCCACCATTGGTATAAAAGAAGGCTTTTTTGAAAGCATGGGTGTGGAAATCATCAAAGGCAGGAGTTTTGAAGTTGGTAGGCGTACAGATACAACGGCCGTTATCCTCAATCGCTCGGGCTGGGAAGCCCTGGAGGAGGAGGAATTAATCGGGCAAAACTTAAATTTCGGGGTAGCCAATAATACGACACCCTTTAAAGTAATCGGCATCGTGGAAGATTTTCATTTTGAACCCTTGTATAAAAAGATGAATCCGGTGGCATTTTTTCTTACCGACCGAAACATCAATGAAATAGCCATTCGCCTGGAAGCTCAAAACCCTCAGGAAACCCTGGCTAGTCTGGAAAGCGTCTGGAATGAATTTGGGTTTGAAGAAGCCTTTACGTATGAATTTCTGGATCAAAATATGCAGTCGTTATATCAGAAAGAAGCTACATTTTTTAATGTATTCACCCTGTTTACCTGTCTGGCCATTTTAATAGCCTGTATCGGCTTGTTTGGCCTTACTTCCTACGCAGCCCAAAGAAGGACAAAAGAAATCGGTATTCGCAAAGTGATCGGCGCCACGGTATATGATGTACTGCTGCTTTTGAACAAAGACCTGATCATACTTTTAACCCTGGCCTTATTAGTAGCCGTTCCCGTTTCCTGGTGGGCCATGTCTAATTGGCTGTCCAATTTTGCATACAGTACTTCGATCCACTACTGGTTGTTTTTACTGGCGGGCGGGATCATTGGAATGATTGCGATTCTGACGGTGAGTTATCAGTCTATAAGGGTGGCGAATGCTAATCCGACGGAGGCTCTTAAATATGAATAAAACAAAAAAAGATCCAAAAAACGGCTATGCCGTTTTTTGGATCTTTTTTTTGTTTTTCTAAAGGCCGCTCGTCATATCCTCTGGTCTTACCCACTCGTCAAATTGCTCTTCGGTAAGTAATCCCAACTCGATGGCTGCCTGCTTCAGGGTTTTATCCTCCTTATAGGCTTTTTTGGCAATACTAGCGGCATTATCGTATCCGATCTTAGTATTCAAGGCCGTTACAAGCATTAAGGAATTGTTGAGGTGTTCTTTGATGCGGTTGTAGTTCGGCTCGATCCCTTCCGCGCAGTTATCATTGAAGCTCACACAAGCATCACCGATCAGCTGGGCAGAAGTCAGGAAGTTAAAGATCATCATCGGCTTGAACACATTCAGCTCAAAATGGCCGGTCATACCCCCTACGTTGATCGCCACATCATTACCGACTACCTGGGCCATGGCCATGGTCAGGGCTTCCGCCTGAGTGGGGTTTACTTTACCGGGCATGATGGAAGAGCCTGGCTCGTTCGCAGGAATGTTCAGTTCGCCAATACCCGAGCGAGGCCCAGAGGCCAGCATGCGGATATCATTACCGATTTTCATGAGCGAGCAGGCCACTGTTTTCAGAGCACCATGCGCTTCCACGATCGCATCATGAGCAGCCAGAGCTTCAAATTTGTTCTCAGCCGTTACGAAAGGTAGCCCGCTGAGTTCGGCTATTTTAGCGGCTACGTTTACAGCATAACCTTTAGGAGTGTTCAGGCCGGTTCCGACAGCCGTTCCGCCAAGCGCCAGCTCTGCCAAATGCGGAAGGCTGTTTCTGATGGCTCTCAGGCCGTGATCCAGTTGAGAAACATAACCGGAAATTTCCTGCCCTACAGTTACGGGAGTGGCGTCCATAAAGTGTGTCCGTCCGATTTTGACCACATCCATAAAGGCTGCTGATTTTTCCTTCAGGGTATCTCTCAATTTTTCAATACCGGGAATGGTCACTTCCACCAATTTTTGGTAGGCTGCGATGTGCATAGCCGTTGGAAAAGTATCGTTGGAAGATTGAGATTTATTGACATCATCATTGGGGTGCAATACCTTATCCTTATCGGTCAGCTTACCGCCGTTCATGACGTGGGCGCGGTTAGCCACCACTTCATTCACATTCATATTGGACTGTGTACCGGAACCAGTCTGCCAAACCACCAGCGGAAATTCGTCGTCTAATTTTCCTTCCAGGATTTCATCACAAACTTTCGCGATCAGATCAGCTTTTTCCTGAGGTAACACACCTGCTTCCAGATTGGTATAGGCGGCAGCCTTTTTAAGAATGGCAAAAGCACGTATGACTTCAATCGGCATGGTATGGCCTCCAATTTTAAAATTCATAGAGGAACGCTGGGTTTGGGCAGCCCAGTATTTGTCGGCAGGTACGTCGACGATCCCGATGCTGTCTTTTTCCTGTCTGTAATTCATATTATTACTTGTTTATGTTGGTTTAAAATCTGTTTTGGGTTTTGGGTTAGTTATTGTCCTTTTTTAAGGAACTTCTGCTCAACGAAGATTCTCTTTTGAAAATAAGGGTTTCAAAAGATAGACGCGAACCCTAGAACACAAATTTACGGATTATCTCCTCCCCCGGCTACTTTAAAAAGAAGTAAAAACACCCTGCCAAATAAAATTTCATGGACGAGATAAACTTATTACCTTTAGTCGCGTTTGATTTACAGAGCCTAGCGGCTAAAACCAAATTTGAGGATGGGCGGCGGCCGCCGCCCATCCTCAATGACACAAATTCTTTTCACTAATCAAAATATAAAAAAACTATGGCATTTAAACTCCCTGATTTACCTTACGCCTTTGATGCATTAGAACCTAACATTGATGCACGCACAATGGAAATCCACCATGGCAAACACCATGCAGGATATACCAGCAAATTGAATGCCGCTATTGAAGGTACAGATCTGGAAGGGAAGAAAATTGAAGATATATTGGCAAACGTTTCTAAGCACTCCACCGCTGTCAGAAACAATGGAGGAGGATACTACAACCACTGCCTGTTTTGGGAGATTATGTCTCCTGAAGGAGGTGAGCCTTCCACTCAAATGAATATTCGCAAAGCTATTGATCGCGACTTTGGGTCCTATGAGAACTTCAAGGATGAATTCGCTAAAGCTGCGGCTACTCGTTTTGGTTCCGGCTGGGCCTGGTTGTGTGTAGATGGCAACGACAAGCTGTTCATCACTTCTACTCCTAACCAGGATAATCCCTTAATGGATGTGGCAGATAAACAAGGTACTCCTATTCTCGGACTCGATGTTTGGGAACATGCTTACTACCTGAATTACCAAAACCGTCGTCCCGATTATATCGAAGCTTTCTTTAATGTAATTAACTGGCACGAAGTAACCAAGCGTTACAATGATGCTAACCCGGGAGCTTCCAGCTTCTAAATAGCCAAAAGCGCTTGCAACCTCTTTTAAAAGAACGGTTGAAAAAAAACAGGAGCCATTTTTTGACTCCTGTTTTTTTATTGTTATGAAAAACAATGAATTATTTCACAACTCATAACAGTTAAACAATAACTTTAATTTGTTAAATTAATTGGACTTCATACTAAAAAACAGATTGCATATTCTCCTTTTTTAACGTATTTTTGAAGGGAACAATCCAAAACATAATCCTTATTTATTCATTTAAATTGAAGTCCCATGATCATTCTATCCTTACTTCTATTTGTACTTTTATTGTTCAGATTAGAAGTTATCAGCGAAATCAAATAGGAACTATTTGACCAAAAGAAAAAAAACCTTGAAAATGACGTATTTTCAAGGTTTTTTTAATTAGATGCCTGTCCGTGCGGGCAGGCATCTAATTAGGAAAGCGTGTTTAATTAGGTCCTTGCTGTACTGCATCATACATTCTTTTTACTTCTTCAAGAGAATATGTGCCTGTCAATCCCGTCTGAAAGATGTACTCCCGATCAGCCTGTAAATGAACATAACGAAAGCCGAAATTGGTCAGGGAGTCAATTTGTGTTTCATAAATAAATCCCTTTTCATCTTCTTCTACTATTCTGGTAAAAAAGCGGTTGGTCTTTACTTCAGCCAGTTGGTCAGCCTTTAATTTAGTAACATCATTCGTAGCGGCATCGGAGGCATAGATCTGGATAAAGTAATCATCTCCTTTTCGAAGTGTTACATCCTGCAAAATGCCCCCCAGGTTCATTTTTTCTACTTTAGCACTATCAGGAGCCAAAACACTCAGAGGAATCCCGTGCTCCAACAGGTCCATGCTATTCCATTTTTCAGCCTGATCCCCCTGGCACTGGAATAAAAATAAAGCGAGAAGTACAATAATAACAGTATTCTTCATTTGGATTTCTTTAATCACTGATAAATAATTTCTAAGGTAGCAAAAATAAGGGTTTTATGGTAAAAGGCTTATTTTTGCGCCTATATTAAGTTCTTGAAATCAATTTAAAAAGTAATTTTGTAGAGGACTTTAGAGGCAGGTATTAATAACTTTTATTCATTAAGTCGAAAGGGCGGTCTCATCCGCCTTCGGTGGATGAGACCGTTCCTCATAAGTTTCTCGACAAAATAATTTTAAGGAGGCGATTAACCGCTAATACCATATGATAAAAAGTCTTCGCATTGAAAACTTTGTATTGATTGAGTCCCTGGAAATCCGATTTTCCAAAGGGCTCACTATTATCACAGGAGAGACCGGAGCCGGGAAATCTATCCTCCTGGGGGCACTGGGGCTCATTATGGGCAATCGAGCTGACACAAAAACCCTGTATAATGAAGACAAAAAGTGCATCATTGAAGGTGTCTTCGATATCCGAATGTATGACCTGAAAGCCTTCTTTGAGCAGCATGACATTGATTACGAGCAAGAACTCATCATCCGAAGGGAAATCACGCCTTCGGGTAAATCCCGTGCTTTTGTTAACGATACGCCTACTAACTTAAAAGTGCTTCAGAGCCTCAGCTCCTCCTTGATCGATCTTCACCAGCAATTTGATACGCTCGATATTAATGACAACAGCTTCCAGTTGCAAATGATCGATGCACTGGCCAACAACAAGCCACTAGTAGTGGAGTACCAGCAACAATACAAGGCTTATCAGGCCGATAAGCGCATCCTGGCAGATCTGATAGAACGCAATGAAAGTTCGGCCAAAGAACTGGATTTTATCCGCTTCCAACTCAATGAATTGGAAACCGCCGAACTAAAAGAAGACGAACAAAACGAGCTGGAGGAAGAACTGAACCGCCTGAGCAATGCAGAAGAAATCGCCCAAACCCTCAGCAGTGCCTATCAGCAATTAAACGAAAATGAAATAGCGACGATCAGCCAATTGGAAGAGATCGGGCAGGCCCTCAATCAGGTCAGTAAATTTGACACCGAATTAAAGGATCTGTACACACGATTCAATAGTATTGTACTGGAGCTCCAGGATCTTTCTGCCGATTTTGAACGCCTGGCCGAAGACATTGAGTTCGATCCGCAACGTATACAGGAAGTCCAGGAACGGCTCGATCTCATTTATAGACTTCAAAAAAAACACAGCGTACAAACCGTTGCCGAATTATTAGAAATCCAGGAAGACCTGAGTCGCCGGCAAAACGCCTTTGAAAATCTTTCAGTTGAAATAGAGGCGCTCGATAAAGATATCCGACTAATGGAAAAGGAGCTTTGGAAACAAGCCGAGCAACTAAGAGAAAGACGGCATAAAGTTTTCAGTTCTTTCGAAGAAAAAGTTCAGCGCTTATTGGCTGAGCTATCCATGACGCATGCCGTGCTGAAGGTTGACCTTCGCCCAATGGAAAAGCTTGGGCCGAGTGGGGCCGACGATGTACGCTTCTTATTTGCAGCCAATAAAGGTGGACGGCTTCAACAAATTAAGGAAGTAGCTTCCGGTGGAGAGTTATCCCGCCTGGCTCTTGTTACCAAATCTTTGGTAGCCAGCGCCATTCCTCTTCCTACCTTGATCTTCGACGAGATTGATTCCGGCATTTCCGGTGACGTGGCCCTGAAAATGGGAAATATACTGAGGAAGTTGTCTGATGAGCATCAGGTAATATCTATTACCCATTCGCCTCAGGTGGCCTCCAAAGCCGACAAACATTATTTTGCCTACAAGAGCATTAAAGATGAAAGGACCCTCACTCAGTTGAAATTACTAAAAGATGAAGAACGAATCACTTCTATTGCTACCATGCTCAGTCAGGATCCTCCCAGCAATTCAGCCATTGAAAATGCCCGCGAATTGCTGAAACATTCATAAAATTGCTCTATTATGGGAGCTTAGACGCCCCTATTAGATCAATATTTAATGAGAAAAATTATTTTTGCCCTATCAATAGAACTTTAAACAAACATCTAATAATATGTCCAACAACTTACTGAAAGGAAAAAGAGGAGTCATCTTTGGAGCACTCGACGAACAGTCGATCGCCTGGAAAGTAGCCGAAAGATGTGTAGAAGAGGGTGCCACAATTACACTAACCAACGCCCCGGTAGCCATGCGTTTTGGAAAAATACAGGAGCTTGGCGAAAAATTAAATGCCGAAATCATTCCTGCAGATGCAACAAGCATGGAGGATCTCGAAGCCTTATTTTCTAAATCCGTAGAAACATTGGGAGGGCCGCTTGACTTCGTCCTACACTCCATCGGTATGTCTCTGAATGTTCGGAAAAAAAGAGAATACACAGATGTCAACTACGATTGGATGCACAAGACTTTTGACATCTCAGCCATGTCCTTCCACCGGGTTATGCAAACCCTGATGAAGCTGGATGCCATGAATGATTGGGGCTCGATAGCAGCGCTGACTTATATTGCGGCCCAAAGGACCTTTCCGGATTATAGCGAGATGGCCGAATCTAAAGCCTTGCTGGAATCCTTTGCCCGCAGTTTTGGCTTCCATTTCGGAGAAAATAAAAATGTGAGGGTCAATACCATTTCACAGTCTCCTACCTGGACGACTGCCGGTAGTGGCGTGAAAGGCTTCCAGGAGTTTTTTGACTATGCCGACAAAATGTCGCCACTTGGCAATGCTAAGGCAGAAGATTGTGCCAATTACTGTATTTTCCTGTTCTCGGATCTGTCCAGAATGATCACCATGCAAAATCTGTTTCACGATGGTGGATTTTCCAGTATGGGCATGAATCCGAAAGTATTAGATATGTAGAGTTGTTGTTACAGGACAATGATAACGCCCCGGGGGCGTTATCATTGTCAAATTATTGTATTGGCTGAAATATGAAATCTACCTGGCTAATCCTCTTCTCTCTTTTTTGTTTTGTCATCACTGCTAATGCGCAGCGACCTAACTTTGGTCCCAGTGGAGGTAGCAATGCTTCCAGCAATTCTCAAACCAATGATTATTTTACCAGGGATACCAGCGATGTCATATTTTTTTATGCAGATAAACCCTCACAGGAATACGTTTTTATTGATACTATTTTGGGTAAATATGTGGTCCAGTACGATCCCATCCGGCAGCGGCGCTGGGATTATGTTCACTTAGGACATTTGGGATCGGCCCATCAGCCAGTAGTTTTCTCTCCTGCAAACCGCCAGGGCTTTGACCTTGGGTTCCACCAATTTGACCTATACCAGACAAAAGCTGAAGATCTCCCGTTTTATCGTATTACCCGCCCATTTACCAATGTGGCCTATAGCCAGGTTGCAGAGCAATCGAATGGTTTTGTAGAAGCACAATTCAGCCGCAACTTTGCTGACGGTATTAACCTCAGCATCGACTATAAGCGCATCAATCAATTAGGCACCCAAACCAAATACCTTCGTCAGGACGTCCAGAACACCGCTTTGGCTTTCGGGCTAAGGTTCGAAGGACGACAAAAGAAATATACCGGCATGATCGCCTTCGCTTCCAATACTATCCGCCAGGAGGATAATGGAGGTATAGAAAGTGCCCCTCAGGAAGTTACTGGCTTTAGAAGCCCAACTTCTGCTTCCATTTTCCTGTCAGAAGCAGAAACACGTCATGCTCTGCGAGAGATGATGTATACGCACTATTTCACCCTTGGAGGAGGTCAGGATTCCACCAAAGTAAAAAGGAGTTATTCCGCAGGGCACCAGATCAGCTACGCTTCCAATAAATACAAGTTTTTTGATGAATCCAACCAGTTAGACTCCTTCGTCTATAAATCCTTGCTTGGTGATCCCCGAGGATTTAGGCATGCGCTTACTTATAACAAATTATCCAATAGTTTCAGACTTAAATCTTTCAAACTAGCGGCCGGAGAAAGTGCTAAGGACATTCGTTCTCAAAGGGACTTACTTGAAGTAGGGCTAACGCACAGCATCTACAATATTGATCAGGAAGCAGCTGACAGTACCATCAACACCTTATTTCTGAACGGCACGCTAAATATTGCCCTGAAGGATCGCATTCGATTGAATGCAGAGGCACAGTTGGGCCTGCTCGATCACGGAGGTGATTACAGGGTGGCAGGAGAGTTATTGATTAACCTTCGTGGAATCGGCTCACTACAATTCAAAGCCGTCAACCAACTATCCACCCCTACCCTTCTGCAAAGTCGCTTTTATGTCAACCAACAGGTTCTGTGGAACAATGATTTTAATAAAACACTCAGTACCAGCCTGGAGGCCTCTTATCAACAACCTAAACTAGGGCTCAAACTGACAGGGCGCTACCATCTATTGAATAACTTTATCTATCATGATACCATCGGTATTGCCCGTCAAACCGGCACGCCCATCAGTGTGCTACAGTTGATTGTGGAGGAGGATATAAAATTAGGGGCCTTTCACCTTGACAACACCCTGATTTTCCAATCCAGCTCGGAAGATGAAATCCGCTTGCCGGCCATCTATTCCAAACACAGCCTGTACTACCAGTCCAACTGGTTTAGATTTTTAAACATTAGAATTGGAACTGATGCCCGTTTCCAAACTCCGTACAAAGGCAATTACTATCACCCTTTGTATGGTCAGTTTATTTTGCAGAATCGCAGAGAGGTAGAGCTCTACCCGGCGATAGATGCCTATGTTGCTTTCCGGGTCACCAAATTCAAGGCCTATTTCAAGGTAGAGAATGTCACTCAATCCTTTACTCCTGACAAGTTATTCTATTTGAATGCTTTTTATCCTCATTCCATTGCTTCCGGTTTCAGAGTAGGCTTTCAATGGCGCTTTTGGGATTAAATTTAACTTTGGCTTTACACCTAGTTTAGCTGGCCGCCCTAATTTTACCCTCCGATAAACAGGCCATCTATTCATTCACCTGGAAAAAGCACCCTATGAGAAGCCCTGAGCTAGTCAAAGTAGGTAAAAAGATCAGAGAGATACGTAAGCATCGGAAAATGAATCTGCAGGAGGTTGCTCAAAAAAGTGATATTACTGCCGGCCTTCTTTCACGTATAGAAAACTTCAAAACACTTCCGTCTCTTCCTGTTCTCCACAAAATATCCATCGCACTGGAAGTTCCATTATCTGAATTGGTGCAAGCCGTCGGCCCTGCCGAAAACGAGTCCTACTTTTTTATAAAGGAGGGTAGTGTCCCCAAAGAAAAAGATCAGAAAGGCTGGATCCATCAGCTTCTTTTGAACACTGGCTTTGCTGAAGGGAATCTGGTGGTAAAAAAACTGAGCATCCCTCCGGGCTCCCACCAACATCTAAATAAAAGTGATCAGATGGAATTATATTACCTGGAACAGGGGGTTTTGGTCCTCCAAATGAAACAGGAACGCATAAAACTCAATGAAGGCGATACCTTTTACACCAACGGAAAATCCCTTCAATCCGTAGAAAATCCCTCTTCCGAGCCCGCCTCTATTTTTAAAGTCCTGCTTTCCAAAAGCTAGCAAACCTATATAATATCACCCACATTCGATGGTATTTTAACTCAACACAACTTTATTGTCTTAACACGGGTTAATACAGTGTAACTAATATTAGGTTGCAAACAATCGGCCGCCAGGAGGCGGAGCATTACGAAGATAGGCCTAGGTGTCGCTGAGCCTATCTTCGTAAGATCCGTAACTTATATATTTTTTGTTGCAGACAGTGATCACTATGAAAAAAGCAAAACTAGAAAAAATACAGCCTGCATTCGGCAGTTCTTTCAATCTTAGAGCTTTTGACAGGGACGATTTTTGTAATACCCCTTTCTGGCACTTCCATCCGGAGTACGAAATCGTTTACATTTCCAACGGTAAGGGCAAACGCCATATCGGCGACCACATATCCTATTACGAAAACGGCGATCTGATCTTTTTAGGGCCGGACCTGCCGCACTTTGGTTTTACGGAAAGGATCATGGAGGAGCATTTAGAGATTGTGCTGCAAATGAAAGAAGATTTTATGGGCCCCGAGTTCCTGACGAAGCCCGAATTGCATCTGATTGCGCAGCTGTTCAATCGGGCCCATCATGGTATCAGCTTTCATGGAAAAACCAAGGAAGCAGCAGGAGCCATTCTTTCCGATATGCTGAAGTTGCAAGGTTTTCCACGCTTTCTTCGCTTAATGGAGCTCTTGTATTTGCTGGCCACTACCGATGAATACAAACTACTCAACGCCAATAACTTTACCTTTGAGGTCAATTCGCAGGACTTTCCGCGCATCCAGGCCATTTATAATTATGTAGAAAATAATTTTAAAGAACACATCAGCCTCGACCAGATGGCCAAACTGGTGAGCATGACCCCTCCGGCCTTCAGTCGGTATTTCAAAAAGCTGACCGGCAAGACCTTCGTCCAGTTCGTCAATGAATACCGAATAGCCTATGCCTGCAAACAATTAGGAGAAGAAGACCTGCCCATTTCCGAAATCAGCTTCGAAAGTGGTTTTAATAATATTTCCCATTTTAACAAGCAGTTTAAGCTGATAACCGGCGAAACCCCCAGGACATATAGGAAGAACCTGAAAAAAGTGGTAAAGGCGTAATAATTTACTGCTGTTACGTACTTAAAAAAAGAATGTTTATTGTGTCGCTGCGCCCAGACGGGCCGTATGGCTGCAGCTTTATTTGGCGCCCATTTTTCTGGGGTTGTGTAAAAACTCGTTCCTCGTTTTTACCCACCCCATTAAATTTTATTTGGGAGGTCGTTTTAAGAAAAAAACTTTGTTTTTTTCTTAAAACGACCTCCCAAAAGAATATTATTGGTTGTGTGAAAAGGCCGAAGGACTTTTTACACAACCCCTTGAAGCTTTCACCGCTCCGCGGCTCTAAGCCACATGCAAATAGCCGCGGAGCGCATAGGCATCAAGATAATTTTTTATCATATAAATTTTCAAAGAAATTCAAACGATCCTTTCGCCTGTCATAGCAATAATGATAAGCTAAGAGTTTAATTAAAGCCTTTTGATCCCTGCAGTA
>JAUIKE010000218.1 GCA_030430845.1 Bacteroidia bacterium | reverse complement strand
CAGGGTATGAAACGGGGAGAGAGATCTACGTCGATATTTTTGAAAAAATAGCTGCCCTGGATCCCCATGTGGGGACCTATATCAACGACTATGTGACCATCAGTCAGGCCAATACGGAAGGGGAGCAATATAACCTTAAAAAACAATTCATTGGGGAGGTCATAGCATCGGGTGTTCAATTGGATGGTATTGGTTTTCAGGCGCATATTGGTGGATTCCCAACCAGCATACTGGACGTTTATGCTATTCTGGAAGATTTCTACACAGCTTTTGGAAAAACCGCCAAGATCACCGAATACGATACCGATGAAGTAATGGGAGACGAATTGGCTGCCACTTATCTCCGAGACTTTCTCACCATGGTATTTAGTCATCCCAGCACGGATGGCTTCCTGATGTGGGGCTTCTGGGATGGCGCCCACTGGCATGGGAATGCTCCTTTATTTTACAGGGACTGGACTTTAAAGCCTGCCGGCGAAACTTTTATAAACATGGTTTTTAGGGAGTGGTGGACTACTGAAGATTTACAAACAGATATTAATGGGGAATGCTCCCTGCGCGGCTTTAAGGGGAATTACAAAATTAGCGTTGAAACCAGTGCGGGTACAGTGGTAGATACTGTGCAACTGACGGATGATCTGTCTTTGACTTTAACCGGTCAGGAATTGACGGTCGGCATCCAGGAAAATGAGCTGTTTTCGGACATCCGGATTTTTCCTAACCCGGCACACAGTTTTCTGTTTATGGAAAATCCAGGTAACCTAAATCTCAATATTCGCATTGTCGATGTTTTGGGTAGGGTCGTATGGGAAAAAAGAAATCTTTCTTCCAGCGCCGAAATCCCTCTTGAGTTTGGGAGCGGGCTCTTTATCTTGATTCTGGAGACAGATGGTCAGGTTATAACAAAACCTTTTGTTGTGCAACCGTAGAACAGTTTAAAAAATAAATGGGGCTGTCTCAAAAGACCTACGGCCTTTTGAGACAGCCCCATTTATTTTTTATTAAAAACCTTCGTCTTTGACGATGGTTATGTATGTTGGCTGTGCTAGTATTTTTGACACAAAAAGTTGTTTTTAAATAAAATTAATTGTATATTTATGCTGTTAGCAATTTAAATGGATCTGCTGAAAACCAAAGCAGATGTAGATTAAAATTGTTGTCCAAATGAAGCAAAAATAGCTATCATTGAATAATCTGCCGGGATAGCAGATTACGGACGTGGAGTGAAATTCAGCCACCTAACTTTCTAGGTGCAAATTGCGATGAAGCGTCTAAAGTTCAAGGTTTATGTTGGGTCTTTGGCCCATGCGTTCCTTGAAGCCACCTCCTTTGGGGGTGGTAGTTCACTATTTTCTACTCCTTGAAAGAATAATTTCCTTTCATTACGTCCCGGAAAAAGGCTCCCTGGTGGGTAGGTTCATAGTTGTAATTTTTGATCATCTGAGGATGCCATTGGGGGTCAAACACCCAGGCACACCAGGAGATACCTTTTTTTTCCATATAGTTAACAATAGCTTCCCGGTAGGTACCATCTTCGATCAGATGATGTTCTCCTTCAAAATAATACCCCAATTCAGTGGCCACAATGGGGTATCGGTCGGCCAGGAAGCCGAAATGTTCTTCCCAATGCCCTTCTCGCGGGGGCTCACACTTACCTGGATAGGGATGGGTCACATAAGCAATCCCCTCTCGTGCGATCGGGTTATATTTCATATCTCTAAGATCATAAGCCCAATTAAACCCACCTACCAATGGGATTACGCTTTTATCATGAGCATAGATCACATCGATGATATTTTCGACAATGTTTTTCCATTCTTCCCAGCTACATTTTCCAAGGGTGCCGTTAAAAACCGTAGGTTCATTAAAAATCTCGTAGAAGGCTACTGTCGGTACCTCTTTGTAATGACGAGCAATAGTTTTCCAAAAGTAAAGTGTTTCCCGTATTGTGGTTTCGTACATATCAGCCTGAAACATTTCCATGTGCAGGTTACCGATGCTGTGCCAATCAATAATAACATACATACCTAATTCACTGCACCAGTCGACGGCTTCGTCGAGTAATTTGATGTAGTTTTTAATACCTCTTTGTCTTACCGAAATAGGATGGACCGGCAATCTTACCAGCTTGGTACCCCAACTTTTTACAGCTTCAAAGTGCGCCTTACTCCACCTGCCGTCTTTTTCGATTTTGTCAGGATCAGAAATAGAAAGTCCTTTAAAAACAAGGGTGTCTCCCTGTTCATTCCTGAAAAGATTGCCTTGGACCCGGATGAAGTCCATTTTCTGGGCAGAGGCTTTGATTTGATAGGTAGGTAGCCAAGGTTCGTTCCACCAGTCGCTTCGGTCGTCATTAAAAAAATGATCTTGTCCGTCCAGGCCGCATATACCCGCTGAAAAAAGAATAAAAAGAGGAACGAGAACAAAATTTTTCATAAAGTAAAAATTTATTGGAGCGTTTTTTAGGGGAAAATTCCATGTTTTTTTGAAAAACTCTCTAATAAATTTAAGGTAAAACCAACGCAATCAACATCCGCACTTTGAACAAAGAAAGGGGGGATTTGTATTTTTTAGGTATGATATCCGCTTGGGTTGACGCCAAACTCTTTTTTGAATTGCTCTCGGAAGGATTTCAGGTCGTTGTATCCAACCATATACGTTACATCTGAGACATTAAACTGACCCGTTTCCAAAAGCTGGGCAGCTCTTTTCAAGCGGAAGGTTCGAATAACCTGGTTGGGAGATTTACCGGTTAGGGACTTCAATTTCCTGTAAAGTTGCATCCTACTCAAGTTAAGAGCGCCGGCTAATTGATCGACAGAAAACTGGCTGTCATCCAGGTGCTCTTCCACTACCTTTTTTATTTGAGATAACAGTTTCTCATCAATGGAATTCATTACTAGAGCAGATGGACTAAAGTCGAATGATTGGGCAAATCGTTCACGTAAGGCTTTCCGGCTTTCTATCAGATTTTTAATTCTGGCTTTGAGTAATCTGATATGAAATGGTTTGGTGACATAATCATCTGCCCCTGTCTCCAGCCCATCAATTTTGAAAACTAAAGATGTTCTGGCTGTTAGCAATATTATTGGAACATGGCTGGTGTCAAAATTAGATTTTACTTTAGCGCACAATTCTATTCCGTCCATTCTCGGCATGGCAATATCTGCGATGATCAACTCAGGTGGGTTTGAAAGTGCTTTTTCGAGCCCTTCTAAACCATCTGAAGCTTCACTAATGGTATATTCTTTTTCTAAGGTTTCGCGTAAGTAGGATCGTATTTCGGCATTATCCTCTACAAGAAGAACAGAGGGCCGGTGTTGATTGGGAAGGAGAGATTTTGAAGAAGCGGGTTCCGGAAGCTCGGTTAATTCTTCGGGCGTGCTATTTAGGATGAAGGAAGAGATCTCTTGTTGATTTTTGTCGGGGCTGATGATTTCTTCTTTGGTAAAATGATCCTTTCCCGGGCGTAACGTAATCATAAATGAACTTCCTATGCCCTCCTGGCTGTCAACTTCTATGCTACCATGGTGCTTCTCAATAATAGTTTTTGTTAAGGCCAGGCCGATTCCGGTGCCACTTTTTCTGGCCCATTCCGGGGAGTTTTCTACCTGATAAAACCTTTCAAAGATGTTGTCAAGATCTTTTTCAGGAATACCGATTCCGGTATCGCTAATTTCGATGTGAATAGAATCAGTCTGGCTGATCCTTACCTCCACATTGCCTCTATCTTTAGTGAATTTAAAGGCATTGGATAGAAGGTTAAAAAAAACTTTTTCCAGCTGATCGTGATCAAACCAAAGAGGAATCTCATTTTTATCCGAAGAAAACCCTAAGTTAATATTCCGCTGCTTTGCTAAATTTTTAAAGGAGGCCGTAATTTCCTTGCCGAACTCTACGACATCTCCTTCTTTTACGTGTAATTTCATTAGCCCTACTTCACTTTTCCGGATGTCGAGCAATTGATTGATCATATTTAATAGTCGGTTGGCATTAAAATGCATGCGAGTGAATAGAGTATGGGCAGATCTGTCCCGGGGAGCCTGTAGAAGTTGTTCGAGCGGACTGATTATTAAGGTGAGAGGGGTTCTTAATTCGTGGGAAATGTTGGTGAAAAACTGAAGTTTTAACTTATTGACTTCTTCCAGCTTTTCCCGTTCTACTCTTTCTAACTCCAGGCTATGTTGAAAGGCAGCTCTGAGCATGGTAATTCGCCAGCCAACATAAATAATCCCAATGATTAAGCATGCATATATAGCATAAGCCCAATTGGTTAGCCAGAAAGGGGGATTAATTCGCAAGTTAAGTTGGGCGGGCTCACTCCATAAGCCGTCCCCATTGGCTGCTTTAACTTTAAAAGTGAATTTGTCATAAGGTAGATTGGTATAATGAGCCATTCTTTGCGATGCGTCCGTATAAACCCAATCGGGATCAAACCCCTCTAACTGGTAAGCGTATTTCAATTTCTTGGGTTCGCCAAAATGCAAGCCGGTAAATTCAAAGGAGATGACATTTTCGCGGTAAGAAAGTTCCAGATCCCGGGTTTCGGAAATACTTTTGGATAAAATGGTCCGACCATTTTTTTTCGCATCTATTTCTATCGGCTGATTAAAAAGACGGAATCCAGTCAGTTTAATTTTTGGTACAATACGGTCTCTTTGAATGACCTCCGGTTTGAAAATGGTTAGCCCGTTTACACCTCCGAAAACCAGATGCCCAGCCTTGGTTTGGATAGCGGCCTCATCATTAAAATAATTATCTTGCAAGCCGTCATAAGCGTCAAAGTTTTTGACAGTAAGCGATCCATTAGAAAAGTTTAAACAGGAAATGCCTCTTTGGGTACTGACCCATATATTCCCGAGTTTGTCCTCTAAAATGGATTGGATGATTCCGTTCATCAGGCCATCTCGTTCAAAGTATGAGGTGAAGGTGCCTTTTTCATAATCCAGCACATTGAGTCCACTGTCCGTGCCTATCCAAAGCTGTTTTTTTTGATCGATGTGAAAGGCGTTGATAAAATTATTACTAAGGCTGCCCGGATTATTGTTCTCAGAGCGATACCGCTTAACCAAGCTTAATCCATTGTTTTTTTTATCAAAAAATAACTTGTATATGCCGCCTCCTCTGGTGCCGACCCATAGGTAAGATATTCCTTTTTCTATAGTTTCGATGATGTGTACAACAGGAAAGTCCTGAAAGTTGATGGACATGTCCATGGTTAGCAAATAGTGGTGAAAGGTGTCGGTGTGCGGATCATAACGATCAATGCCTTTATCCCAATATCCCAGCCAAACATCTCCCGAAGAGGATTCAAAAAGGGACATCACATAGTCGTCGGTGAGCTGATCACTCTTTGTGAATTGGTAATCAGGGTAGAGGATACCTCCCTGGCCGGGAATGTTATTTTCTTTTATTTTAAGAACACCTGCTCCTTGTGTAGCCATCCAGAGAGAGCCATCCCTGTCCATTAATAGATCCGAAAAAAAACTTGCCAGCCCCTGCATTTTCTTTACTTCTATTTGATAATGCTGGGCCGGGCCAAGTAGATTGCCATGTTGGTCGGTCGGAAAGAAGCTTAGGCCGCCTCCCTTGGAACTCACCCACAAGCCATTTTTTGAAAAAGCCGACAAAATGGAGGTTACATTGGTATTTGAAAAGTCCCTGGTGTTTAGTTGTATGTTTTGGAAGGCAGAAGGGTTCAGGTCCAGTTTGCTCACTCCTTTATCTGTTCCGATCCAAAGGTTGTTGGTTCGATCTGTAAACAGGCATCGAACCAGGTTATTATTTAGGCTGTAAGGGATATTTTTGTTGGAAATGAATTTCAGGCACCGGTCCTTTTCCATGTCCAGCAGGTTTAGCCCTTCAAAGGTGGCCACCCATATTTGAGAGGCGCTTTTTTCATAAACATCAGAAACGAAGGGGTGACTTAGGCTATTGCGTTTCCCCGGATGGTGCCCAAAATTCTGATAGTCGAAAAAGGAGGGATCTTCAGGAGAGAATTTTACCTTTTTTAATCCCATGCTCGTACAAATCCAAAAAGATGAAGGATGATGATTTGACGGAATTATTTTGTAGATGAAATTATGAGCGAGAAAGACATCATGGGTAATGTTTTCAGGAGCCAGGTTGTAGTGTATAAAAAAAACCTCATCTCCATACTTCATTAATCTGTTCAGGCCCTCTTCAGTGCCTATCCAAATCGAGCCATCCTCGGCTTGGGTAATGGAATAAACAAAATTATGGCTTAAGCTTCGGCTATCAGCAGGGTTATGCTCGTAATGAATGAAATGACCCGTATCGGGATTAAACTTATTGAGCCCTTTTTCGGTGCCAATCCAGAGTATGCCTTCCCTGTCTTCAAAAATAGCCCAAACATTATCGTGACTGAGACTATTCATATTATCCGCCTGGTGCCTGTATTGGATAAAAACGTCTTTGTTACGGTCATACCTGTAAAAACCTGTATAATTGGTCCCCACCCAGAGGTTGCCTTTACTATCTTCAAACAATTGGGTGATTTTGTTGCTTTTTAATCCATTGGAATGATCCGGCTGCTGGCGGTACATTTTTACCGAATAGCCATCATACTTTGCCAAACCGGACCAGGTTGCCATCCATAAAAAACCCTGATGATCTTCCAATAGATCATTTACTCCCACATTAGGAAAACCAATCTCTAGAGGCAGGTTTTCAAATCTATAATTGGTGTCGTTCTGTGCTGATAAATTTAGGCATAGCACAAGCAACCAAAGTGGATATGTTAAATGACACTTGTTAGGCATGTCTTCTGATTGCATTTAGAATGAAAACTTTACTAATATACCAAAATTAGATTGATAATTGGATGGTATGTGTCCAGGCAAAATTTAATATTGAAAGCCTTTCTGGGTTTATTGAGGAGGACTTATCGAATAGTATTCAATCTTTTCAGCATCTCCAGGCACATTCTTGAATTATGGTAAGGTGCTTTCCAAGGGCCTGCTTTATCCTCGCTGAGGATGGGGTTTCGATTTCGATCCGTTCGCCAAAACCATTCTCCCTTTTCGGCATCCATAAGATGATTCTTGATGAATGACCAGCTTGCGATGGCTGCATCCAGAAACTTTCTTTCTCCGCTTAATTGCCAGGCATTAAAAAAACCAACCACCGCTTCTGCCTGCGGCCACCAGTGCTTATCCGAGTCTTTAATGCCCTGTGGGTCGGCTTCATAAAAAATGGCTCCATCCTCATCTACTGCATTTTCCAGTACAGCCTCTGCCATTTGAATACTGATGCGTTGTACTTTTTTCAAAAGCAAATTGTCTTTTAAGACTTCGGCGGATTCCCATAATAACCAACTGGCTTCAATATCGTGGCCGAAAGAAATATTTTCTCCTTTAGGCTCCCAATCGTCATTAAAATAAATGTGAAGACTGCCGGTAACCGGATTGTAAAAGTGATCCAGGAAAAGCTGGATTAAATTCCTCAGGCTGGATTCCAGGGCGGCAGAGGGAATGACCTTGTAAAAGTTAGTGTAGGCTTCCAAAAGGTGCAGATGCGTATTCATGATTTTAGCTTCATTGGCATCTTTTTCACTTAACCGAATATCATCCATGGCCCCCCAGCTGCGATCAAATGCAGTGAGGTAACCATTTTTCTTTCTATCAAAGCTGTACTTTTCTATCAGCCAGTAAATTTCACTGGCTTGCTGAAGAACTTTATCCATGCCTGTCAGCTGATAAAATTCTACTAACGCATAAATGGCAAAAGCTTGTGCGTATATTTGCTTTTGAGTATTTGATAGATGGCCTTCATAATTGACCGACCAGATAACTCCGCCTTCGAGTTCATCCCAAAAAAAGCGGGTAATGTATTGATAAGCTCGTTCTGCTAATCGGCGGTATGGTTTATGCGCCAATGCATTAGCCGCTGCCGCAAAGGTCCACAACATTCGAGTATTTAAGATGCACCCCTTATCTGCCTGAGGATGTAGCTGACCGTGTCCATCTATTTGTCCATAAAACCCGCCATTCTGTTCGTCGAGCATATTTTGTTGCCACCAGTTAAGAATATTGGAGAGTTCCCGGCTAAATTCCGCTTTTAATTTGGCCTTTTCTTTTGGGGGAAGATATTGGCCTTTGAGCTGGAAATTCATGATGTATGATTTTTGAGGATTTCCAGATTATGTTTAATCATCTCATTGCGAACAGCTACACTAGAGGCTGAGCGAAGCCCATCTTCAGGAGTACTTGTTACATAGTCAAGCAAGTGGGATAGTGTGCTTGTTGCCACATGCATGCGAGTATCGGAAGATCCGTAATAGATAAAAACTTCTTTTCGTTCATTTAAGATCCAGCCGTTACTGAATACGACATTGGATACATCCCCGATCCTTTCCGGGCCATGCGGGGCCAGAAAATGACCCGCAGGAGCGGCAATTACTTTCCAGGGGCAATCTAGTTTTGTCAAAAACAGATACAAAACATATCGCAGTCCGGCTGCGGTATTTCTGACGCCATGGGCCAAGTGTAGCCATCCCAGCGCTGTTTTGAGGGGCGGAGGCCCCTGCCCGTTTTTGACCTCCTTAATGGTGTGATATATTTTCTGATCAACAATTATCTCCTGGTCTACTTTTGCATTTTCCATGCTGCCTGCCAAGCCCCAACCGATACCTCCGCCTCCGCCAACTTTGATAAATCCATCTTGTGGCCGGGTATAAAGCCCGTATTTGCCCGCTATAAATTCAGGATGCAAAACCACATTCCTTTGCTGTCCTGCCTTGCTGATGAGATCAGGCAACCTTTCCCAGTTCAGCAAGTCCTTTGTGCGGGCGATGCCGCAGGAGGCAACGGCAGCAGAGGTGTCATCCGGTCGGTTTTGATCCTTTCGCTCGGTACAGAATAAGCCATAGATCCACCCGTCCTCATGGACAGTCAGTCGCATATCGTAAACATTGATGTCGGGATCGTCCGTTTCAGGCAGGCTCAGAGGATAATCCCAAAACCGGAAGTTATCCACTCCGTTGGGACTTTCTGCTACAGCAAAAAAGGATTTTCGGTCATTTCCCTCTACTCTGACTACCAGTAAATATTTGCCATTCCATAAAATAGCCCCTGAATTAAAAGTGGCATTTATGCCTTGCCTTTCCATCAAAAAAGGGTTTTTTCCCGGATCCAGATCATACCGCCAAAAAATAGGGGTATGGGCAGCTGTAAGGATAGGATTGGCCCATCGGGTGAATATGCCGTTGCCTAAAGGTTCCGGGTTGTTTTTAAGTTCTATTAAGGATTCATGCTCCCTTAACAGCGCGGCTAATCTGTTCTGGAAATGATTCATGCGTTGGATATCTGTTGAGTTCATTATGTAGGAAGTTTGTCAAACCAATTTTTTTTCAATGCCCAGGTACATATCACCACTACCACCAGGCTTAATAAAATAGGGATAGTTTCCATCAAAACAAGGTAAATGGGTAAGATCACCAGGGCTGTTTGCCAAATGACTCCTATTACAATATTAAACAGGTCTCTTTTAAATCCGGTATTTTTCTGAAAACCTGGATTCTCCGCAACCACCTTATCATGAATGGGTTTCCAGAAACCCCAGGGTCGAACGTTTTTGTAAAAATTCATTAAAGCTCTTTCCTCCGTTGGGGGAGCTGAATACGTTCCGATGATACAACCAATGACGGATAATAAAAGCATGAGCGGGAAGGTATAGAGGTCCAGTACGCCTTCAAAAATGAAGCGGAATGAGAGGGCTGGAATGAGGCCACCTAGCATACCCCAAAAAAAACCATGTCCGTTGAACCTCCACCAATACCATTTCAGCACATTGGCAGCCACATAACTGCCATACAATCCGGATACGATCCATTGCAGGATATCGTTGACATCCTTGGCATAAAAGCCCAGCACAATACTCACCAAGACCATCAGTATGCCGGCCCCGTAATTGACAAGTTTAATCTGGTCGTTGCGGGCCTGGGGCTTTAGATATTTCAGGTATATGTCATTGACAATATAGGCTTGAGTGGCATTCAGGGTGCCGGCAAAAGTAGACATGAAAGCTGCAAGCAAACCGGCTAATAAAAGGCCCAAAAAGCCCACCGGTACAAATTGACTGATGGCGGAGGGAAGGATCTGCTCAAAATCTACGGCTCCTCCTACAATGAGGTCGAGCTGATCGTAGTATAGGAGTCCTAACACTCCAAACCCGGCAATCATAAAGTACCGGATGGGCATAAGTATGAAACTTACAAAACCACTCATCAAAGCAGCTTCTCTTGGCGACTTCGTTGAGAGTATTTTTTGCAT
Organism: Bacteroidia bacterium; assembly: GCA_030430845.1. Taxonomy (GTDB): domain Bacteria; phylum Bacteroidota; class Bacteroidia; order Chitinophagales; family Saprospiraceae; genus JANQPA01. Next base: position 3,075 of record JAUIKE010000218.1, on the reverse strand, counting down.
ATCGTAATTAGGGGCTGGACCGGCAAGACTAACCAAAACGCCTTTGAAGATCATCATCATGAAAAAAATAGTAAAGAGTTCAAAACCATCATCCTGTATCTTTTGATTGACTTCAGGAATAATGCTCGTCCAGTCAAGATCCAGCCGCATACCAAAGAAGGGCGTCAACCAACCATCAGGTACCAGTAGCTCATGACCCGACAAGGCATTCATGGCAATGATCCCGACTACTATACTAGAAATGGCCATTAAACTATATTGGACTACATCCGCCCAGACTATACTCATCATACCCCCCAGGAGGGCATAAAAAACTGCAAAACAGGTAAAGATGATCCCATAAAAATGAGGAACATATTCTTCTGCAATAGGAATGGGGACATAGTTGGAAACATATTCCCAGGGAACGAAGATCTCAACAAATTTCCCTATCCCTATAAAGCCATAGGCTAAATAACCAAGGCCCATAATAATGGCAAAAACTACCACAATCCCATGAGAGAGCCTGGCTCCACCTTTATTCCCGAACCGGGTATTGATCCACTCCGCTCCGGTAGTAACTTTTGACCTTCGCAGCCAAATGGATAGAAATACCATTAGAAAGATTTGATTAAAAACCGGCCAAAGCCATGGTATCCAGGTACTCTTTAAGCCATATACAAATAAAAGAGTAACCAGCCACATGGTTCCGGAAATATCAAACATGCCCGAAGCATTTGATAACCCCAGCATGTACCAAGGGAGGTTGTTCCCGCCCAGCAAATAGTCCTTTTTGCTCCTTTCGGCCTTCTTTTTGAGGATTAACCCAATAAAAACCGTTGCCAGCAGATAGGCTGCTATAATGACTATGTCAATGCCTGATAATTTCATGTTGATTACTTTGTGACCTTTAACTTCTTTTTGTACAATTTGGGAAATTGGCCTTCCATTAATATCAGTGGATCCTTACAGAATTCTCTGAAATTGTCGGCGCTTACATGCCCCGGATATGGGGCATAATGGTGCTCCGGACGGGCATTGCGCCATACAAGCACCCAGGCAATACGGGTAGCCACGGGGTCCGACTTGATGTGCTTTAATAAACGTTGGGTCCACCAGTCAGCCTCCGGTATAGATTCCAGGCCTGTTTCCGTTAAGGCAGGTATCTTTCCTCTTTCCTCCGCCAGTTCTACCAGCATTCTAAGCCTTTGAGTTAAAAGAGCAGGGTCACTATCGGGCTTAAGATCATGGTAATCATCCAGTCCCATTATATCCACATAATCATCCCCTGGATAACACTCCAGATAGTGCTCTTTGTCTTGAAAGATGTCGGTGGAATAACAATACAACAGGTTGTGTATTTTTTTTTCTTCCCGGAGGTAGTGAACCGTAAACCGCCAAAGTTCCTTGTATTCTTCAGGGGTACAATGCGGCTGTCCCCACCAAAACCAGGAGCCGGTATGTTCATGGAATGGGCGAAATACAACGGGTATCTTGTGTTTGAAAATAAATCCTTTATTAAGTTTTTTGAAAAAACCGGCTAAGGCATCAAGTCTTTCTTTGTAAATCTGATGTTGGGAACCTCCGGGAAGAATAGCGGATACTACATTTTCTCCAACATCCCAGGAATCTCCTTGCGTCAAAAAATTGTCGACATGCCAACTGACAGTATTGATCCCTCCCATTTTATAAGCTTCGATCATCCACTTACGCATAGCAACAAAATCAACTGTGTCAATATTAATCTGCCGTTTTCCTAACTTACCGAGATCCCAGCCGAAAACGGCCGGATAATGGCCGCATACGTCTTTTACGTCCGATCTTTTTTTGTGCCAATCCTTCCACATCACTCCATAGGCCAGATCATCCTGGTGGCCAAATAGTATGTGTCTGGAGGATAGGTCAAACAGGTTCTTATAAATCGATTTTGTTTTCGGGCTAGCATTGGGATCGATAGGTTTATTTTCATTGGGCACCTGAATGAAGGCTTCCTGGGCAAAACCCATAGGCGAGGCTGTCAGATACACTAATAATGTTAACCCTATAAATTTTATCATTTTCATCTCAGCGACTTAAATAAAATTATAGCAAAAAAAGGGGGAACGTGATGGTTTATAAATAGGCTGTCTTGTTCATTCAAGCTAATTCATCAGCCAATATGATTCCATTGCATGTCCGGACGGGCACACAAAAAGGAAACTGTTGGGCGACTCATCAGTCCTTCCTGCAAACTGCATGGATGGAGCAATGAGTCACCGCCTAGCTTTCTTGTTGAAATGATCAGGATTATTGTATTTTCTCAAAGCGAACATTGTCGATACACGCATTTACAAAGGAATCTCCATTATTAAATGCCACTCCAAAGTCTTCCGTAATATTATTTAAATCAGGAATGGGCCCTTCGCCATTTGAGAAAGCATTCAAAGGTATGGAAACGGTAATCCACCCTCCGGTTGTGTAAGACCCACTGGCTTCCCAAGGTTTCCAGGAATACCAGAAATCTCCATCGGAGCCTTTCAACCGCCAGGCAAATTCCCCTCCTGTAATAGGATCGATGACATTAATGTCAAATTTCAAGACATAGCTATTGATGTCCGTACCGACGGTAGATCCGGGAAAGTTATTTCCTCCATTTCTCCAGAAAAATCCTGCCCAGCCGGAAAGGCTGCTGTTTACCCTGAAATAATTAGATCCGTCAAGCGACAGGGTCGGATCGTTTTCTATCCCTCCTGTATCGCCCCACCAAAGGTCCAGCCCATCAAAATTGAAAAACAACAGATTGGGGTCTGCCACTGGTTCAACGCCCTGAATATTAATGGTTGGAGAGAAGAATTCCTCTCCGGTGAAGGTGATGAATTTGATGTTCCCTTTTCCTAAAGCAGTGGCCATCGGAATAAATACTTCAATAAGATTGGCTGTTTTGGTTCCGAACATCGTAGCAGATACCTCTCCAGGGAAAATAACCTCACTAATTTCATCCAGTTTTTCTCCTGCAATACTGATTAAATCGCCGGGGGCAGCCATGTCCGGCATATCTGTAATAATAGCATTTACTGAAACCAGAATTGTTAAATCAATCTCGGAAATAACTTGGCT
>JAUIKE010000392.1 GCA_030430845.1 Bacteroidia bacterium | reverse complement strand
ATTGTCTGTATTATCATTTTTTTGCTGTTTGGCTTTAAGCTTACGATTTTTATATTAAGCTGCCAAACAGCTTTTTTTATATTACGTTTTTTTATCTTGATGCCTATGCGCAAAGCGGCTTTTTGATGAAGCAATATCAACCGCGAAGCGGCGACAGCTTCTAGCCTACGGTGCCGACCGTAGGCAGAAAATTGGATACTTGGTATTGGGTATGATCAAAATGAAAAAAGCCTTTCCAGTGCTACTCCGGAAAGGCTTTTAAATATATATGCTCGTTAAAGTAAATTTCAAAAAGCAATAGCCCAGCCAGAGTCCTCATTGAGAGTACACATACAACAACAGCAGCAGCAACGGAAACCTGAAACTTGAAAATCTAGCATTGTTGTTATTTTGGCCAGGTAAATAATTTGATACGTTGATAGGATTCATTCCCCCGCAGTGCGGGGAATGAATCCTATCAACTACTTTTAAGTAATTATTGATGCAATAATAATGATTTATATGGTATCATTGCAAATTTTTCATTAAAAATTAAGATTTTTTTAATTTATGATAATTTCTTCATGTGTTCATAAGTTTTTACGTTAATAGGTTTGTAGCTATTTTGATTCAAAAACTTGTATGTAAATATATTGTGAGGTAAAGCTTGTTTTTTCATAGCTTCGCTTTTGCCAGTTTGCATAACATGAGTTATTTCTTAATTTAGAGTAAAACCAGCTGGCTGTTTTATGTACCCTGATTTATCCTATTTCTTTCACGATGTATTCGGCACTCCGGTAGACAACTGGTTGGCTGCGTTCAAAACCTTCGGTCTATTCCTGGCCGTGGCTATTTTGTCAGCAGCTTTACTTTTAAAGTTGGAGTTAAAAAGGATGAGCCGCAAAGGGGTATTTGAACCGGCGGAAGAACGATTTGTAGTAGGCAAACCGGCGAGTTTCCAGGACCTTGGGGGTAGTTTTCTGTTGGGTTTTGCTTTTGGATATAAACTGGGCTATATTTTCAGTCATTTTGCCGAATTCCAGGCAGATGCCGCTGCCGTGTTAATTTCCTTGAAGGGAAGTTGGTTTTGGGGGCTTGCGTTGGGTGGTTTTTGGGCCTTGTTAAATTTTTTAGAGAAAAAAAGCCGACAGCTGCCCGTACCGCAGGAAGAAACCAGGGAGATCTATCCTCACCACCGAATCGGCGATATCACGATCATAGCTGCTTTGGCCGGTATTGCCGGCGCCAAATTATTCGATCTCATCGAGCACTTAGATGCCTTTTTTGAGGACCCGATCGGCACGATCTTTTCCGGAGGAGGGCTGGCTATTTATGGAGGCTTGATCCTTGGCTTTGTTGCGGTAGTGGCCTACTTGTACTATAATAAGATACCAATAAGGCCCGTCATGGACGCTGTAGCACCTTCTCTGGTATTAGGATATGGAATTGGACGCCTGGGTTGTCATTTCTCAGGCGATGGTGATTGGGGGATTGCGAATACTGCCCCGGCTCCGGACGGGTGGTTCTTGCCCGATTGGCTTTGGGCCTTTCATTATCCTCGCAATGTCCTGAAAGAAGACGTTCCTATTCCCGGATGCGTCGGAGAATTCTGCATGCAGTTATCAGAACCGGTATATCCCACGCCCATTTATGAGGTGGCCATGGCAGTCGTCGTTTTGGCTATTTTAATATTAGTCCGGAAAAAGCTGCCGGTGGCGGGGATGTTGTTCTTTGTCTACCTGATCCTGAATTCGATAACCCGATATAGCATTGAATCCATCCGGGTCAATGTACGTTATCAGTCTTTTTTCCAGTTTACGCAGGCCGAATTGATTTCTATTGCATTTTTGCTTGTGGGCGCTGCCGGGCTGGTATACTTGTATATAAAAAGAGAGAAATTGGGGCAGCAAGGAAAAACGGTATAAAAACAGCTAGCCTTTGGATGACGCTTTTTCAATAGCCTGATAACAAACTTCGGCGGCTTTATCCCAGCTGAAGCGCGTTCTCCATTGTTTTCCCTGACCGATCATTTTCTGACGTTTGGCTTTGTCCAAAATAACTTGCTCCATCGCATCGGCGATTTCCTGGATGCTTTGAGGGTTTACAAGCAAGCCTGCCGGTCCCGCTACCTCGGGCATGGAGGAGACATTGGAGGTGATGACGGGTATTTCACAGTAAAGGGCTTCCAGAATAGGGATGCCGAAGCCTTCGAAATTGGAAGGGTAGGTTAGAGCGGTGGCGGCTCCCATAAGCTTGGGTAGTTGCTCTTCCGGCAAATACCCCAGGAATTCAATATCATTTTTATGGAGGGCCGAATCATAGGCGGATTTGACCAGGCCGGTCTGCCAGGCGAAGCGACCTCCGATGAGTAATTTGAGTGGAAGGCGCGTTTTTTCCTTAAAAACATCAAAAGCCTGGATCAGGCGATGTACATTTTTTCGGGGATGAACGGCTCCAATGTAAAAAAAATAGTCTTGTCCCTGACTAAATTGTGTTTTAACCAATTGAGCCTCTTCCTCTTTTAGAGGCCGGAAGCCCTC
>JAUIKE010000010.1 GCA_030430845.1 Bacteroidia bacterium | reverse complement strand
CAAGCCCTCCTCCTGCCATCCAAATCCAGTTTTTCTCTAAAAAAGTCTGTTTTACAATGATGTCTATTTTAAAGATCTGTAATTCTTCTTTGGGTACTTCTTTCCCATTCTGGTCAAAAATGATGTATACGATCAAATTCAATTGATGCTCGCCTTTCTGAAGCGGGGTAACGGTCCAGTTCCAGATGGTTGGTTCTTCTCCGTACAGATCCACTTTTTGTTCTCGCTGACCGGGCGGATCTATGAAAAAATTACGGTTGTTGGGTGGACTGGGGTCACGCAGTTCCGCTCTCATGATCTCAGTGATCTTGATGAGTTCATCTCGTACTTTGGGAATATCAGATGGGGGTAATTCCTGCTGATCCAGGAATTCGTCGATCACCCGTCCGCGTGTAGCCAGGCTCGTATCACCAGAGATCATCACGGTGATGATTTCGGGCACATTTAGCTCCATGGTATCCGGGATCAGAATGCTCATCAGCCCCCTGGCTATTTTGGTATAACTGTCCTGCAGTCGCTCCTGCGCCTGCTGTACGTACTTTCCATCCGGGTACTGATTGAGATAATTTTCAAAATCAGAAGGAACATCACTGCTTTTGATAGCTTCCCAAAAAGTATCCTCGATCAAGTCATCCGGCGTTTCAACATTATCAGGAACAGTCTTATTTCCATCTATTTCCGTACGTAGCGGACACCCATTGTTGTGGGCCGGGCCAGGTTGATTAGGGCATTGATCCTGAGGGTCGAATACGCCATCCTTGTCATAATCTGTGGGGCAGCCGCCATTGGAAGCAGGGCCTGGTAATTGAGGGCATCGGTCTTGCTCTCCTACCAGACCATCTCCATCATCATCGACCTCCAGATTTGACTGGGCATCTTCTTTTGCTTCGAGCTCAATAAAAATTTCGGGCTCCTGCTCTTCAAATCTGATGCTGACCTGCTTGGTCTTAAAAGTTTCTGCTTCAATAACAAACGAATAAGTGATCGGCAAGAGTTCTTCACAAATATTGACCTTCACTTTCCCATCAGGATCTATAAAAAATACTCCTAAAGTGTCATTCTTCATTAGAACATTAAAGATTTCATCATCTGTTTTACTTGAAAAGTGGATGGTAAATCTTTTTTCAGGGCATTTTTCAGGTATTATTCTTTCCGGCTTGGGAAGCGTAATATCCAGGAATCGCTTGTAAGACAAAATATCTGACTCCAATTTTCGGCCTTTTTCATCAACAAGGTCCAGGTTTAGCTTGAAGGTTTCCCGTTTTGAAGCCGTCTTTTTATCTATTCGGAAAAACAATTGACGGATTTCATCCACCTGAATGAGTTCAGCTCCCAAATCTACCTGAAGACCTTTAGAGGCCAGGATATTTTTTTCATTGAGCTGCAGCTTTATTTTTCCCTGATGCTGTTTTTTCATAAAAACCGGCGGAGAGATTACGACCTCCACCGCAGGCTCCTCAAAATTATTTAAGTCTATAGATGAAGTTTCATCTAAAAGTGGTTTGGAGAACATTGCCCCGGGAGCTTTGTCGACTGCCTGAAAGTCAAGCTTCACCGCAGCGAGGTAAGTTTTATTGCCATAGCTATACTCAAATAAGGTGGCAGTCGTATGCTGCTGTCTGAATTGGTCCAACTTTTTTTGAGAAATGCAGCCCGGCAGCACTAGTAGTATAGTGCTAAGGATAAAAAAACCAAGTATGGACTGCAAACTTTTTTTCATTCGGCAAATTATGTAATACCTTTCTTTTGACACAGGTTTTCACGGATAATACGGTTTACATTACCCTTCGACCCGCTGGCGGGGTTGTGTAAAAACTTCTACCTGTCGGTAGACAGGCGTTCCTCGCCTGCCTGACGGCAGTCAGGTTTTTACCCACCCCATTAAATTTTATTTAGGAGGTCGTTTTAAGAAAAAAACTTTGTTTTTTTCTTAAAACGACCTCCTACCCGCCTGCCGGCCGGCAGGAAAGAATATTATTGGTTGGGGAAAAAGGCCGAAGGACTTTTTACACAACCCCAGCCCAACTTCCAATTTACAAAAATATCGACATCAATAAGGTTAAACCTTCTCTAATATCGTTGCATAGCCTTGGCCAACGCCTACACACATGCTTACCAGGGCATATTTTTTGTTTTGTTTGTGCAATTCGATGGCAGCTGTTTGCAGGATGCGCGCTCCCGTCATACCCAGTGGATGGCCCAGGGCAATAGCCCCACCATTAGGATTGATGCGCGGATCATCATCGGCTAGTCCCATCTTACGTGTACAGGCCAGTACCTGAGCGGCGAAGGCTTCATTGATCTCGATGATGTCCATATCGTTCAGGCTAAGGCCGGCTTTTCTCAGGGCTTTTTCAGAAGCTCCCACAGGGCCTATCCCCATGATGGCCGGTTCTACACCGACTACTCCAGAGGAAACGATTCGGGCTTTGGGCGTCAGCTCATAATTTTTCACCGCATCCTCAGAGGCGATCAGCATAGCCGCAGCGCCGTCGTTCAGGCCGGAAGCATTACCGGCAGTAACGGTGCCTCCGTCTTCCAGTTTTTTGAAAGCCGTTCGCAGTTTAGCCAGCGCCTGCATAGTTGTTTCGGGGCGGTTGAACTCGTCTTGGGAAAACATAATGGGATCAGCTTTGCGCTGGGGGATGGGTACGGAAATGATCTCCTCCCCCAGTCGGCCGGAGCGCTGTGCAGCGGCCGCTTTCATTTGTGAGTTATAGGCAAATCGATCCTGATCAACACGACTAATACCAAAGCGCTCTACCAGGTTCTCTGCCGTCTGTCCCATGCTATCCGTCCCGAACAAAGCTTCCATCTTGGGATTAACGAAACGCCAGCCAAAGCTGGAGTCATGCATTTGTGCATCCCTTCCGAAAGCCTTGGATACTTTTGAGATCACCCATGGGCCGCGCGTCATATGCTCTACTCCACCGGTAATGAAGAGATCGCCGTCGCCCGTTTTGATGGCCCGGTTGGCATGGATAGCTGCGGACATACCGGAGGCGCACAGACGATTAATGGTTTCGCCTGGTACAGAAAAAGGAATACCGGCTAGTAGTAGAGCCATACGAGCTACATTCCGATTGTCTTCTCCGGCCTGGTTGGCACAGCCTAACACGACCTCATCGTAGGCCTCTTTCGGTATGTTCGGAAACTTATCAACGAGGGCTTTAATTACAAGTGCAGCCAAGTCATCCGTGCGTACTTTGGATAACGTACCCGTGAATTTTCCAATAGGTGTTCGAATAGCATCTACGATAAAGGCTTGTTTCATAATATGGTTTTTGCTTTGGTTTGATTATTTAAAAGGGCAAAAATATTAAATTCGCTTGTATTAAAATTACAAGCCTGTGTGACTTTTGTTGCAAATAGAGCTTAGATTTGTAGTTATAATTATTAAGTTTTTTTGCCAAAGGCAAAAAAACTTAATACAAAACATTCAATCAACTTTAAATGAATACTATTATGAAAAAAATGTTTTTTTTCCTCCTGTTAGGCGTATTTGCTTTTTCCGCCTGTCAATCCGGCGAAAAACAGCCAACTGAAGAAGAATTAATGGCCGAACAAGACCAACTCTGGGATGAAGTCATGGCTGCCCATGATGAGGTCATGCCCAAAATGAGTGAAATAAAAAGACTAGAGCGTGAGTTAGGTGCCATGATCGGTGAAGAAAGCTCATTAGGCGCCGAAGCACAAGAGAAAGTCGGTCAGGTGGTCCAGCAATTGGCAGCAGCAGGTGAAGGTATGATGAGCTGGATGTCTCAAATCCGCCAATTAGAGCCACTCAGAGAAGAAATGGAACACGATCAGATCGTGGAATATTTGAAAGGAGAAAAAGAAAAAATAACAAAAGTGCAGGCAGATATGTTAAAAAGTATTGAGGATGGAACGAGCTTGTTGACATCCCTAAAAGAGGGCTAGTTTGGATGTTGGAAAGATTTTTCAAGTTTAAAAATTGTTCTTCTCATTGAGGTTTCGTTTTGGCACGCAGATGGCGCTGATTGAGCAGATCTTTTAATCTGCTATATTTGCGAAATCTGCGTGCACCAATAGTAACATCAATCAACAACGCTATCAAAAATCGAGTACTCCTCCCCCCGAACTCAGAACTCGGAACTCGGAACTCGGAACTAAAAATGCTTTAACCATGAGATTCACGATATTATCAGTTTTTATACTTCTAATCACAGTCACCGCTTGCATCCAACCCAAGGAAGACGACACCCTGCCCATCCTGGGTCATCGGGATGTAGTGGAAGGCGATACCGTTTATCATACCATTCCTGATTTTTCCTTTATCAATCAGGACAGCAATGTGGTTAAAAATGAGACTTTGACCGGTAAGGCTTATGTAGTGGACTTTTTCTTTATTTCCTGCCCCACCATTTGTCCGAAAGTAAAAAAGCAAATGTTACGGCTTTATGATGAGTTCGAGGATGAACCGAACCTGGTCCTCTTATCCCACACAATTGACACCAAGCGAGATACCGTCGCCAGATTGAAGGAGTATGCCCGTAACCTGGGCATAGAAGCACCAAGATGGCATTTAGTGACCGGCGACGAAAGCGAGATCTACGATATTGCTGACGATTATTTCAGCATTGCCGTTAAGGACCCAACGGCCCCCGGTGGATTTGACCATAGTGGTCGTTTGATCCTCGTGGATAAAAACAAGCATGTCCGGGCCTTCTGTGATGGGACGGATCCCGAGTCAGTGGATAAATTTATGGAGGATATCCGGAAATTGTTGGCCGAAGATTACCTATAGGAAAGCGGACCTAATTGGAGTTAAAAAAATAAGCGCCTAATCGGACAGCAAGCTTATTGGCATTAAAAAAATAATCGCCTAATCGTAGCGCACGCTTCAGCTTGCCCGTACCATAAGCTTTAGCTTGTATAAAGGTTAAACTTATTCGGCGGTTAAAAATTAAACGCCAATCAGGTCGGCTTTCCTATTTGCTTATAAATAATACTGCACTACGCCGCCCAATGTCGGTTTCCAAACCGCTTCTGTCGGTTTCCAAACCGACAGTCAACACCACCTGCTCATACTCCCCTCCAAATTTCTTCGGCACTTCCACCACCTGTGCTTCCTCCCCTGTATTAAATACCACAATCACCTCCTTTTCTCCATCAAAGCGACTATAAGCCAATATTTCCTTTTCGTCATCCACCATTAAATAGTCCAGGTCTCCGGTAGCCAAAACAGGGTTTTCTTTCCGGATTCGAATCAGCTTTTGATAATAAGCGAACAGGTCCTGATCGAACTTTACCTCGTCGGTCGGACGAGCGATGCCTAGAGGATGGGCCGTTTCCGGCTCAAACTCATAATCCGGCCAAATCAGCGGCTTGCGCGTATCGGGATCATCAGCTCCCCACATGCCCATCTCATCACCGGCCCAGATCTGAGGGGCACCAACGTAAGTGAACTGCTGAGCTAGTAAGAGACGTAAGTCTTCGAAGGTTTTTGCATCGGGTTTATGGATCTTATAATTTTCGTTATTAGGACTGGCCTGATACTTGTACTTCGATTTATTAAAAAGTGAAGTAGACAAGCGGGGTACATCATGACTGGCCGAGACGTTCATCATGGCGTAAGTATTCTGCTTGCGGATATTACTTGTAAAGGACTTTAGACTATCAACAAATTCAGAAACCGGAATCTTTTCAGGGGCCTGGGCAAAAAAGGTACGAGCGGCTCGATACCAGCGATAGTTCATAACGGCATCAAACACATCGCCGCGCAAGAAAGGTTCCGGATCGAGTAGTTTGTTTGGAAACTCTTCCCACCAGATCTCTCCTAGCAGATAAGCTTCAGGATTAATTCCGCGAACGAATTCCCGGTAATCCCGCCAAAAGCCTAGCGGCACCTCCCCGGCTACATCCAGTCGGAAGCCGTCTACCCCATCCGAAGGGTCGCCATCTCCATTGGGATCCATCCACCGTTTAGTGATATTAAAAATGTGTTGCTTAGCGGCCTCACTGTAAACATTTCCTTCAAAAGCTTTGACCGCATTACCTTCGTGTTTTTGAGTTTCTTTGATCTCGGGCAGGCCCTTCACATTGGCCCAGCCTTTGAAATCAAATTCATTTTCCGGGGTGGCTGGGTCATCGTACTCTTCTATCCAGTACCAATCAGCAAATTTGGAGTCTTTTCCTTTTTCTTTAACATCCAAAAAGGCCCAGCACTGATCACCGGTGTGGTTCCAGGAATAGTCCAGGATCACACGCATACCTCTTTGATGGAGTTGATCAATCAGACTCACAAACATTTTATCGGCACCTGTCATTTGCCAGGTAGCAGGGTCATCGGGGCTTTCTCCTGCCATAATACGGACATCTTCCTCGGGCGTAGGGCCGAAATTTCGGTCGATGTGCCGCCAATGTCGGGCATCGTATTTGTGTAATGAGGGAGCATCGTTCAGAGGATTAAAGTAAATAGCCGTCACCCCCAGGTTTTCCAGGTAGTCCAGTTGATCAATCACTCCCTGCAAATCTCCGCCATATCTCCTTAACTGTGCCTTTTGACCAAAATTATTGACGGGATTTCCGCTGTCATCTTTTTTTCCATCCAAGGAAGCGAAATAAGGATCTGGCTTGTACCAGTCTTGTGCCCAGGGTGTAATGGCCCAATCTTGCGGAATAAAGCCTGGATAGGAGCCAATGATGTCTCCGGCAGTGGGATCATTGGAAGGATCTCCGTTGCGGAAGCGCTCGGGGAAGATCTGGTACCAGATGACCTCTTGGGCCCAGTCGGGGGCGTCGGTAAGTACGGATGTGGTTGCCTCTTCCTGCGTTTCTGTCTTTTCGGTTGAGCAGGAGAAACTGAACATTAGAATTGCGAATAGAAGTATTTTTTTCATTTATTTATCATTTTTTTTGACACTGTGGACACAGAAGCCACTGTTGGATTAGCTGCCGGAGAGCAAGCTATTGGAGTTAAAAATAATCGCCGAATCGTAGCGCACGCTTCAGCTTGCCCGTACCATAAGCTTTAGCTTGTATAAAGGTTAAACTTATTCGGCGGTTAAAAAATGAACGCCAATAAGTTTGTTGGACAGACAAGCTAAAGTTCGATGTCTGGACAAACTGAAGTTTGTTGGACAGACAAGCTGAAGCGCTTGTGCTACGGATTATTTTTTTCCAAAGACAAACTCTAAGGGAATATACACTCTCTTGTTCCAATCCCTCTCATTATGATCATGCCCTTCAAATTTTTGGCTGAGGAAAGTTTCTCCTTCTACATATCCATTTGCGACCATCACAGAGTCAATTTGTTGCTGGTAAGGACCGTAGTATTGATCAATTCCCTTTGTGCCGTAATCAAAATACCACTTCTTTCCCTGGGGTAAGTTTTCCGAAAAATAACGGACAATTTCTGCCGGCACGATCGGCACCGGATCTTCCAGGAAGATAGGCCAGTGCGTAGACAGGCAGAGCGCTCCGCCAAAAACATCCGGGTATTCGCACTGCGCATACATCGAGATTAAACCTCCCATGCTGGAGCCGCCGATAAAAGTGTTGTCTACTTCGGTAAGTGTCCGGTATTGCTGATCGATCAGGGGCTTTAGTTCTTTGACTAAAAATTCGAGATATCGATCTGCATACAGCGGTTTTTGCAGAAAATTAAACAAAGAATCCTGCATATGCTGAGGCAGGGTTTCCATGGGTTTTTGAGGGGCATACTCCGCAAACCGGTCGTAGCCGGCATGATCCACTCCTACAATAATGACCTCCTGCATGTTCCCCTCCTGTACCAAACTGTCGGCCACTTCATCAATATTCCAGGCCGCACCACCGTAAGCCATACTATCTACAAAAAGATTCTGCCGGTCCATCATGTACAGAACCGGATACCTTTTTTCTTCATCCTGAGCATAAGAAGCGGGAAGAAAAACCTCATAGTTTTTATCGTCAATAAATTGAGATTGCTGAAAAACAGCCGGCTGGTATCGGTCGGGCATGTTGTTTGACTTATCTTGTGAATCATTTTGAGAACAAGCCGCCAGTCCCAGTAATAAGGCTAGAGAACGAATAGTAAGTTTCATACTTTTTGTTGAAAAGGTAAGTAATTTTTTATTCTCTGCGAACAGGAAAACTCGTCTTTCGCAAAACGGTGGTTCCCATCGGCACAAGCCTTATCTCCCGTTCCAGTCCCTGTTCCTTCCCTACCAGATTACCAACTAATACAGGCGGATTTTGGTGCCAGAAATTCTTACCAAGCGGAGCTTCATCATACCTCCATTGAAAAGCATTTACTTGTTCGGAGGCTATCATCAAGCCTTCATAGGATTGGTCGGTGGGAAAACAGAAATAATCCGAAAAATCGCTGTCTGCATAGGTTTTGATCGTTTCCTCCCGATGAGGAATTTCATAGGCAAAAACCAGGGGGCCTCTCTGAAAATAGTGATGTTCTTCCGAATGAGTTTTCAGCTGAATGTCATTGTCAAACTGAATAACAACCAGGTCTCCACTTGCCCACTCTTTTTCAATTTTGTAGAAATCTCCGATGTCAGAAATTGCTCCTTTTTTTTGCTGGACAGTCATAGAAGAAGCCCAGGCCGGTTTTCTAAAATACAAAGCTAATTGCTGAGGTTGGGAACTGATGATCCTGTATTCAATCTTGTCGGAAAAGGGGTAATTGGTGATGGCTTCGATGGTTATCTCTGTTCCTTCCCACTCAGTTGTCAGGGTTGATGGGCCGTATAGTACCGCTGCCAAACCATCCTCTTTTTTCATCCACATTTGATCGAGGTAGTAGGTAAAGTTGCGCGTATAGTTAGGTACGCAACAAACGGCCGGATCGGAATGGGTAGGGGAATACTTGTAACGAATATCGTCATGTGCTCCCTCTACGCCATGATGTTTCCCATCCAAAACGTAGCAGTTATCCGACTTTCCGTAAGTTATAGCCGTTCCATCCTCATTCCGAAAACCCATAATTCCGTTAAAAGTGAGTTTTTCAGCCAAATCGGCATATTTCAGCTCACCGGTTTTTTCTACGATGGAGGCGAAAGAGTTCCTTAATTCAAGCATGGTACAAAACTCAGTGGAGGTATAATCAGGATCGGCCTCCAATTCTGCTATCCACTCATTTCCGTGGCCGGCTCCGCTGGGCAGCAGGCAATGGTCTAGCTTGTGCATAGCATTGTTCCAGGCTATTTCCAGTTCCTGATATCCCGTAGCGTAATAGGCATTGAGCAAAGTCCGCAGATGCTCATAGGTGTGGACAGCATGCCCTGAAAAGAGGGTGTCCCTGTTAAGCAAGAACGGATACCGCAAATCATTGAAAGCCCGGTTGATGGAGTAGGTTGAAAAAGCCTGATAAAGATAAGTAGCATAATCCTGGTATTCCTGCTTTCCGGTGATGCGGTAGAGGGTCTCGCAGACGTCCGTCATCATCAGACCGTGGGTGACACCGCCGAAGGCGTTTTTTAGGTAGAATGGGTTGCGCCCTTCCGGGCCGTACTGCTTCATGGTCAGCCTCATCGCCTTTTCCACCGCCTCTAAGACTTGCTGTTCTCCGGTGATTTCGTAATACCCCAATAAAGTCCGAAAAGCAGTCGTTTGCGACCACAACTCTCCATTGGAGCCTTCGTGCTGATAGCGCAAATTGGGTTTGTAAATACCGATATAACCATCCTCATCTTGCGAATCGAGTAGGTTTTGGACGATGGCCCGGCTTTGGGCCATCGCCTCTTTATTATCAGTTAAAAAAGCATGACGTACAAAACCATCCCACCAATTGCCGGCCGTTTCGCTGTTCCACCACATGATCGAAGCTTCCCATGGCTCGCCGGTCAGGACCAGGTCTCCCATTTCGGGTACATCTTCCAGGCCTCCTCGCCTCGCTGTTCGATACAGATCATCGGCTTTGATCCCGGGATAGAACTCATCCAAAGCACCTACGATGCCCGTTTCCAGGTCTTGTTTCATTATCTCTAATAGCCAGCCATTGGGGCGATTACTTCCGTCAGGCAGCAAATGGAAAGCTGGGGAGAGGGGTGCTCTGTCTTTGTCGAAAAAAGTAAGTAAAGCGCTGTCATCGACAATATTGGCCTGGATCTGGTCCACCTTGCTAAGAAAACTTTCACCTTGGGAGTTCTTCTCGGTAGCTTCGCAGGCATAAAAGAAAAGTATGCTTAGAAGGATAATTAGGTTTTCGCTTTTCATTTTTGGTTAGGAACATTTGATGATATCGTAAAGTTATGCCAACAAACGAATCGACATTGCCCCTATTTTATCTACATACAAGCATTTTTTAGCCCAATTCTGATAATTCATGCACGACCTGATGTATATCATGTGTTATAACATGAGTCAAGCGAGTCAGGCACAGAAAGAATTCTACTGTAGCGAGTACTTAAATGATTTTTACAATTCTCTCAACCAGTTGATTATCTTTTCAAAAGCTTGGTCTCGAACCTCTTTTTTTGACAAAAAGATATCATGCATCGCATTCTTTATTTCCATCAACTCAACCTTTGCTCCCAACTTAGGAGCCAATCGCTTGATATGATCGACATTCAATACTGCATCGGTGGTGAGAGCAGTTTCGTTATATTCCGTACCGACAAAACTTTTATCCGAATGCAAAACTAAAACCGGTACTTGAATATCCAAGCCTTTAGCTATCTTATCCTGTCCATCGCATATGGATTTCGCCCAACCCAGATATTTGGGGAATCCATCATGCGGCTTCCAACTCGTCGTGTAATCCCATTCGCCGTGGAAATCAGCATGGATCGCATAGCCATAAAGTGGATTATTGGCAGTAGGAGCGATGCCGTAGGGACGTACTTTCCCAACCGAACCCATCGCGTAAATGGCTTTTTCAAAAGCGGGATCCACCGGCCAATCCAGAAAAGGGCTATTTAACACCATGGCATCAATTAAGCTCTTATTTTTTCCTTCCTCTGCATACAAACTACTGATCAGGCCACCATTGGAATGGCCATGCAAGACGATGAAGTCGTTGCCTTCATTTTTTATTATTTCCAGCGCTTTGTCTATTTCTTCATAGTATTCCGTCAGACTTTTTGTAAAACAGGGACGCTGATGAGGTAGCCACGATCGGCCGTGCTTTCTCAGATCGATCGCATAAAAATTATAACCTTCATCCAGTAAGGGCTGCGTCATATGGTCCTGGAAAAAGTAGTCACCATAGCCATGTATATACAACATGGCCTTCTTTTGATTAAGGCTATCCGGAAGTTTTTTGGATAAAAGAGTCGCAATTACTTCTCCTTCATAATCATCCTCACATTCTATTATAGTCTGCTCATATTCCTGTTTTATCTTCTGATCTACAGAAGAAAGTTCCACGGAATCGGGATAGGGATAAGCAGACGGGTTAGTCGCTACCCAGACGGCGCCCACTAAAAGAAGGAGTAAAACAGTCAGAATGATCATAAACAGCCGAATTCTTTTTTTAAGTCGGGACATTTTTTTTAATTAGGATTTCAAAAAGGGAAAAATTGTTTGTCATCTTGTGGACGGGCAGGTGTCTCGAAAAAAATAATATCTTTAAAATTTAATCATTAAGTACTTTGTCAGGTTTTAAATACTCAGTTGTTTCAACTATTTTATTAACAAAGTACAAAGGCTAAAGTAAGGAGAAAATGAGAAAAATTATTCAGACGGCCGACATAGAAAAAATGGACCGCCAATACCGAACCAACCTATTTAATGCCTTATCTGGTTATAAAGGAGCCCATTTGGTCGGCACTATGGATAAGGAAAAACATACCAATTTGGCCCTTTTTAATTCAGTCGTCCATATCGGAGCTAATCCTCCACTGCTGGGTTTCGTCCTTCGGCCCACTAATGTTACCAGACATACCTATGAAAATATTAAGGACACCGGTTATTACACCATCAATCATGCACTGATAGATCATTATGAACAGGCCCATCAAACATCCGCCAAATATCCCGAAGATACTTCTGAATTCGAAGCTGTCGGTTTTGCTCCTTTTTACGGAGACCTACACCCTGCTCCATATGTAGATGATTGCCTGACCAATATCGGACTGGAATTTGTGGAAGAGCACACTATTGAGGCCAATCAAACCATCCTGGTGGTCGGCAGGATCATCGAACTAATGCTCCCAAAAAGAGCCATCGGAGCCGACGGCCATATTGATCTGGCCGCCTTAGGCTCCGTGGCAGTGGTTGGATTAGATACCTATTATAAAACTGAAAAGCTTAAAAGGCTTTCTTATGCCCGACCGAGAAAGGCTTAATAGTAAATGATGGCCATCAATGGTGCGAGATAGGTGTAAATAGTAGTTGCCGTGCTCATAACTAAGATTCTTTAAGAAAGGGTTGCTTCATTCGCCTGGAAAGCAAATGAAACAACCACCAGTGTATATAATAGGGTTTTGTATTTATGAAAGGATTAAATGCTCCTGCTGAAAGAATGTCAGTCAAGCCATTGTCCTTCGACCTTCCTTCTTTCTCATTTAAACATTTCGTCAAAAGTCAAGGACAGATAATACATGCTTCCGACATAGGGCCCGCCTACATTAGTTCGGTAGTCATTCCCCAGCAGATTACTGCCCCCCAGCTTAATCATCGTTTTCCAGGGCTTAATCGTATAATTTACTTGTGCATTCAGTGTGCCGTAAGCGTCAATCGTTCCGCTGGCGAAGGTACTGCTCCAGTCAAAAGCATCCTGCCACCGATAGCTCAGGTCAAAGCCCAGGGTTCCGTTCATCAAACGCTTATTATTCAGGCCGATCAGGAAGCTATTTTTGGGCATGTTAAAGCCGGCTTCAAAATCAGGCCCGGCACCTTCTGTAGAATAATCGGCATAGTTGTAATGTCCGTAGATTGAAAATTGCCCCGGCAATTTGGACCGGAAACCAAGTCCGACACCCCAACTGCTCACTTGTTCATCGGCATTTACATACAATCGGTAGCCGGTTGCAGAATTGGCTTCCCCACTTAGCATATCTTCTACGCCTGGTAAATATGCGCCCCGGTGGAAAACACCTGATCGGGCCCGAAAAGCCTGCTCACTGATAAAATCATGGTCGATGTTATAATAGGCGTTGACATCCAGGAACAAAACATGGTTTAAAATGCCTTTATAGCCTACCTCAAATACCTGCAATTGCTCGGGTTGTACATATTGGACGTCTGCAACCTCCAGTAGTCCAGGGTTTGGACTGCCGGCAATGATACTTTCTACAAAATTGTTGTAAGAAGAAGCCGTGTAAACGCCTCCATTATGAACACCATATCGCTCCGCATTGGCCTGGGTACTTCCCAGCAACATGACATCTCCCAAAGGGAAGAAAATGAACTGCTGTTGAGTACTGGGGTTGCGAAAACCTGTTTGATAGGATGCTCTTAGAAAATGCTTGTCTTCGGTATCCAGCTTGTATACACCAGATATTCTTGGAGAAACCTGCCCTTCAAAGTTCTCATTCTTATCAAATCTCAGAGAAGCCAGCAGTTCCAGGCGGTCATTCCACATACTTTTCCCTGCCTGAACATACAGTCCGTATTCATTAATCTTGATCCGCCGATTGGCTCCTTCTCCCTCCGGATCTTCATTAAAGACGGTGCCGTCGGAAAAGAGGTCATATTGCCGGAAGTTACCGCCAATTTGCAGTTTCAACAGATCCTGTAGGGACGCAACTTTATAATTAAACTCGGCATGATACATTCTGGAATCATCTATAAATCCGGCTCCGGGAGGATTGCCCTGAAAAAGATCTGTTCTGACACTATTGATCACTTCTTCAAATTCGGGGCTGCCAGGAACAGGATTGCCGGCATCAGCAGCCAGACGTGCATCAGCATGGGCCTGTTGTTGTTGCTCGGCCGTAGGTTGTGTTCCCTGAAGAACGATGGGTAGTAAAGCGCCTGCAAAGGTTCCTGCATAAGTCGGCACCCATGCCGCTTCAGATGGGCTGAATCGCTCATTGGCAAAGGCCCCCAGGGCAGAAAGGTTATAAGAGTCGCCATCATCGGTGATGGTGGAATAGCCTCTGACAAAGAAGTTGTCTCCCTTCAACTCTAACTTGTGATACTGTTGTGTGAAATCCCTCAATACATAGCGTTCTCCCCCCTGATAGATGGTGTTGCCTTTGCCGTACCGATAAGCATAAGAGGCCTCTATTTCATCCGTAATTTTGTAATGCAGCGCTCCATCCAGCTTCAAGCTACTCACCTTATCGTCGTCCAACAGAAGTTCTTCCTGAATACCGGTTCTGCGGATGTCTAAAACGCCTAACTGAGCAATGGTTCCTTCTAATAATCCCGGACAGGCTTCCCCCGGAACAGGCGACTCAGGACAAACAAGGGGACTCAAGGCTTGAGACAAGGGTTGGGCAAGCACACTCATCGGTAAAATAATAGGCGTTTCATCTCCGTATGCATTCAAACCGTCAAAATTAGGTGCTCCGAAGGCCGAGGGGTTGGGGTTGTTGACCGTCTGACGTCCGGTATTGTAATCATTAGCGCTCCAGTCAGTGGCATTCAAATAAGAAGCATTGATCTTAAAAGCGAATTGGTCGCCGATTGAAGCGGCATAGCGGCCGGATAGTTGATAATACGGATGATTTCCTCCGGCATCCGAATCAGTAGCCCCGTATTTAGTTTGTACGCTTAATCCTTGATAAGTAAAGGGGTCTTTACTGCGCATCTGTAAGATTCCATTGAAGGCATTCGGGCCGTACAGGGCGGAAGCGGCGCCGGGCACAACCTCTACGCTGAGCGCGTCGAGTTCGGAAATACCCACCACATTACCCGTAGGAAAATTCAGCAGTGGAGCTGCATTATCCACCCCGTCGATCAACTGAACAAAACGGTCGTTAGAAATGGTTCCAAAGCCGCGGGTATTATAAGAGGTAAAAGTCAAACTACCCTTGATGGCTTGCACTCCTTTCAAATTGGCAATGTCGTCGTAAAACTCGGGAGCGCTAGATTGACGAATACTCAGGAGATCCATTTTTTCAATCGTCACCGGCGATTCTAATATACTTTCTTCCAGACGGCTGGCCGATACCACCACCTCTCCTATTCCCAGAGGAGAAAAGCCGAGTTCTACTCTAATATCCTCTGTGGGAGTGTCGACCCTTATTTTTTGTAGGTCGTAGCCCGTGTAAGAGATGATTAATGTCACAGGAAAATCCTGATTGACTTCCAGTACAAATCGTCCATCCAGGTCCGTAATCGTTCCTACTCCTACAATGTCAGTAGAAACATTCGCTCCAACCAACGGCTCTTTGGTGTCTGTGTCAATAACGGTGCCTTGAATATTCGACTGAGCAGTTAGACTGCCTACTTGTATCAAAAAAACAAATAAGGTAAAAAGTGGAATTAACCATTTTTGGTACGCGGATTTAATTATAGGTGCATTCATGACGCTTCTTTTTTGTTTTACAATAGGCACTGGTAATCAGTATTTTAAGCATGAACTCAAAAGGAAATATTAACAATGGCCTTGGGTAAAAATTTTAAGAAGGAAAGAATTCTTTTTCTTCGGTATATTCCAAAAATGATGAAATTATAGTGGCAGAGTCGATTCAGTTTTTCCGTAATCACATATTTTTTTATTCAATATCAATAAAAACAGACGGAGCTTATCGCTTAAAATGATTATTTTGCAATAATCAATCATAGCAGCTATCAATACGGCAATTATTACTTTTGCCGGATGATAAACTGCATTTTTTAATAAACACGATATTACTTTTGGAAGACACGCCTAAAAACAACCTACAGCAAGCCTTAATAAAAGAAGTGCTGAATAAGTTCTCCAGTAAACAAGCGGCCAGAGATTCTCTGTCAGAAGTTTTATCTATTGGGAAGGAATCTTGTTCCAGAAGGATGCGGGATGCTACGATGCTGAGCCCTGACGAGATTGGCAAGATTTGCAGACATTACGGGATATCGATCGACCCTTTAATTCAAAAAGAGTCAGACAGTGTTATTTTTCGATACAATACATTTATCGAACCCGTCAGGAATTATGAAAGTTACATCAACCAAATTCTTCGAAACCTACATATTGCCCTACAGGTAGAGGGGGCCACTATTTATTATGCAACCCAGGAAATTACTCCTTTCCAATATTTTTATTTTCCGGAACTCACGGCCTTCAAACTCTACACCTATGGTTTGACCATATGGGAACTAGAAAGTTTGAAGAATCAGAAGTGCAGCATGGACCTATTATCCCCGGCGGTGTTTGAAAAAGCACAAGAATGCACCCGTCTTTATGCCTTACTGCCCAGTATGGATCTTTGGAGTTGGGGAATTCTCAACCACAGCCTGAACCAGATTGAATATTTATCGGAAACCAATCGTTTTGACCCGCCGGAACTGGCTATAACTGTTTGCGATCAATTATTGCAGTTATTGGACAGGCATCGGGAAATGGCCCGCCTGGGCAAAAAGTTTTTTAGAGCAGCTTCAGCCGCCTCTTCCTACGGAGACTTCCACCTGCATTACAATGAACTTGTGAATACCAATAATACCATCTTACTCAAATCATCTTCTTTAAACTTATTATTCACCACTTTCGGGAACCCCAATTTTTTGAGTACGGCAGACGCCAGGGCCTGTCAGTATTTTGAAAACTGGTTTGACAATACCTTTATCCGCTCCGTAGCCATTAGCGTTCATTCGGAAAAAAACCGAAATTATTTTTTCAACCGTTTAAATAAGCAAGTTAATCAGCTGAAGAAAAAAATCAAGTATTCTTTAAATCAGTAATACGTATGTCCTCCTCTATGCTTCAACAAATCATCATTGATCAGATTCTCGGGCATTTTGACAAAAAGGCCGAGGCAGTTGTTTTTCTCAGTCAGCTTCTTGGCCTGAGCCAGGATGGGGTATATCGCAGGTTAAGAGGAGAAACGCTATTGACACCTGATGAGATGTATACCCTTTCCAAGGAATTTAAAATATCAATTGATAATATCATCAACCAAGACGAGCAGAATCTGATTTTTTCCTTCAATGCATTTGAGCAGCCGGTTACTAACTTTGGCACTTATATGGATCAATTATTACTCACAGCCAAAGGAATTCTTCAATTGCCTGAAGTAGAGTTGTATTACACTGCCCAGGAGCTTTCCATTATTTTTTTGCCCTCTTTCCCCCGTCTTTTTGCCTTCCGAATGTACGTATACGGATTGACCTACTGGAAATTTGAGCATCTACAGGACCAAAAATTTGATTTTGATTTGGTACCCGCTTCTGTTCTAGAAAAAGGGAAAGAGGTAGTAAGAGCCTATAATTCTATCAACAGCCATGAATTATGGGACCTCAGCTTAATTGATAACACGCTCAATCAAATTGAGTACCTGGCCACCATTGACCGGTTTAGGAACATGGAGCAAATCAAGATACTTTGCCTGGATCTGATAGCAGTCATTGAACATCTAAAGAATATGGCGAGGCATGGCAAAAAATTTATGCGGGATGCTCAGCCTTCTGAGGAAGGAGCTGTTTTTGACCTTTATTATAATGAGTTTGCCAGCACTAATGACTCCTTACTATTTTCTTCACCTGAGAAAAAGTTCTTGTTCACTTCGTTCGGCTCTCCCGATTTTCTGAGAACTGACAACCAACGTTTTTGCCAACACCTGGAAGACTGGTTCAAAACCATCATCGCCCGCTCCACTTCTATCAGCATGCATTCCGAACGCAAGCGCGATTGGTTTTTCAGGCATCTGGAAAAGAAAATTAATACTACCCGTGAGAAAATTGAGATTTTATACGACTATTAATCTATTTTGAGTTTTAAAAAGGGTAAAAGCCTTTTTAAAACTCAAAATAGATTAATTATGATTACGGCCGTTATACAAGCAGAACCCATTTTTTTTAACTTGGGAGCCACTCTCGAAAAAACGGAACGATTGGTTCGAGAAGCAGCCGGCCAGAGAGCAGAATTAATTCTTTTTCCCGAATCTTTTCTGCCGGGATATCCTCGAGGATTAAGTTTTGGCACCGTAGTGGGGAGTCGAACAGCGGAAGGTAGAGAGCACTGGCTTGACTATTGGAACAATTCCGTATCCGTTCCCAGTATCACCACAGATTTGCTGGGAGATATGGCCCGGGAAGCCGGAGCCTGGCTGGTTATCGGGATTACAGAAAAAGATGAAAGAGAGGGCAGCTTATATTGCAGTTTGTTATATTTTAATCCGGATGGGGAACTCATACACAAGCACCGCAAACTCAAACCCACTGCTGCAGAGCGAATCGTTTGGGGGGAGGGAGACGGTAGCACCCTACAGGTATTGGACACCCCTTTGGGAAAGATAGGAGGCTTGATATGTTGGGAAAATTATATGCCTTTGGCCAGAATGAGCCTGTATGATCAGGGAATACAGATCTACCTCGCTCCTACTGCCGATGAGCGAGCTACCTGGCAAGCCACCATGCAGCATATTGCCTGCGAAGGTCGATGCTTCGTTCTGGGATGCAATCAGTTCTCATTGCGAGAAAACTACCCCGAGGTTTATCAAAAGGAAATTTCCCCCGATCGCAAAGTACTGAGCAGAGGTGGAAGTGTGATCGTTTCTCCTTTGGGTGAGGTTTTAGCCGGCCCCTTATTTGATACGGAAGGCATTCTTTATGCTGATCTGGACCTGGAGGATACGGTAAAGGGAAAATTAGACTTTGCCCCGGTTGGGCATTATTCAAGGCCGGATGTTTTTGACTTCCAGTGGAAGAAATAAATCAATCCAAAAACAACAGCTCGTCGAAAAATTCAATTAATTTGATCTTTTTTGGCGATTTTATGGTTTTCATTCTATATTTAAGTTGCAAGTTAAGTGTCCGTAGAGTGTATAAGGTAAGCGCCTGAGGCGCTCACCTTATACACTCTACCTTAAAGTAAGGAGCAACTTACCTAATTTTAGAACTAATTATAACAATAATTAATATGAGAAGAAGTAGTAGAAGGGGATTATTTCAATCAGGGAACCCCGTTATGACTGAAAAAGCCTACCGGGCAGCCGCTCATGAGCGGGTACAGGGAGAAACGATGACTGTTAACGGCGCTGTCAACAAAACATTTCTTCTAGCCACCATTATGTTAGCTACATCATTGTTTAGTTATATGTATTTCAACCCAGTATACATGTGGATCGGCGCCATAGGAGGCTTGGTTGTTGTGCTGATCGCTGCTTTCCGGCCGCATTTATCTCCTACCATGGCCCCGCTTTATGCTGCACTGGAGGGATTATTTGTAGGAAGTATTTCACTTTTGTATTCAAGCATGGCCGGCGGGATTATTTTTAAAGCCGTTACGCTGACTTTGGCGATGCTGTTCATGATGTTGTTTGTGTATAAGTCGGGTTACATTAAGGTTACTAATAAATTCAGAAGCGGAGTCATTATGGCTACAGGCGCAGTGTTCCTGGTTTATATGCTGAACTTTATTTTATCTTTATTTGGAGTCCACATGCCTTTCTTGCATGATGGAGGTATCATGAGCATTGGTATCAGTCTGGTTATTATTGGTATTGCAGGTATGAACCTGCTCCTGGATTTTGACAATTTTGAGAAAGGGGAGCAATATAAAGCGCCGGCTTATATGGAGTGGTTTTCAGCTATGGGCCTGATTATCACACTAGTATGGCTATATGTGGAAATATTAAGGTTGCTGGCTATTCTGAATTCAAATGATTAAAAGATATTGAGTTTTTAATAAAAAAAGCTTGGCTGCGTCAATTGCAGCCAAGCTTTTTTTTTCAAAAAAAAAAACAGGGCTGCGATTGTAAAACCGCGCCCTGTATAACCCCAAAAAACCAAATGAAAACAATCTACATATGAAAAATCTTCATCAGAAGATCTGATTTCTTAGTCTGTGTTTAAACATTAACACCGGAAAAACTTGAATGTTTAAAACGTCTATTTTTTTTAACAAAGAATTAACCGCACAAAAGCATAAAATTAATCTTTGATTATTAAACGTTCTCGTTTCTTGCAACGCTGGGCAAAGAAAAGACTTTTTGCGAATATTCGCATTTAAGAATTCGTTAAAAAATGTTAAGGATCAGGAAAAAAAAGAGCATTGGTTAACGCTCCAAAAATTTAATTATATTGCTATATGGCTAAGATAAAAAAAATATTCATCTGTTCAGAATGCGGCGCAACTTCTCCAAAATGGATGGGTAAATGTTCATCATGCGGGAACTGGAATACATATCAGGAAGAGGTCATCAGCAAGCCTACTACCACTGAATTAAAGCGGGCTAGCTGGGCTCCGAAAGAACCTGCCAAACAGGGTAGCAAACCGGTATTGGTAGAAGATATACAAACCGGCCAACGCATCCGGTATACTACACCTGATAAAGAACTTAACCGGGTACTGGGCGGCGGCATTGTTCAGGGGTCTCTCATTCTGATAGGCGGTCAGCCGGGCATCGGAAAGTCCACCCTGATGCTACAAGTAGCCTTAAAGATGGATAAAGCTCGGATTCTGTACGTTTCCGGTGAAGAGAGTGAAGAACAAATTAAAATGCGGGCCGAACGGATTTCCTCCACCCCCAACAACTGCTATATACTGAATGAAACCAATATTGCCAAGATCATCAAGCATACCCAAAACCTGGAGCCCGACCTGGTTATCATTGATTCTATTCAAACCCTCTCCTCCCCTTTCATCGAATCTATGCCAGGCTCCATCTCACAGATCCGCGAATGTGCCGGTGAACTACAGCGCTTTGCCAAAACCGAACATGTACCCATTTTTGTGATCGGGCATATTACGAAGGACGGTTCTATTGCCGGTCCTAAACTCCTTGAACATGTCGTAGATGTAGTGCTTCAATTTGAGGGAGATCAGCATTACACCTACCGCATTTTAAGAACCCTGAAAAACCGCTTTGGCTCCACCGACGAAATGGGCATTTATGAGATGCAGGCCAATGGATTAAGAGAAGTATTGAACCCTTCCGAACTACTCATCTCACAAAAAGAAGAGGATCTTAGCGGTAGTGCCATTGCCGCCACTATGGAAGGCATGCGCCCTATGCTAATCGAAACGCAGGCGCTCGTCAGCACCGCTGTTTATGGGACCCCTCAGCGATCTGCCACCGGATTCGACCTGCGGCGCCTCAGCATGTTGCTAGCTGTATTGGAAAAAAGAGGCGGCCTCCCTTTCGCCCAAAACGATGTGTTTTTGAATATTGCCGGAGGCATCCGCGTGGATGACCCGGCCATCGATCTGGCCATCGTTAGCGCCCTGATCTCTTCCCTCGAAGATGTGGATATTTCCAGCAAGATCTGTTTTGCAGGAGAAGTTGGGCTTTCCGGTGAAATCCGGGCAGTCAACCGGATCGAACAGCGCATCCAGGAAGCAGATAAGTTAGGCTTTGAACAGATCTTTATTTCAAAATATAACCTCAAAGGACTCCAGCTAGAAAAATATGACATAAAAGTCAATAGCCTTGGAAAGATTGAGGAGTTGTATCAAACCTTATTCACTTAATGTTATTATTTTGTAATGCTGTATAAAACCATTGACTGCAGAATTACCGATTTTTTGCAACAAAACATTCCCCACAAAGGTTATAAACTATAGCAAACAAGCCATAAAACATGATCGCATCCGAAGTCAACACCCATGATCATCCGGTCTTATTATTTGACGGAGTCTGCAACTTATGCAACTCCTCCGTACAGTTTATTATTGAAAGGGACCCTAAAAGCAAATTTCAATTTGCTTCGCTGCAGTCGGACATTGGTCAGGAGCTACTCAATCGTTTCGAAGCCAATTCAGGCAGTCTGGATAGTGTGGTATTGATAAAAAACGAGAAAGTGTACAGCCGTTCTTCGGCTGCCTTGCAGGTGTTAAAAACAATGGGAGGCGGCTGGTCATTGTTTTATGCCTTCATCATTATTCCTAAGCCTATCAGAGATTTTGTGTATGACTGGATAGCCAAAAACCGCTACAAATGGTTTGGCAAAAAAGATGCCTGCTGGCTGCCTACCCCAGATTTAAAAGCCCGTTTCCTCGATAACTAAGCCTATTAAGGAGCGCTGCCGAACGGCAGCGCTCCTTAATAAGTAAAACCCAATATCATGCTTATCAAAAGAAGAAACTTTCTCCAATTAATGGGCCTGGCAGCCCTGCCTGTTCCGACCTGGGCAGGGCAATTATTTCTCAAATCCCAGGGCGAGTTCATTCCCTTGCGCAACAATGTCGGTATTTTTACCGAGCGGGGCGGCACCATCGCCTGGCTGATCAACCAAGACGGAGTGGCAGTAGTAGATACCCAGTTTCCGGAAAATGCCAAAAACTGTATAGATCGAATAAAGGAAGAGACCTCTAGTCCATTCAAATTACTCTTCAATACGCATCATCATGGCGATCACAGCGGCGGGAACATCGCATTCAAGGGAATGGTGGAAAAAGTAATTGCCCACGAAAATTCAAAAGCCAACCAAGAACGAGTAGCGAAGGATAGGAATAGCGAGGATACCCAACTTTATCCAGACACCCTGTTTTCCGATACCCTCTCCCAAAAACTGGGTAATGAGACCGTCACATTGCGGTACTTCGGCCCGGCTCACACCGACGGAGATGCCATCATCCACTTTGAGAACGCCAATGTTGTGCACATGGGTGACCTGGTTTTCAATCGAAGATTTCCCTACATCGACAAAAGTTCGGGGGCTTCTGTCCAAAATTGGATCAAGGTTTTATCCAAAACACGCAAAACATTTGATAAAGATACGATCTATGTTTTCGGCCATTCTGATAATGGGTACAAAATTACCGGCACTCATGAAGACCTCAAAGCGAAGGAACAGTTCCTGAAAAACCTCCTCAAGTTCGTCAAAAAATCTAAAAAAGCTGGAAAAACACTGGAACAGCTGGTCGAACAAACACAGGCCATACCGGGAAGCCCGGAATGGAAAGGCAATGGTATACAACGCCCCCTGGGCGCTGCCTGGGAAGAAATAGGAGGATAAACCTTAGGCCTGCGGCTTAAGGTTTATCTGTTTCGACTTTGTGTTTTGTGCTAAACTCTGTAATTTCGGGGCTCTAAACAGAAAATGATATGACAAAGCGAGTTGAAATTGCACAGTTGTTAGCGCAACCTCCTATTGGAGAGACGATTACGGTATCTGGTTGGGTTCGAGCCTTCCGGGCGAACCAATTCATTGCCCTGAATGATGGTTCCAGCATGAATAATCTTCAGGTAGTGGTGGATTACGAAAATTTTGACGAAGCGCTTCTCAAAAAAGTCAGTTTCCACTCCTGCATTTCCGTTACGGGGAAATTAGTAGAATCAAAGGGGGCCGGGCAATCCGTGGAGGTAGCGGCCGAGCAATTGAGTATCCTTGGGGAGACCAACCCAGATGAATACGCCTTGCAGCCTAAGCGCCAAACGATGGAATTCCTTCGCGAAAAGGCACATTTCCGTATGCGGACCAACACCTTTAGTGCTGTTTTTCGCATTCGTCATGCACTTGCCTTTGCGGTACATAAATACTATAACGACCGGAATTTCTATTATTTGCACACGCCCATCATCACCGGTAGTGATGCTGAAGGGGCTGGTGAAATGTTTCGCGTAACGACCTTGCCGCCGGAAAATCCTCCCAAAAAAGAGGACGGTAGTGTGGATTGGAAGAGCGATTTCTTCGAAAAAGCTACGAACCTAACCGTTTCCGGTCAGTTGCAGGCTGAGATTGGAGCGCTGGCTTTAGGGAAAGTGTACACTTTCGGCCCTACTTTTAGAGCTGAAAACTCAAACACTTCCAGGCACCTGGCAGAGTTCTGGATGATCGAACCGGAAGTAGCTTTTTATGACATTCAGGATGACATGGACTTGGCAGAGGACTTTGTCAAATATCTAATCAACTATGTACTAGATAATTACCGGGCAGACCTGGAGTTTCTGGATAAGCGGATCAAGGATCTGGAGAAAAACATAAAAAAAGAGGAGCGCCGCGAAATGGGCCTTATTGAAACCCTTGAATTCGTGGTAGCCGACGATTTCGCCCGGATCACCTACACGGAAGCCGTTAACTTACTCCAGAATTCTAAGCCTTACAAAAAAGGACGCTTCCAGTATCCCGTAGAATGGGGCAATGACCTACAGGCCGAGCACGAGCGCTGGCTAGTGGAAAAGAAATTTAAAAAGCCAGTCATTGTAAGAGATTATCCTAAGGATATCAAGGCTTTTTATATGCGCCTAAATGATGATGGGAAAACGGTGGCGGCTATGGATGTGTTGTTCCCAGGCATTGGAGAAGTCATCGGTGGTTCACAAAGAGAGGAAAGATTGGATGTGCTCAAAGCCCGGATGGAAGAAATGGATATCCCGGAAGAAGAGCTTTGGTGGTACCTCGAATTGCGAAAATTCGGTGGTGCGCCACATGCCGGTTTCGGCCTCGGATTTGAAAGAATGATCCAATTTGTGACAGGCATGGGGAATATTAGGGATGTGGTTCCCTTCCCACGAACGCCTGGTAGCGCAGAATTTTAATTAAATAAAAAGAGGAATGACGGATGTCATTCCTCTTTTTATTTAATTAAAAAATTGATATTCTGTAACCAAAAGCTTGCCATAACGTACAACAATAAAAAAATATTATATTTTTTTAATTATTTATTTGGTCAGATTAAAAAAAATGGCGTATCATTGAGCCATCATGAGAATAAAAAAAGCCACGCAGTAATTGCGTGGCCTCTCGCTAATAACAAATCATAATCTCATGAAAATAATAAGACGACCTAATTCTTTAAATTCTTATTGAAAAATAAGTTTATTTCTTTTGTTTAGATTTCACAAATCAGATCTCAGACGACCTAATTTTTTTTCTCAACAGATCAATCTCAATTAAGACGACCTATTTTTTAGTAAGTAACAGATCTAATCTCAACTTTTAAGACGACCTAATCTCATATAATAACGAATCAATCTCAAATTTAGTGGAGCTTCTTTAAGCTTTTAACACTGTAATAACATTTTTTTTTAAGTGGTGGTTCCCCGCTCGTTAGAGCGAGGAACCTTGTGGTTTATGGGATTATGATTACCGTACCAATAATTTACCGCTATTAATTAGTTGCCCTTCAGATTCCAGTCTGTATAAATACATTCCGGATGGTAATTGATGGTTGCGATAATACATAAATTTATTTCCGAGGTGCCGGCGGCTTTCCACCAGCTTACCATCGAGATCAAAAATCGTCAGCACGAGCTCTCCAAATTCTTTTCCTTTTAATTCAAAAGTCGTGCCATTTGTAAACGGATTCGGATAAATATTTATTTCTACCCCCTCCATGTAAGGTTCGTCAATATCGGTGAGTGGGTCAAATTTGACAAAACCGGGATACTCACCAATTACACGCGTTACCTCATTAGTCACTTCGGGTCCGTGATAATCAAAAAAGACAGCAGCACGGTTGTGGATGACGCTTCCGATCGGAAGGTCCAGTTTTTGGGAAACAACAAATTTTACGTAGCCGTAAGAAGAAGTATCAATCTGCGTGCTGCTGCCAGGTAGTAATTGGTCTTCTTCGTCGAGAGTAAATGTAAATTTTACAATGCCATTGTCGTCCACTTCGAACTCGTATGGCAAGTTACTTGCTCCCGGGATTACAGTGGTGAGATCTAGCAAATCGGAAAGTGTATCTCTGACCACTACTCTGTTTATGGTATCGGTTCCTGTATTTCTAAAGAAAATCGTGTAAGTCAACTCGGTATTGGGGGCAATAATCGAGTCTTGGTAGCCTTTGGGATAGCCTCTTAATTCAAAATCTCTTTCGGGGCCTATGTTTTCCAGTACATCAATTTCAAAGTCTCTCTCCTCATCATCTTCCGGGAACATCGTCACATGACCGGTTTCGTAATCATTGGATTCATCTCTTCCAAATGGTTCCAAAGCCTCTGTTCCGAAATTTTTAAATCCTTCTCCGTCGATGGTAGCAATAGCTCGTAAAGTCTGACCAATGGGAGGAAATATTTCCACGGGAAGGTCTATCGTCTCATCTTCTCCTGCACCCAGTCCATCAGGTATCGGTACATTCAGGAAGGCAATGTCATCCTGGATAACGATCGCAGTAATCGGCTTGAGAATATTCTCGATCCCAACGTTTTTAATATTAACCGTGTTGAGGTTATTGTCTGAAATCTGAATGGCTACTTTGAGATCGTTATTAGGAACAATCTCTATATTATTCTCTGCTTCGACTTTAGCTGATACACTGACCGCCTGGGCCGGCTTCATATCATCACCGCTAGGACGAGCCTGGGCGACTATTTGGAATCTCTTTGAGCCGCCTCTCTGGATAGCCCCGAGGTAATAAACCAATCTGCCTCCTGCAAAATCACTTTCTCCATCCCTGGGCGCAGCCAACTTGGAACGCAAGTAAGTTAACTCGTCATCCAGTTGAACTTCCACTTTGGTCGTAGGGTTGGTCACATCAGAGCCTTCATTAAAGACCTTGACATCGTAAATCACCAGGGTACCTTCTATTACAAAGGGTGCAGAGATGTCGACCCGCAGATCGGCAATTTCATCGCCGATCAGGCTGGTACTGAAAACAACCGTAGCTGTGGTGTCATGCTCTTTGTCAAAGCTGACCAGCTGTTCGGTGGTGCAAAGATTCCAGGCAGCAGTAGAAGTAGGCAAAGTTCTGACGGAATACTCACCGGTGCTTACATCGATGTTAAATTTTCCATCTTCATCCGTTGTGCCAAAGAACTTGGTGTTGCCTTGTTCGGCAACGACTATCCAGCGAGGGTGGCGGAAATTAGCTGTGTTGCCTGTAATTTCGCAACCCACTGCATCCTCATCAAAAAGGATCTCGCCTTCAATTTTATTTGTTAAAGTATTTAAGCCAATATCTGTTTTGAACAGCAGGATGTCCTCGTTAAGAGTCGTAATCGGCAAAGTAGAAGCCGCTACGATTAATCCGCCGTCCAGCGTAAGCCCTACACTTACAGCCTGATCACTGGTTACATCCGGCCCTAATGTTCTGAACCATTTGTAAGAACCATCCGCGTTCACATTCGCCACAAAGGCATCGATATTGAATACCGACATTTCGGTAAACCCTGTCAAAAGGAAACTGCCATCCTCCATTTGGTGGATCTGAGAAGCCTGATCTCCCAAGCCCAGGTTATCCTTAAGGCTTGTCCAAAGAGAATCACCATTGATGTGGTACTTCGTGATCAGGATATCATTGCTATTCCCTTGGTATCCTGCAATTGCCACCGCATCGTCTAATGTAGCCGCAATACTCATGGCTTCTTCCGCTTCCGGAGTAGAAATGATCCTTTCCCAGAGAAACTCCCCTTGCTTATCAACCTTGATCGTGATGATGTCGTTATCTGAGCCGTTCTCGTTTTCAGTGAATCCGGTTAGAACGTATCCATCTGCAACTTCTACCACTGCATTTCCGCGATCATCAAAATCTGCCTGGCCAAACGTTTTTGACCATATTATATTTCCATTGTTATCTAAACGAGTTAGTAGGATATCATCTTCTCCGCTATCCGTATCATCTGTAAACCCAACAACCAAAAAACCTCCTTCACTTACCTCAATAACATCCAGAGCCGTTTGATCACCTTCTGCCTCCAGAGCCTTATCCCACAAAAACTGACCTTTCTGATCCGTCTTCAACAAATACAAATTACTAGGGCTTTGAGCAGTTGCCTTGCGGTCCCCGACGATCAGCAAGCTGCCGTCTTCTGACTGGCTCATCTTGTAGCCGTGAACGTTAGCAGTGCCGAATGACTTTGACCACAACTCTACCCCATCAATATCAGTTCTGTTCAGGAAAATTCTGTCGCCATCGACAGTTTGAGTAAATCCAAGCAGAAGATATCCGCCATCGCGAGTCGTTAAGAGGTCCTCCGCCTGATCCAGACCATTACCCCCTATTTTTTTCACCCATCCCTGGGCGTTGAGCGATCCAACTGCCAAAAACAATGCCACCACTAGCAAGCAAAGCCTGCTGGCGCATACTTTCGACAAATTATTTTGGACGGCTCTAAAAATTTTCATTGACTCGATATTTGATTTGTTAGTTCCCGTTTGCATTACAAAAATGTTACTTATTAGTACGTTAAACAATGACAAAAAAGCTCATTTGTTGAGCAAAAATACCGTATATTTACAAGGCAAAATTACATAAATCACTATTTATCAATTACTTAAATTAAACACCCTTAACCCGGTTTGTTGATGAAAAAAATGTTTTTTCATGGAAAATAGTTACTTAATAACGGTTTTGCGGACTTTGGACAAAAAAGAAATCAGGGATTTTAAAAAATGGCTCATATCTCCGGCACATAATCAACGTGAAGATGTGGAGGATTTGTTCCTTTATTTGACCTCTTCTAATCATTTGGAGGACGATAAATATCTACAAAAAGAAAGAGTTTTTAAGAAAGTTTTCCCAAAAGAAGCCTTTGATGATGCCAAACTCCGACAAACTATACATTTTTTGACCAAATCCGTAGAGGAATTCCTGGTTTTTAGTGAGTGGAACTCCAATGATATTCGCTTTCAGATCACGCTGGCCAGCATTTACCGGAAGCGTAACCTGGAAAAGGCCTTTCGGAAGACCATGAGATCTTCAGAAGTTAAGCAAAAAAATTCTCCCTACCGAAATAATGTATATCTCGAAAATGAATATTTGCTTCAGAATGAAAAATACGCTTTTTGGTCAGGAAGAACGAAAAGACAATCCACTTTTAATTTCCAGGAAATCTCTGATGCGCTGGATGCCATGTTTATTACTAACAAACTTAAACTACTGTGTTTCAGTGACTCACACAAGGCTGTAGTTAAAGCTAACTACAATATTGGTCTTGAAGAAGAGGTCATCCGGCACATAGAACAGGAGAATCTGCAGGAAAGGCCGGCCGTAGGAATTTATTATTATATTTTAAAAGCTTTTAAAAGCCCGGAAGAATCCCAGTATTACGAAAAGCTCAAAGAGCAAATCCACGATTTTGGGCACCATTTCCCGGATAGTGAGTTGAACGATATTGTATTGTTAGCACTGAACTATTGCATGGCCAGGATCAATGCCGGAGAAAAGCGCTTTAACCGTGAAGCCTTCGAATATCAGCAAATGGGTATTGAACGGGATATTTTTCTTGAAAACAACCAGATTGACTCCACGACCTTCCGAAATATTGTGGTCAATGGCTCCATATTGAATGAATTTGACTGGGTTGAGCAATTTATTGACAGCTATCAAAAATACCTCCCCTCAGCCGATCGAGAAAAAATGTCTCATTACTGTAAGGCTATCCTGTTTTTTATTAAAGGGGATTATGAAAAATGTCGGGACCTGCTCATCCATTTCGATTACGACGATATCTTGCTGACCACTCAGGCCAAGTCCATGCTTATCCGTTTGTATTATGAACAAGACGAATATGACTTACTCGAAGCCCTGCTGGAAAGTACCCGAAATTATTTAGCACGTAAAAAGGTGATGGGCTACCGCCGCGAACAGATCATGAGCATGATCCGACTCACCAGAAAGCTGGTCCGCGTCAACCCTTATGATGAAAAACGAAAAGGGAAATTAAAACAAGAGATCATCAATGCGAAGTACTTCGCTGAGAAAGGCTGGCTACTCCGTCAGGTAGAGGCACTATAAACAAACTTATTTTAATATAAGGCCGACGAGCGGCCTTATATTAAAATAAGTTTGTTTATAGTGCCTAAGAACCTATCTTTACCCCTATCATTTTTTAAGGTTTTACTATGAAGATTTTTGCTGTACAGAATAAGAAAGACTGGAAACAATTCCATCAAGTCCCTTTCAGAGTATACAAAGACTATCCACTCTGGGTATGTCCGCTGCAATCCGACGTTCAAAATATATTTGATCCTAATTTCAATAAATACCTGAAGGATGGGGAGGCCCAGGCCTTTGTGCTTTTAGATGAGGCGAACAAACCGGCCGGCCGTATTGCGACCTTTATTGATCATAAGCGCAATCGAGAGCAAGGAACTGCTGCCGGAGGGATCGGTTATTTTGAATGCATTAATAATAAGGATATGGCTGCAGCCTTACTTCAGCATGCAGAGAATCATCTTGCTTCCAAGGGGATCAATACCATTGACGGGCCCATTAACCTCGGCGAGCGCGATAAGTTTTGGGGCTTGCTTGTGAAAGGGTACGACGAGCGGCCTTACTTCCAGGAAAACTACCATCCGGAATATTACAAGTCTTTTTTTGAAGATAATGGGTACCGCCCTTTCGAGCAGGTCCTGACCCTGACCACGCGCATGCAGAACGTTCCGATTGAACGCTTAAGAAAAATTGCAGATCGCGCATTACAGCGCTATCCTTTCCGAATGGAGGAGTTGGATTTTAAAAAGGTAGAAAAATATGCCGAGGACTCTGCTACTGTATACAATGAAGCCTTCAAGCACTCGCCTTACTTCCAGCCGTTGGTCGGCCAGCAGGTGATGCTCATGTTTGAGTCTATCAAAGCGCTCCTCGACCCCAAGATGGTAACCTTTTCCTACTATGAAGATACACCCGTAGGCTTCTGCGCCTTACTTCCCGATCTCAACCCTTACCTGAAGGGACTGAAGGGCAAGTTAAACTGGTGGCGACTCCCCATCTTTCTGTTCCGCCTGAAAACTGCCCGGGTGAAGGACGTAAAAGGAGTGGCATTTGGTATTCATCCCGACTACCAGGGCAAGGGAGTCTTTCCCATTATTTGCGCCCATATGCACAATGAACATAACAACAAATATTACGACAAGGTGATCATGGCCACTATTCGCGGCCATAACATTAAAATGATCAAAACCTGTTTGCAATTAGGAAGTGAGGTGGACCGGGTGCATGTTACCTATCGGAAAATATTGGATGACAGCATTCCATTTGAGCCTTTTGAATTTTACAAATATTAAACAGGAGTCATCCCGAATTTTCGGGGCAATTTACAAGTCGTTTATTTTCAACCACTTAGACTTTGTTGTTCGTTGTTCGCGATTAAACGGACAACGAACAACGGACAACTAATTGAAAATCAAAGTTTAGTTGAATAGTCGTTTTTTCTACATCCTCTTTTCAAAACTACCTTTATTTGGCCCCTCTAAGGTAAGATGACTCATGTTTCTCAAACCCTTTCTTTTTTCTTGCTCGTGGCGGGTTTATCCATATCCAGATACTAGGTTTTATTCCTAATCTCTTGTAAAAACTTCTCTAACTCCATTTCGTCATATACCAGCACCTCACGAGCCTTGCTGCCCTCACTGGGGCCTACAATGCCCATAGCTTCCAACTGATCCATGATCCGGCCGGCCCGGTTGTAACCCAGTTTCAGGCGACGCTGGATCATAGAAGTCGATCCGTGCTGATTCGAAACGATCAGGCGAGCTGCATCCTCAAACATATCGTCCAGATCGGAATATTTCAGGCCTCCAGTACCGTGGATTTCCTCGTCTCCGTGAAATTCCGGCAAGTAATAGGGCTCTGCATATCCTCGCTGTTCGGAAATAAAATCAATTACGCGTTCTACCTCCGGCGTATCCACGAAAGCCCCTTGGATCCGGCGCATCTCTCCCCCTACCGACAACAGCATGTCTCCTCGCCCGATCAACTGATCGGCTCCGCCGGAATCCAGAATGGTTCTGGAATCCACCTTAGCCGTCACCTTAAAGGCGATCCGGGCCGGGAAGTTCGCTTTAATCACACCGGTAATAATATTCACAGACGGACGCTGGGTAGCGATCACCAGGTGAATACCTACTGCGCGCGACAGCTGAGCCAAGCGGCCTATTGGCAATTCTACCTCCTTACCGGCCGTCATGATCAGATCCGCAAACTCGTCGATCACCAGAATAATAAATGGCAGAAAACGATGTCCTTTATTAGGATTCAGGCGGCGCTGGACAAACTTTTCGTTGTACTCCCGAATATTCCGGGCCGTTGCCTTTTTCAGCAGATCATAGCGGTTATCCATCTCAATACACAAGGAATTCAGGGTATGGATAACTTTATTCGTTTCGGTGGTAATCGGCTCTTCCTGTCCCGGCATAGCTGCGAGGAAGTGATTGACCACTTTACTGTAAAGGAAGAGTTCTACTTTTTTGGGGTCGATCAAGACCAGTTTAACCTGGGAAGGGTGTTTCTTATACAATAAAGAGATCAGGATCGAGTTGATCCCCACTGATTTACCCTGTCCGGTGGCGCCTGCTACCAGCAAGTGCGGCATTTTAGCCAGGTCCACGACCACTACTTCGTTCGAGATGGTTTTTCCGAGGGCTATTGGAAGGTCCATCTTGGCTCGTTTGAACTTTTCGGAGATGAGTACCTCCTTCATCGATACGATCTGCTTCTTTTTATTCGGCACCTCGATACCAATGGTCCCGCGGCCGGGAATAGGGGCGATGATACGAATTCCTAAAGCAGCCAGACTCAATGCAATGTCATCTTCCAGGTTTTTTATTCTGGAAATACGCACCCCGGGAGCCGGAACAATTTCGTATAAGGTAACAGTAGGCCCTACGGTGGCCCGGATCTTGACAATTTCTATTTTGTAATTCAGCAGGGTTTCAATGATCTGGTCCTTATTAGCTTCAAGCTCCTTGCGATCCACCTCTACCCGCTGGTCGGTATAATCCTTCAAAAGAGAACTTACCGGATGCTCGTAGGAGGATAATTCCAGGGTCGGGTCGTAAGGCTCAGAATGATTCACATTTTCCTGCTCGGCCGATAATTTCGGCTGAGAAGGCACGGAAGGCCCCGGACTGTTATCAAGAGGAAGTTCTCCCCCTTCTTTCTGTTCTATCTCAAACTCAGCGGATGGCGGTTGAGGGACTTTTTCTTTTAAGTTGAGTGGCAGGTCATCCAGATTAAAAGAAAGCTGCGATTCTTTATCCTCCTCTTCAGTCGATAGGTCATTCCCGGAAGAAGAAGGCAGGAGCGACTGATCAGCATCAGCCTCAGTCCAACCTTCTTCATCA
This sequence comes from Bacteroidia bacterium, assembly GCA_030430845.1. Classification (GTDB taxonomy): domain Bacteria; phylum Bacteroidota; class Bacteroidia; order Chitinophagales; family Saprospiraceae; genus JANQPA01. Next base: position 51,955 of record JAUIKE010000010.1, on the reverse strand, counting down.
GTAGAGACCGTATCGGAGGGACGTCTTCGGCGAACTCTTTTTTTCTTTTTGCTTCTTCCTCCCAATAAGGTATTGATCTGATCCTGGATCTCTCCAACGATATCCCGAACGTTCATATCATTAAAATTGGGGTTGAAGATCCAGATGATGTAACTGATGGCTGCGAAGAGAAATAAAACGATCATGCCCGCTGTACCGACAAAATTCAGCAGCCAGTTGCTAACGGTCTGCCCGAACGCTCCGCCCCAGGGAAATTCGGCCCGTCCAAAAAGGAAAGCCAGGAAAACGGACAGGATAGCCATTCCAATAACCGAATAGCGGATCTTAGGGAGATAGGTACTCAGGGGAGCTCGTTTGATCCAGTCTAGGCCCAGTACCACCAGCAAGTACACCAGAATGTAGGAAGGCAAACCCACTCCCCAATAAAAAAACATGTTGGAAACGATCGCTCCGAGGCGCCCCAGCCAGTTGGCCATTTGCAGGTCGCTTTCCAATAATAATTGCCAGGAAAACCTCAATACCCTATCCTGATCGATCTGCCAGGTAAACAGGTAAGAAGTAAAAGCAATAAAAAAGTATAAGGCAAAAAACAAGGCCAATACCCCGGCCAGCTTGGGAAGACGTTCATCGTTCAAGCCCAGGCCCAGAGATAATTGTCCTTTCTTTTTCTTTCTTCTCTTTGCCATGTAAAAAATTTTCAGGTATCAGTTAGTCCGCAAGTATTTGGATAAGGGGTTGTGTGAAAACTCGTTCCTCGCTTTTACCCACCCCAGAAAATTTTATTTAAGAAGTTTTTTTCAGAAAAAAACTTCTTAAAAGAATATTATTGGTTGTGTGAAAAGGCCGAAGGACTTTTTACACAACCCCTTTCTACCCACTCATGAACGCAAAAATAAGGATTAATAGAAGGAAATTAGAATCCTGTAATTATTTCTCCAGATTTTTGTCACCAAAAAAGGTATCTTCCCTCACCAAATAGATGATCACAGAGTCGGTTTCTGGGAAATACACATGAGTCATGCAATTCAGTTTTTACGTTTCGTTAGAATGAAATATCAATAACCCCAGGCTGATTGGCGTTTAATTTTTAACCGCCGAATAAGTTTAACCTTTATACAAGCTAAAGCTTATGGTACGGGCAAGCTGAAGCGTGCGCTACGATTAGGCGATTATTTTTTTAATGCCAATTAGCTGTGGCAAAAAACATGGAGCTATTAACAAGATCCTGCCTGTGGCAAGTTTATTGTCCCAACAAGTTTCAAATATATGTATATTTTGCAGCCCTCCATGGACAAAACTGTTGAAAATAAAAATAATTTATCAAAATGAAAATATCCGTTGAAATCAGCCTTTACCCACTCCACCAGCAATATGAAGCCCCCATCCTCGATTTTATCCATCGGCTCAACCAACACGCGGGGTTAAAAGTACGAACCAATAATATGAGTACTCAAATTGAAGGAGAATATGAGCGTGTTATGGACGTTTTAAAAAACGAGCTGAAAGAAAGTTTGGAAAAAGAGGAAGTGACCATAGGCGTTCTCAAGATCTTAAACCAAGCCATTAACTTGTAAAGATACATACATGCTTGACCAAAACCGTATTCAACAACTCCGGCAAGAAACGCCTGGCGTCGCCGAACTCATCCATCTAAATAACGCAGGAGCTGCTCTGATGCCTCAACAGGTCCTGAAAGCCATCACCGATCATTTGGAACTGGAAGCCCGCATCGGTGGCTACGAAGCTGCGGCTGATCAAATGAGGCCGCTGGCCCGCTTCCATATGGTGCTGGCAGATTTCCTGAACACTCGCTCGCGCAACATTGCCTATTCCGGCAGTGCTACGGATGCCTATAATAAAGCGCTCTCATCCATCCCTTTTGAGGAAGGAGACGTTTTACTGACGACTCAGGATGATTATGTATCGAATCACATAGCTTTTCTTCAGTTGCAACGACTGAAAAAAATTGAACTGGTAGTTGCGCCCATCGATACCTCTGCCGGAGGCGTAGACCTCACGGCCATGCAACAACTCATCAAAAAGCACCAGCCAACACTAGTAGCCGTTACGCATATCCCTACCAACTCGGGCCTGATCCAGGATGTGGAAGCCATCGGCCGGATGTGCAAAGAGGTGGATTCCTGGTACCTGGTGGATGCCTGCCAGTCAGCCGGGCAATTACCCCTGGATGTCGAAAAGATTCACTGTGACTTTTTGAGCGCTACTTTTCGCAAATTCCTCCGAGGCCCGCGCGGAGCCGGCTTTTTATATGTATCGGACAAAGCGCTGCAAGCAGGCTTAGAACCTATTTACCTGGACCTCCACTCGGCCCGCTGGACGAAAGAAAGGGAATATGAAGTCGTTAATTCAGCCAAACGCTTTGAGCTGTGGGAGCGCCCGCATGCCTTGATCCTGGGTGGTAAAGCTGCCGTAGAATTGGCCATGGACATTGGTATGCCTCACATCCAGGAGCGCGTACAAATGCTCGCTCATCATACACGGGAGCGGCTGGGTAAGCTTAGTGGTGTTCGAGTATTGGACCAGGGCCCGGAACTCGGAGGCATTGTTACGTTCCATATCCCCGGCCAGGACCCAAAGCTTATAAAAAAGCAACTTCAGGAGCAACAAATCAATTGCTCGATCGTCGCCTATGACTCCGCCCTGTACGATTTCAACCGTAAGGGTGTGAAATGGGCGCTGCGGGTGTCGCCGCATTATTACAATTTGGAGGAGGAGGTGGAGAAGTTGGTTCATAGTTTAAAGGGGATTATTCGCTGAAACAAGTAAAAAACCACTGATCCATTCTGAGTCTCCTATCAATAGTATCGCCCTCCAAACAGCTTATTCCGACCAGCGATATTTTTCCCGTCTGTTTAAAAAGGAAACAGGCCTAACTCCTTCCGTATATCGCACTAAAAACCAGGCAAAACCGGGTTAATTCGTTCATTTCAGGCGAAATGACGAATTCCTCCACATGATTGATTGATTTGTCCACAATCTCCTCGATAGGTTGGTGTAATTATATCTCCGTATTCATAACACCTAAAACCCTTTTGACTATGAACCCCATTAAACCCTTGGCCCTGGCGGCCCTCTGGCTCTATTTAGGTGCCAAGTTGCCTGGGCATGCCCAGGTTCGATTGCCTTTAGTTTTGATCGACAAATTGATTGTCCTTGAAGCCAAGGTCAATTACCAGCACACCGGATACTTTATTCTGGATACCGGATCTTCCCATCTTACTTTGAACGCCAAGTATTTCAGAGGAGATCCATCAGGCAGCACACCGATTTATGGCCTGCATGAAGAAGTCACCAGCTATGAAAGCAGAAGAGTGGATATAGAGATAGGGAACCATATCTGGAAAGCGAAGGAGGCGCTCATTATGGACCTGGCTCATTTAGAGCAGATCAGTCCGGTGCCTTATAAAATATTAGGCTTGCTGGGCGTCGATTTTTTCAAAAATATGGAGCTGGAAATTGATTTTATGGAGGGGCATATTTCTTTTCGACCCTCCACGGAGATAGAAGTAGGCTTTATTCCTTCGGCTCCTTTTGGAATTGTTCTGCCGTTTCAGGAAAAATCCGGCCTGCCGGTAATTGATGCAAGCATAGGAGGACAGCCTTTCCGACTGGGCATAGACAGTGGAGCCGGCATCAATGTATTGGACGAGCGCCATCAGGATGAGTTGTCTGTATCCTTTGGAAAAACGGGATCTTCTATGACCTTGGGTATTGGGGGGCGAAAGAAAAGGTCGTTTGTGGCCAGGCTGAGCGGCGTTTATTTGAACAGTATGCCTTTAGGGGAAATGCTGACACAATTCCAGGATCTGAGCCTGCTCCGTAACCGCTTATTTGCAGGAGAACTGGATGGTTTGCTGGGCCTCGAGTTTTTAAAACAAGGCAAGCTAAAGCTCGATTTCAAAAACAAGCAATTGTCCTTTCAATTCAAATACCATCAAGATGCAATCCGCAGAGCTGGAGTGATTTCCGGTAATGCAGATACTTCAATGCTTCGACCTCCCGGGAATTAGTCTCGGAGAGGTCTTTTTGAAGGGTTGTGTAAAAGGTGTGTGCGGCGCGCCGCCTACACTTTCTACACAACCCCAAGAAGGCGTGAGGCCCGTACGGGCCACGAGCAAGTTCCGTCCCAACCGTAGGCCATGGGCCGTAGCCTATTTTACCCCTTAACAGGTGCTTGCGGCGGAGCCGCAAGCACCTGTTAAGGGGTAAAAATAACCACTCCTCCTTCAGACAATAAAGTCAATTGTACTTTCCCATTCTTGTTGATCTTGACTGTTTTTTCTCCTGCACCCCTATCCTTTTTATCATAAAGCAGCGTCACTTCCTGGCCGGCCAACATGGGCAAGGTAATCTCCAGTTCTTTCTGCTCCTTTTCTCCGTTCACTGCTACGACATACCAATTTTCATCCTTCCGTCTTGCCAACACAATGTGCTTGCCTGGGTATCCGTCAATGAAGACGGTTTCATCCCAGGTGGTGGGTACATTACGCACAAAGTCCCATACATGGTCCGGCTGTTCCTCCAGGTTGTTCGGAGTGATGCCGAAGTGCTGGACAGGAGAAAGGTAAAGCACTGCTGTGGCCAATTCAAAGGCATCGGTGGTGCGTCTGATAGAGCCTGACTCCTGAGTTCTTGAAAGGATTTTGTTGAAGAAAACAGGGGCAAAATCCATAGCCCCAACAGCATTCCGGGTAAATGGCAAAATAGTGGCATAATGGGCATGCTTATCCGACGCATCCTGCCTGAAGATCAGGTTCTCTGAGGCCAGCACTGCCTCAGAAGTTACAAAATTAGGATACATCCGTTCCCAGCCCCTCGGCAGGGTACAGCCGTGAAAAGTAATGGTCAACCCATATTCATTGGCATCGGAAAGAATATCTTCATACAGCTTCATGGTTTCTTGCTTATCCCCACCGAAAAAATCTACTTTCAGCCCCTTTACGCCAATGCTTTGCAGCCAGGCCATCTCCTTTTTTCGAGCCGGTGCTGTGTTCATCCGATCTTGCGGGGTTTGCGGAGCATCGCTCCAGAAACCGTTGGAGTTATACCACAGGAGTACGCCCACGTTTTTGCTGTCAGCATATTTCACCAACTCCTCCATTCGTTCGCGACCTATGTTTCTGTCCCACCAATTATCTATCAGCACGTATTCAAAACCGAGGGTGGAGGCCAGATCAATAAACTGGGCCTGATCCTCGTAATTGATGCTGCCGTCCTGCCACACAATCCAACTCCAGGTCGCTTTTCCCATTTGGTAGTCCATGGAAGCTTCATACAGAGGTTCCACCACATCAAAGGCAACGGTGGATTCCACGATGGGTTTTAAGGTTTTGCCTACGGTAATGGTTCGCCAAGGTGTTTGTGCGGGTATGGCCATAGCCGCGTAGGTCCCTCCGATGGAATTGTTTTCGCCGGCCTGAGGAAATTTTAGCGGATATAGCCCCGTTTTCGTTCCTTCTCCAAGCCTGGCACCCACATAACGACTGTCAACACCGGTTTCGGAGATCAGGACCCATCCTTTTTCGCCCAGCTTAAAAAGTGCAGGGAAGGTGTATCCCACCTTGTTTTGAGAAGGTGTTCCTACAGGCTCATCATAGGTATATTCCTCTTCATAACTCGGTTTGGTCTTTTCCCAGCCCGTCATGGGCAGGGCCTGCTGAGTAATGAAGGTGGTCGCATAATCCGGCAGATCAAAACCGGTGGCTTCCTCATGGACCAGCAGGTTGGTCTTTCTTTCCTTGACCGTTACCCGATAAGAAAAGGCCACATCAATGTTGCTCAGCCGCATGATGACGTGAAGCGTATCTTCATTGCTATTAGCAAAGCGGCAGATGAGTTCATTGGCTTTATAATCCACCTGGCTGACCTTACTTTTTGACAGCTCGTAAGATTCATTGATCTGTCTTTTAGAGGAGGAAGCATAAGATAAATTTTCCGAGAAATCGCCAATAGAGGTCTTTAAGCCTAAGGGGGATGGATCTAAAAACAGCTCTCCATCATAAGAAACTGCAAAATACGGGCTTCCATCCTTCAGGCTGAGTTCAACTTTTAATAGACCGTCGGGGCCTTCTACTGATAATTCGTTTTGACTAAAAGCAGTCAGGGTTGAAACGTATAAAAGGGCAATTAAAAAATTTCTTAGCATGGTAGTAGACTTTGTTGGTTAGCTTATATTTACAATTAGTCAAGTTAACTATTTGAAACCTAATGAAATAAACATAAGTCACCCCCCCAATATGGGATAAAAATATTAAGCCTCTTCTTTTTCCTTGATGAAAAAGAAGCATCCGCCTTAGGCGGACAAGACTGTATTCAAATCTTAACGCTATTTCGATCCCTGAAAAGCTAAAATGAATAAACTCGCTACGCTCAAACAATATTCATTTTTTAACGCTTTTCAGAAACCGAAATAGCTAATTTGAATAAGGTCGGAGTACCATTAGACCAATATTTTTTGAAGTTATTCTAAAATTCCCGAATGCCTCATGTTTTTACATAATACCCTCCACTGTTGGCTGGGCCTGTAAAATAGCTCCCTTTTCATCGAAGTCTAAAGGATCGATGCACACTTCCCTGTTGAAGCCGGCCCGCCGGCCCATCTTAATCCCATTGGGCTTATTGAACCGGTGATAAACGATGTACCACTGATCTTGCTCTTGGGAATAGATTACGGAGTTATGGCCCGTTCCGTAAATACCCTTGGCAGGATCTTTCTCGATCACCATATTGTTTTCCGGTATGTTTAAAGGCCCAAGCGGAGACTTTGCTATAGCGTATCTGACCCGGTAATTAGGGCTGCGGGTGTCATCTTCCGACCACATGAAATAGTATTGACCATCCCGGTAAAAAACTTCGGTGCCTTCCCGATAAGTATCATCAGGTGTGATCACCTTGAGGGTCTCTTTTTTAATCGAAACCATATCCTCATTCAGTTCGGCTACGGCCATATAACCATTGCCCCAATATAGGTAATGCTTGCCTGATTCAGGATCAAAAAAGACATCGGGATCTATTTCCTGACCTCTGTTTATCCCTTCGGGTTTAAAGTCTATCAAGGCCTTGCCAGAATCTTTAAACGGCCCGGTTGGGTTGTCTGACACGGCCACTCCAATTTTTTGGGCAGCCGTGAAATAGTAGTAGTATTTGTAGTCATCGCCTACTTTCTTTTCGATGGCACAAGGCGCCCAGGCATTGCGATTGGCCCAATCTACATCCTTCGTCAGGTCCACTATTACCCCTTTATTACTCCAATTCTTTAGATCCTCGGACTCGAAAACCTCAAAATATTTCCCGGACCAGCTATAAAACCCATCACTGGTGGGATACAGATAATACTTTTGTTCTCTTTGAGAATAAATGATTTCCGGATCCGCATAAAAGCCATTCAAAACAGGATTGCCTGCCGCTTGTACGCTCACCTCTACCGTTTTAGACATTTCACCAAAGGTAAAGGTATACGACACGGGACCATTGCTAAAGTCCTGCGGACCAGCCGGCGATATTTCGACGTCCGAAAAAACCTGAAAGGTAGGATCGATCTGGCTTACATCGGTGCCCGGCATGACCGAAAGGATAATAGAAGACTCCTCAATCTCAACATTATTGCTTTTTACTTCTGAATTATTAGATCCATGAATGAAAGAAGTTAAGCGACTCCATTTTCCCACAAGGGCATCCATTTCCTCCTGGGTAATAGGGATCACGGATCCGTGCCGGGGGTGGAAATTCATACTGATGTCTTCATCGATCACCTTAAAATTCTTCAGATCGTCGCTCACACAAAACTGATATTTGCCTGCGGTATACAGATCGTACATCAAAATGTACTGGTCCGTACCAATCAGTTGAAAGGTTCCGGAGCCTTCCACTGCATCATCTGTTTGATCTACGTATCCTTCCTGGACTTCGTATCCTTCATTGATCTTATCTGAAATAGCCAGCATGATACCTTTTGCATCCTTGTCTTCATTTTTAAAAAAGAGATGATACTTCCCGTCATGAAATACAATATCCCCATCAATGCAAGCGCCTTCTTTGAACAGGAGTTGTTGGGGCTCGCTTTCCAGGCCGGTAAAGTCCGCATTGGCGTAAGCATAATAAATAATGTCTCTGCCTTCAGGCTGCAACATGGACCAGTAAAGCATATACTTCTGCTGCTCTTTGTCATAGGCGGTTTGGGGAGCCCAAACCCGAAATACGTCTCCGAATGTTTCCGGGTAGGTTTTGGGAATATCAATCACCGTGTGTTCCCAATTGATCAGATCCCTTGACTTGAGCATTACCATAGCGGTGTTTTTCCAGCCCATTTCCGGTACATACAGGTCCGTTAAGACCATGTAAAACCAGCCATCTTCACCTCTTAAAACATGAGGGTCTCTGACTCCTCCGCTGGTGCTGATCGTTTTGGAGTCGATAACAGGCTCGTTATCATTAAGGGCGAAATAAGAAAAGCCGTCCTTACTGATCGCATAATGCACTTGCTCCTCGCCGGGGCCATTTCCTGTGAAGTAGGCGAACAGGTAAGCGGAGTATTGGGGTTCCGTAGGTTGGCAGGAGGTTAGTAGAAAAGCTGAAATGACTAAAAGGAAAGTATAGTTGAGTAACTGATGATATTTTTCTTTAAAAGTCTTCATTTATTATGGTTTAAATTTCTATTCAATTTGGCTCGAAGGTCGAGGGTCGAAAGGTCTCTTTCTACCTTTTACTTTCTACAAGGGGTTGTGTAAAAAGGCCGACCATACGGTCCGTACGGAAGGACTTTTCACACAATCCCGTTAATTAGTTTATTGACTTTTTCATTTTTTTTTATTGCTGATTTCGTTCGCCCCCCTTTTAATCCTTCTTATTTGAACTCCTGATTTGAAGGTAATCAAGTTCAGATAACTAATAGTGAATGCAGTAGTACGGGCCAAAGGAAACTGCCCCTTTCAATTTTAATAAAAATAGGCTAACTTATGAGAATAACCGAATTATGTTATCCCTCACCCCCATGAATAATGAATCAAGACCTTAATCAATTTCGTCTGCAGGTCTCCAATGACCTATCTTTAGTTGCACCACAATTGCTTCATGCCAAGGCATTGTATGACCTCATCCAAGGGCAGCGGCTTTATTTTGAGGCCTGGCTCAGTTGGGTTGAACGAACCAAAACGCTGAGTGATGTGCGCCGGTTCATCCGTGAAGCTCAGGCCTTCAATGAAGGGGGGCAGCGCCTCACCGCCTTTGTGAACTTACAAAACCAGATTGTTGGGTCATGCGGCTTTACCCGCCTGAACATGCGCCACAAAAAAGGAGAGATCGGCTACTGGCTCAGCGAGCCTTATCAAGGCCGGGGCCTGATCACCCGGTCCTGTATCAAATTGATCGATTTTGCCTTTAGCGAACTAGAACTACACCGAATCGAAATCAGAATATTATCCGATAACGAAAAAAGCAAAGGCGTTCCAATCCGCCTGGGTTTCCAAAAGGAAGGCGTCCTCCGCCAGGCCATCTGGCTGAACAACCGATATCATGATATGGAGATCTTTGGCTTGCTGGAGTCTCAGTGGACGAATATGAAAAAGGTTGATCTTGGGGAGGGGGCTGTCTCATAACTCCTTCGTCCGCCTAAGGCGGATTCGATGCCCCATAGAATTTTTTTTAAGAGGTGCTTTTAATGAAAAACACCTCTTACCCGCCTGCCGGCCGGCAGGAAAGAATATTATAGGCTGTCGAAAAAGGCCGTAGGTCTTTTTCGACAGCCTCCCCCCTCTCCTTTACACACATTTGTTTCTTCAACAAAAACGTTAAAATTATTTGTTTTTAAACATTTTTTGTTTTAACTTGTGGTCATATTAGATCACAACACATTATTATTATGATTCGGGAAGACCGTTTAGAACTTAACAATCGATTCAGAAAAGTATTTGGTTTACTGGAAGAGCGCGGAGATATTGTTAAAAACGATCGTAGTGGAAAAGGGATGGGAGATTTTGCGGAGAAGATCTTAGGAAATCGGGCTTATGGCCATATTATCCGCGCATTCCTCAATCCGGATGATAAACGCTGTATTGACTACCGTCATGCCCGCACTCTTTGTCAGGAATACGGCGTCAATGAATCATACATGCTAGATGGTATCGGAACGCCCTTTGGCATGGATCTTCCCAGAGGGGTTATGGTTGAAGATGATGTGAAAATATATGGCGGTAATATTCTTTTCACCACGACAGAAGCCTTTGCAGGTACAGCTGTGGATACAAGTAGTTTTGCCAGTGAAGATTACGAATATTTCAGTCTACCCGGTGTTTCGGGCCATGGTTTAGTTGCCTTCCCTATTAACGGTAACAGTATGGAGCCCGTGATCATGAATGGCGACATTGTGATCTGCCGCCAGATCAGCAGCATGCAAGAAATTAGAGATAACAAGATATACGCCGTTAAGAGTAATGGCTCTCTCTGGATCAAATACCTCCAAAAAATTACCGATGCCAGGGGTCGCGTCGCTGCCCTGAAATTGATCTCCGCTAACCATCTGGAGCATGACCCTTTCGAAGAAGAAGTGAATGAGTATACGCGTATCTATGAGGTTATTCGCAAAATTAGTGACCTTTAACTTCTGAAGAGATATGGTGGCTGCCTCATCCGCCTGAGGCGGATTGGCCAGTCAATTTTATTTTTTTAAAAAGTAAATCAGTCAATTTCCATAGGAGTACATTGCAATTCAGTACGTTTTACGAATTAATTCCCGAGATTAGAGTTTCTGCTCCCGGATGCAATTGCCTTGCTGTCTGGGAGTTTTAGTTTTGGTACGATAGGCCGTGGCTGACACCACTGCCTATCGTACTTTTACTTATTGCGTTGTTGTAAAGCTTCGTACAGCATAATGCCGGTAGCTACTGACACATTCAAAGAATCTGTTTGCCCTTTTTGTGGGATTATGAAGTGTTCATTCGCTTCCTGGATCAGAGCTGGGCTGGTGCCTTTACCTTCTGCTCCCACAATAATAGCGGTGGGTAAATTTAAATCGATCTCCGATAAGGTTTTGGCCGCTTTCAAATCACTGGCCAAAACCTGGATCCCGGAGTCCTGGAGATATTGTACCGCTTTTACCAGACTGTTTTCTCTGCAAACCGGCAGGATATTTAAGGCTCCGGCAGAGGTTTTGACTGCATCAGGGCCTATCATGGCACTGCCTTTTTTGGGTACGACTAAGGTATGTGCCCCCAACACTTCCGCTGAACGAGCAATAGCCCCCATATTCCGAACATCCGTAATGCCATCTAATATCAATATCAGGGGAGCTTCCTCTTTCTCATACAACATAGGCAAGACGTCCTCCAGTGAATAGTACCGGATAGCCGATACAAAACCTATAATCCCCTGATGATTGGAACGCGTAAACTTATTGAGCCTTTCCTTCGGCACCACCTGCACAGGAATATTATGCTCCTTGCTTAACTGTCGCACTTCTTTTTCAAATTCCCCTCTCAGTCCCTGCTGGAGCATTAATTTGTCGATAGTCGTTCCTGTCTTTATGGCTTCTATGACCGGATGACGCCCATATATTATGTTCTTGTCTTTCATAAAAAATGTCGGCTATTATAAAATAGTGGCCTTTTTTTGCTAAAAGTCAAAGCAATTTATTAATTAACACAAGTTGTGACAGGCCTGTACAATGATAATTACCTTTTAGTAATGAGCTCTACCGGAAGATTATTTTTTGTATAAAGAGTCCCGGAGGGACGAAACATCGGTAACCCCATGCTTCAGCATGGGGAAAAGCGCATACTAAACTTCATAGAGCCCCAGCGGGGCGGCACACCTGCCTGGATACTGTCAGGTGTGCCGCCCCGCTGGGGCTCCCTCGAGGTGAGGGCATCTTTGTCCGTGGGCTGGCGCCCACGGTTACCGATGTTTCGTCCCTCCGGGACTCTTTGTCAATAAGACAATATGGTAGTTCAATTAGCCATTAGCGAAACTACGCTGCTAACCTCAGTATATTGCAGCCTTAGTTTTCAATTATCCATGTTCGGACCTAATGCAACTTGAATTAATTATTACCTTTTATAGGTAAATTCTTTAAAAGATGAATGTACGAATACTCTCTCTCACTGCCAGCTTTCTAATGCTTTTTCTGGGTGTTCAGGCTCAAAAAGCTGATCATCAAGAAAAAGCGCTGGATTTTGTACATCAGTTTTACTCAAAGTGGGGGCTGCAGAAAGAGGACGTAGGGGATATTTCCATCAGAGACGATTATACTACCAAGCATAATCAAGTCCAACATATTTATCTTCAACAACGACATCAGGGAATCCCCATCCACAACGCCATATCCGGCATTCACTTGTCGGAGGATGGCAAAATTCTTCACCATGCTGTCCACTTCCAGCCATCGATTATTAATCGAATCGACATGGCCGGCCCCTTGATCAGCGCAAAGAAAGCCCTTTTTACGACATTACAATTACTACAAGCTCCTCCTTCGAAATCAGGCATGTTGATCCGACAAACCGATCAGCACTCCTTTCTCTTTGACAAGGGAAGCATCAGCCAAATGGATATACCCGTTCAGCTAAACTATTTCCCAGTCAAAGATCGGTTGCTACTGAGTTGGGAAATAGGCATTTATCCAGTCGGGCAGTCTGATTACTGGAGCTTCCAAATAGATGCCCGAACGGGTGAGGTGCTTGAGCAGGAAAACTTAACGCTGTACTGCACCTTTGAACAAAAAAATACGGAGCTATATGATACACCTTCTTACGAAACTCCGGACTGCTTTCCACAGCAGTGGACGCCCTCCCCTTCTTACAGGGAGCAAAACAGCGCTTCCTACCTGGTTTTTCCATTCCCGATAGAAAGTCCCATCCACGGCGAACGACGCTTGCTGGTCGACCCTGCTGATCCATTGGCCTCTCCCTATGGCTGGCACGATACAAATGCAGTAAACGGACCAGAGTTTTTCACCACAAAAGGCAACAATGTCTATGCTTACTTTGACACTTTGGACAACAATCAACCCGATGGAGATGAAATCTTTAAGCAAGATCTCAATTTTAATTTTCCATTCGATCCGGAAAAAGAGCCGAATTTTAATAGAGAAGCTGCACTTACCCAATTGTTCTACGCCGGAAATCTGGTTCATGATTTTGCTTACTATTATGGTTTTGATGAACAAGCCGGTAATTTTCAAAACAATAATTATGGCCGTGGAGGACAGGATGAAGACGAGATCATCACCGAAGCCATGGATGGCTCTGGTTTTAACAACGCTAATTTCCTGCCCTTGCCCGACGGAAGCAAAAGTCGCATGCAAATGTATTTATGGGACAGAAGAAGTTCCCATTTCTTAAATGTCGAAAGTCCACCCTCCATCCGAGGTTCCTACCTCGCAGGGGAAGCTGAATTTGGCCCTGCTATTGACAACTTAGAGATCAGGGGTCAGGTTGTTCAGGCAAGGGATGCAAGTGAAGCACCATCCACTGCTTGCGAAACTATTATTAATAAAGAAGAATTAGCAGGTAAGGTGGCCCTTATCTATAGAGGTAAGTGCCCGTTCACTACTAAGGTGCTGAATGCTCAGAAGGCCGGCGCCAAGGCAGTCATTATTGTTAACCACCAGAATTCTGTATTCCCGGTCAGGGGAACGCCTGTTGAACCCATTCATATTCCTACCCTAATTGTATCAAGCTCTACGGCTGAAAGAATTATAAATGCCGGAGAAGAAAAGATTGAGGTCAATTTCCAAAGACCTAAAGAGAACCCAGAAAGTCTGGACGGCAGCTTTGACAACGGCGTTATTGCACACGAATATGCGCATGGGATTTCTACCAGACTCACTGGCGGCCCATCAACTATTGGCTGTCTCAGAAATGATGAACAAATGGGGGAAGGCTGGAGTGACTTTTTCGGTTTGGTCATGACCACCCCATCTGCCGCACCAGAGCATCGAACCAGAGGTATCGGAAATTACGCCAACGGTAGTCAGGCGTTCAGCGGAGGGATCCGAAGGCGTCCTTATTCTCCATCCAAACAAATTAACGAATTTACGTACAAAGATATCATCCATACTTCCGGGCCCCATGAACTGGGAGAAATATGGGCCGGCATGCTTTGGGACCTATACTGGGCTTTTTCTGATCAATACGGCTGGGACCCCGACCTGTTTAATGGGCAGGGTGGAAATAACATGGCCATACAATTAGTCATGGATGCCCTGAAATTACAAGCTTGCCGGCCAGGATTTATTGATGGTCGCGATGCCATTTTGAAAGCCGACTCGATCAACTTTAAGGGGGCTAACCAATGTCTGATTTGGAGTGTATTTGCGCAAAGAGGGCTGGGCTGGAGTGCCGAGCAAGGCGATTCAGATGACCGAAAAGACGGAACAGAAGCATTTGACGTTTTTCCCAGCTGCATTCAAGAGCTAAAGATTAGCAAGACGGCAGTTAATACCAGTATAGATCCCGGCGAGCCTATTCGGTACAAAATCGAAATCAGGAACGACAAACCATCCCTTGTAAGCGAGTTGATCATCCAGGATCAACTACCCGAGGGAGCCAATTTAATTCCATTTGCTATCAATGGAGCTGACTTAATCAGTCAAAACGGACGACAACTTACCTTTAAAATAGGTCAGATTGATCCTGGAAAAGAGGTAAGCATACAATACTTTGTACAAACATCTCCCGAATTGGGGTCAGGCAGAATTTATTTCGACGATTTTTCCGATGGGGTAATGAACTGGGAAGTAATTGCCAGGTCAGGGGGGCGTGGTTGGCGATTGGTAACGGACACTTTGCCTGTACTAAGAGACTCCTGGTTTGTCCCCAATAGTCAACGCACCAATTCTCACTTTTTAGAGCTGCAAAAGGATATTCCGATCAGCGGGCAATTGCCGGTTTTACGCTTTCACCATTCTTATGTAACCGAACCCGTCAGTGACGCAGGGCTGGTAGAGGTTTCGCAAGACGGAGGGCAGAGTTGGGAAGCTGTTTCTTCCAATCAATTTTTACGCAACGGATACGATGGAGAAATTGACTTTTCAACTTTTCTTTTACACGACCAGGGAGGTTTTTGGGGGCATCAGCCCGAAGAACAGGAAAGTATTATTGACCTAAGCAATTACATTGGGAAAGAAATCCGGGTCCGTTTTCAGTTTCAATCGGATAGCGAACCTTCAAGTGATCCGTATGAAGATGGAATTGGTTGGAGCATCTACGACATTGAATTCATGGATCTTTATTACTATGATACCGAAGTCTGTATTAATAGTGATCAGGGCGACGTCGCCTGTGCCAGAGCAAAAGAATTAGGCACTACGGTCAGTTCACTCGGCCCCCTCACCACCTCCGAAGATATAAGTTTCCGGGAAAAAATAAAGATCAAACTGTACCCTAATCCCGTCGATGATTTTCTAAATATCCAAATAGATTCCAAAGCGTCCATAAAAAACCTGATCCTTCAGGTTCTTTCATCAGACGGCCGGATCATCCGATCCAGCAAACAAGACATTCTTCCCGGTCAGCAGTTAACGGGAATGAATGTAAGTACCCTGCCTGCCGGGATTTATTTTCTGCGGCTACAGAATGAGCATAAAGTATTTGTAAAGAAATAACATGAATCATCCCGAATTTTTGAAGCAATTTATAAAGTCTTGCTTTTCAATTATTTAGTCATTGTTGTTCGTTGTCCGTTGCTCGTTTAATCGCGGAAACGAGCAACGGACAACGAGCAACTAATTGAAAATCAAGGCTTAGTTGAATAGTCTATTTTCTTAAACCCTCTTTTAAAAAAATAGGGGATGACTCATATTTTTTCTTTATTTAAAAAACCCTTTTCCTGTGCGAGCCAGCTTTCGCAATAAGGGGCTGCAACGGTAACGATCTTCCAGGTATTCTGTATACAAGCGATCCATACCATTTACACATCTTTGAATCCCGATTTCATCTGCCCACTGAAGAAGTCCCTTAGGGTAGTTCACCCCTTTTGTCATGGCCAAATCTATATCTCCGGGGGAGGCAATATTCAGATAGGCTGCATCGGCTGCTTCATTGATCAACATATATAGAATACGAGTAAAGATTTCGTTTCCTTTTTCTGCGTCCTCATTGGGGGCTGGATTTTGGGCTCCTTCCGAATAGTCGTAGAACCCCCGTCCGGATTTTTTTCCTAAAAATCCGGCTTCCATCATTCTTTTTTGGGTAAAGGAGGGACGATAGCGCTGATCGTAATAGAAGGCTTCGAAAACCGTTTCTGTGACTGTATAGTTGATATCATTACCAATATAATCCATGAGGGTAAAAGGTCCCATTTTGAAGCCACCGATGTGAGTCAAGGCCCAATCAATGGTAGGCACATCGGCCAATCCTTCTTCCAGTATCCGTAAGGCTTCTCCATAAAAGGGACGAGCTACCCTATTCACTATAAACCCAGGCGTATCTTTTGCCAGAACGGTTGTTTTCCCCCAGCTTTCGATTATTTGCGTGGCCTTTTCCTGCGTTTCTTCAGAAGTTTGCACAGCCGGCACGATCTCAACCAACTTCATTAAAGCAGCTGGGTTAAAGAAATGGATCCCGATGACGCGTTCCGGCTTTTTACAGGCAGCAGCGATGGCAGCAATGGAGAGAGAAGAGGTATTCGTTGCCAGAATGGTATCTTCGCTAACTGCATCTTCTAAGGTTTCAAAAATCTGTTTTTTGACATCCAGATTTTCTACAATAGCTTCAATGATCAAGGAGGCATCCGAACAGGCAAACAGATTATTCTGGTAATGGATACGACCCTTGATGGCCTCGGCCTCTTCCGGCTGCAAACGCCCTTTTTCAACCAGCCTACTCATTATTTTATTGATAAAGGCTTCCGATCTATCCAATGCACTTGGATTGTTATCATACAGATGTACTTCATGACCTGCCGTAGCGGCTACCTGGGCAATTCCGGTACCCATAGATCCGCTCCCGATTACTCCAACTTTAATCATATTTTTCCTCTTTTTTTTCAGCCCACAAAGATATATAAAAAAAGAATGGGGCTGTCTCATAACTCCTTCGTCGTTATGAGCAGCCCCATATGATTCTTTTTAAGGGATGTTTTTTAGAGCCCGTCCGGGCTCTAAAAAACATCCCTTAAAAAAATATAATTGGCTAGCAAATAAGGCTGAAAGACTTATGAGACAGCCTCATTAAAATTTTAATTTCTACTTATTATCCTGCTTAGCAAACACCTTCTTCAGCAAATCCGAGGTTCGGGCACTGACATTCTCACGGATGTTCAACTCCTCTTTTTTCACCATATCGAATAAGCCAATCAGGGCCCGGGTGGTGACGTAATCGTCCAGATCGGGATTAGCCTTTTTGGTAAAAGGAATTTTATTGTAAGTATTGATGGCATCCGACCATACCTTACGAGCATCGAACTTATCCAGTGATTCAACTATGACCGGATTAAATTCATTATAGAGGTTTTGATAAGTGGATGACTTCAGATAAGTCGTCGCCGCCGTGTCGGCCCCCATAAGAATATTCATAGCATCATCAAAGGTCATGGCCTTGATGGCATCTACAAAAATAGGCGCTGCTTTTTTAGCAGCATCTTCGGCTCCACGGTTGATCTTTTCGACGATGTCTTCTTCAAAGGAAGCAAAACCTGGAACACCTCTGAGTTTTTTGGCTACGGCTTCTGCCTCTTCCGGAAGCAGGATCTTGTATACACTTTTGTAATAGCCGTCAGTCTGGGAAAGTTTTTCCGCTCCCTTAGTGATACCAATATTCAAGGCTTCCTTAAGACCCATACCTGCCTCCTGGCCGGTAATTTCACTACCGGCTTTCAATAAACCGCCCAGTGTATTCTGGAGTTCAGCGGACGTACAGGCAAATAGTTGGATCATCATCACGAATAAAAGTCCTTTTCGCATAATTATCTGTTTTTTGAATTTTCTGGTTGATTGATATTGTTTTGACTCCTTTCCCTACCCTAAGTAACAACACCAGTAGGTATAAAATTGTCAAAACAAGGGTAAATTTCCAGTTATCAAACGTATGACCAGACATTTTCTTTATTATGGAAATGTTAATTCGACACCAACTTCAACTTCCGCATATAAAAAGGCTGCCCTTCATGTTCAATTCTGACCAATTGATCCTTTTCGATCAGTTCATTCAGGTCGGATCGATCCATGCCACCTTTGCTAAGTGCTTTGAGTACTTCGCTTTCGCGAATAGGATGAACAGCCGTAATGTCGAGAATACTCTGAACAATATCGCCGGTTATGTCAAAAGACTCCGGTGAAAAACCGAGCAGGCATTCCACCTTATCCAGGTACTTCAGGAAGATTTGATAGGCTCGATTGATGCGATGCTCGTCGGGCGTACCGGCCCAGGATTCGGAGGGCGGTCGGGTCGGAACGGCAATATATGCAATATCCGGCCGGAGTTTTTTCAGGAATTGAGCGGTAGCCTCCAAGGGAGCAATCTTGTCATTGGCTCCTTTCACCAGCATCGTTTCTGTAATCAGTTGACCTTTAAATTTTTTGGAAAAAGCCAGCTGCCCTTCTAGTATTTGAGTTAAAGAGAGCTCAGTATCCGGACGGTTGATCTTTTTCCAACTTTTTTCATCCACTGAATCCACTTTAATAGAAACCAGGTCAGCTTTACATAATTCTTCCTGTACGTCTTCTCTCCACAATAACGAACCATTCGTGATCACCCCAATCTTTATGCCCAGTGGCTTTAATCCATCGATCATTTCCCCTAAATGGATATCCAGGGTAGGCTCTCCATCGGGCACAAAAGTCAGGTAATCGATTCTTTTACCGGCTGCTCTTTTTTCTGCTACTTTATCCGAAACGGCCTTCACTACTTTTTCCACCTCAAAAAAGGCTTGCCTTTCCATAGAGGAGCGCGAAGTGGGCCCAACCTGGCAATAAATACAATCGTATGAACAGACCTTGGGGGGAATATTGTTGACGCCCAGACTTTGCCCAAGTCTTCTGGAGGGTATAGGACCAAATGCAATCATGATTTTAGTTTTTGTAAACCGGCATTTGTCGGCTTATTTGAAGTCTTCGTTAATTAGATAATATTCTATTTTTTTAATCCTCCCTCAAATGATATTCATCATTAGACTTCAAAAGTCTCGAGACTTTTGAAGTCTAAGAAAAAAAATTGCATTTTTACTCCCACCCGATCCAATTGAAATTCCTAAATGACAGAAGCTTCCAAAAAAATTGCCTACTTCCGTTCCTGCTTCGAAGCCGATAAGCGCTCGCTGCAACTCTATTCCTTTTTCAGTTCCAAAGTAAGTCAAGCCATTTTTCTGGAAGATGCTGAATTGTTAAGTGGAGTCCTCCCCTACCAACCCGTTGATCAGGAGTGGGGCGAAAAAAGCCTGAAAACTCTGAGTGTTTATTCGAAGGAGAAGAAATTGTACTACTGCGCCTTTTTCATTTTCGGTACTACCACTATCATTAATAAAAAACAAAAATTAATTGCACCGCTGCTCTTGTATCCTGCAGACTTGGTGCAAGACGATGATTTGTATCGAGTTGAACTCAACTCTTACCACCCGATCATTAATCCGGCGGCTGTACAAGCCTTGTCGCCCCGAGACCCCTCGATCAATGTTATGGAGCAATTGTCGGATCAGGTTCCTAACGGATTTTTACGTTTTCAAGAAAGTGTCTTTTTAAAAGAAGCCCTTGACCAACTATTTTCCAACCTCAATACGGAAACGCTAACGGAATACCCCACCATCGCCAGTCCATCGCAGATGCAAAAGCTGCGAAAAGGCAAGCAGTTGTTTGAACAGGATGACCAGTTTTATTTAATTTCAGCAAGCGGCCTGGGCATACTCAACCGAACCAAGTCCGGCAGAGGAATTCTCAATGAATTGAGGGAATTGGCTGAACAGCCACAGCAACTTTCTCTGCCCTTGAGGAGCCTGCTCTTAGAAACTGGGCCCAAGCTAAATGGCCGCAGTCTGGATAATATTTTCGTTCCCGTTACGCTTAACAAAGCCCAGGAGCAACTCATCAAAAAAAGCCATAACAGTGCTCTGAATGTAGCGATTGGCCCTCCAGGCACGGGGAAGTCCTTCACCATTGCAGCTCTGGCGATTGATGCGATTAGCCGTGGAGAATCGGTTTTGATTGCCTCCAACAATCAACAGGCGGTAGAGGTTGTAGCCTCCAAATTGGAGAAAGATTTTCAGCTCGATCATACGCCTATTAAAACCACGGATAAGCGCTGGAAAGCCCAGGTTAAGCAATATTTGGAAAACATCCTCAGTGGTGTAGGTGTCAAAGAAGTCTCCCACCGGGAGGTACGGCATAATGAAAGATCCCTCCAAAAAGTAATCAAAGAAATCAATCGCCTGGAAAGCATCATTCAGGATCGTACCAGCAACGAAAAAAAATGGGGGCAGCTATTGTCCAAAAGCAAGCTGAGCTGGTGGGAAAAATTCAGGCTTGGATTATTCGAAAAAAGAGTTCAAAAGGTGCCTCCACTTTGGCAACTCTATCAGGAATTGATCAACGATTTCAAGGAAAAAAATGAACTACTGAGATATCATCTTTCCATCAGCCGTGAATATCATTTATATAAGGTGCTGGCCAGAAGAAGAAAGGAGCTACAGTTTTTTCTAAAAGCCCTCCGGGCCAGAACCGGTAACTTAAAAGAAGAACGCTTTAATAAGGTCAATTTTAATACGCTCTTTCAAGCATTACCTATTTGGCTGGTCACCCTCGAAGAAGTCAGTCAGGTATTGCCGCTCAAAAAGGAGCTATTCGATCTGGTGATTTTCGATGAGGCTACACAATGCGACATTTCGAGCGCACTGCCACTCCTTCAGCGAGGTAAACGGGCCGTTGTTGTCGGTGATCCCAAACAACTTCGGCATATCTCCTTTCTTTCGGGGAAACGCCAAGAACAACTCCTGGAACAACATCTTCTTCCGCTTTCAGAAATAGAGGAGCTCGATTATCGAAATAAAAGCATCCTGGATTATACCCTAGACCAACTACATGATCAGCAATATATCCACTTTTTGAATGAGCATTACAGAAGCTTACCAGACCTGATTGCTTTTAGTAACCAGAAATTTTATAACAAGGCCCTGAACATTATGACAGATACCCCTACCGCAAAGGTAAATGGGAACCTGCACCTCTACCGATTGGACGGCACGCGCAATAAAACTGGCTACAATTCGAAAGAATCGGGCTACATTTTAGAAAAGATCAGGGAGATCATCGATCAGGAGAAAAGCCTACCTGCCAATTTATGTCAAAGCATCGGCGTACTGTCTCCTTTTAGAGAACAAAGTGATCATATTGCCGGACTGGTAGACAAAAATATTTCTTTGGATGGCATTCAACGCCATCAGATCTTAATAGGAACGCCTCATTTCTTTCAGGGAGAGGAAAAAGACGTTATGTTTCTTTCCTTTGCTTTGGATATGGAGGATCATCCGTCTGCCTTCAGGTATCTGGAGAAGTCGGACGTTTTTAATGTGAGTATTACCCGTGCCCGGACAGAACAACACTTGCTTATTTCGTTCGATCCAACTCAACTTGCTTCGGGCGGATATTTAAAAGAATACCTTGCTTCTGTACATCTGCAATATGAGCAAGCGGTCAGTCACGCGAATCAAACACATGACGATTTCATGCAGGAAGTTGTTCAGGCCCTCAAAAATTTCCCGCACGATCAGCTATTTCAACATTATCATATCTCCGGCCTTGACATTGACGTTGTGATGGTAAAAAATGGAAAAACCTACTGCATTGACCTGGTCGGATATCCCGGAAACTATGCGGCAGCCTTCCCTTTAGAGCGCATCAAAATACTGGACAGGATGGAGATAAAGGTATTTTCCTTGCCTTTTTTTCTTTGGACAATGGATCGGGAAAGGTGTCTAAAGGAGATTAAAAAATTTCTTTCTTAGACCTCAAAGGTCTCGAGACCTTTGAGGTCTAAGCATTATTTAAAAAAATCCGACAGCCGCCCAAAACCCGGTTCGTCCTCCTCTCCACCTCCAAAACCACCAAACCCTCCTTTTACCTCTACTTCCACATACGCACTGTCCACACGCCCCCCGAGTGGCGGATTCAACTTCCGCACCCGTACTTTTACCGATTGCACCTGGTCAAAAAAGCCCTTAATGCGCTCGCCGATCGACTGGGCGATCTTCTCCAATAACTTCCGATTCTTTTTCATTTCGGCCTGGCAGATCAGGTAGATGGTCTCATAATTGACCGTCTGCCCCAGATCATCAGAGGTCCCCCCGATATTGGCCAGTAATTCGACATAAACGTCCACAATAAAATGATTACCTATCACTCTTTCTTCTTCGTAGTATCCGTGGTAAGCATGAAAATGCATGCCCTCTAGTGCTATGGTGGTCATGGTTTGGATGTTGGGTGTTTTTTTAGACCTCAAAGGTCTCGAGACCTTTGAGGTCTAAATTAAAAATGTGACAAAACTAATATTCAAGTCAGTCACAAAATATGTATTTTTGCTCCAAATTTTACCTAACCAACATACCATAAAAATTTAGATGATGGCGGATAACAATGGAGTAGATATAAAAATTGAAAAAAGAGCCAAGGAAGATCGCTTCCAGGCACATGATTATTATAACATTGATGAATTATTAAGCGAAGACCATTTACTGGCTCGCGATGCTGTACGTACTTGGGTGAAGCAAGAAGTCAGCCCTATCATCGAGTCCTATGCAGAGCAAGCGAAATGCCCGATGCACCTCTATAAAGGCTTGGCCGAAATTGGAGCTTATGGTCCCAGCTTACCGGTAGAATACGGCGGCGGCGGTATGGATGAGATGGCCTATGGAGTCATCATGCAAGAATTAGAACGCGGCGACTCCGGCATTCGGTCTATGGCTTCAGTGCAGGGGTCCCTTGTTATGTACCCGATCTTTAAATTTGGCTCGGAGGAACAAAAGAAAAAATATCTGCCCAAACTAGGTAGTGGAGAGTTTATCGGCTGTTTTGGCCTGACAGAACCCGATCATGGCTCCAACCCGGGAGGCATGGTCACCAATATCAAAGACGATGGAGATGCCTACATCCTAAACGGCGCCAAGATGTGGATTACCAACTCTCCGGTCGCTGATATTGCCGTAGTATGGGCCAAAGACGAAGAAGGAAAGATCCGCGGGATGATCGTTGAAAAAGACATGCCCGGCTTTTCAGCTCCCGAAATTCACGGCAAGTGGTCGCTGCGTGCGTCCATCACAGGCGAGCTGGTATTTGAGGATGTACGCGTCCCCAAAGCGAATGTTTTCCCCAATGTAAAAGGGCTGAAAGGGCCCCTTTCCTGCTTATCCAAAGCCCGGTATGGCATTGCCTGGGGAGCCATCGGAGCTGCGATGGATTGTTATGATTCTGCTTTGAGATACTCCCTGGAAAGAGAGCAATTCGGCAAACCCATCGGTCAGTTCCAACTGACCCAGAAAAAACTGGCCGAAATGATCACCGAAATCACGAAAGCTCAATTACTTGTCTGGCGACTAGGTTCATTGGCCAATCAAGGAAAGGCTACGCCTGCTCAAATTTCGATGGCCAAAAGGAATAATGTGAATATGGCCCTTGAAATTGCCCGTGAAGCCCGCCAGATCCACGGAGGTATGGGCATCACGAATGAATACCCCGTTATGCGCCATATGATGAACCTGGAAACCGTGCTGACCTATGAGGGTACACATGACATCCACCTCCTGATCACCGGAATGGATGTAACGGGCCTGAATGCCTTTAAATAGTAGGAGATAAAAAGCAACCGCCAGAGGCGGTTGCTTTTTATCTCCTACTATTTAAAAATCCTGCGAACTTATCTATGTCTATTGCCTATTGATCCAATCTTTTGTTTAAAGAAGCGTTAATATGGATATAATCCTTTATTTTTAAAGTCAATTGATTTATTTTACAATAATGGGAAAACATTTTATGGAGTTTTGGGCTCTAAAACTCCTAGTCATGAAAAATGCTACGTATATGAGATGGCGCCTCTTTGCATCCTTATCCTTTGCCCTTTTATTTTCTATCAGTAATATTATTGCACAGGAAGAAGGAGAAGGATCCATTTTTTTAACCAACTCCTCTTTTGAAGATCTACCCCAACATAGTAAACCGCCTCGGGGATGGTATGACTGTGGTTTTGCCGGTGAATCTCCCCCGGATATTCAGCCCAGCGGCCAGTTCGGCGTAGTCAAGCCTCCTATGGAGGGCCAATCCTATCTGGGAATGGTAGTAAGAGACAATGATACCTGGGAAGCTGTTTCTCAACGCTTAAGTGCACCTTTGAAAAAAGGACAATGCTATAGCTTTTCGATATTTCTGGCCAGGTCCAATCTCTACATCAGCTATAGCCGTTTGCCAGGTCAGGATAATAAAGAAGCTAATTACATCACTCCGGCAAAATTACGGATATATGGTGGCTTCGATTATTGTGATAAAAGGTATATGATGGGAGAAACCAATCTTGTGATCAATGAACGTTGGATAGAGTTTAATTTCAAATTCGAACCCATTGACGATTATACCCATATCATTTTTGAAGCTTTTTATAAAACCCCTACCCTCTTCCCTTACAACGGAAATCTTATCCTGGATAAGGCATCGGCCATTGTACCGATTCCTTGTGATGAAGAATTAATAGAGGAAGAACCCGCTGAAGAGCCCGAAGAGGTCACCACAGCTCCCAATCCTCCTACCCCGCCGGTAGCAGAAAACAAAACACCGGAAAAAGCAGAACCTTTCCAGCCTCAACCGAATACACCGGAAAAGGCTACCACGCCTGCACCACAACCTGAGGAAGTAGCCGATGAACCTATTAAGTTTTCAAAAGAGATCAAACGATCGGATCTTAAAAAAGGGCAAAAACTTCAGGTAGATAATCTGTATTTCGAGGCAGATAAGTCTGTTATTCGAGATGAGTCCAACCAGATCTTAAATGAGATCTATGAATTCCTGAATGTGAACAGAGACCTTGTGGTCGAAATCGGTGGCCATACCAACGGCCTTCCACCAGATTGGTATTGCGATAAGCTTTCCAATGACCGGGCCGAAGCAGTGGTGAATTTCCTTGTGGAAAAAGGGATCTCCAGAAACCGCCTTCAGTTTAAGGGATATGGAAAACGGCAGCCCGTCGCTACGAATGATACCAAAGAAGGCCGGGAACAGAATCAACGGGTAGAAATCAAGATATTAGATATAAGCGGATAAATTATTTGATGTTGCCCGCCGATCAGCGGGCAACATCAAATCCCAACATTCCAAGATCTTTCCAAAAATCCGGATAGGACTTCCCTACCACCTCCGGTTCCTCAATATCAACTTTATGGAACATAGCCAGTGGCGCGAAAGCCATGGCCATCCGGTGGTCTTCATAGGTTGCGAAGGAAGGGGTGCTTTTAAAATTAAGTTCTCCCTGTACCAAATACCAATCTTTGTTATCCGGGTCTTCATTAAAATCGACTCCCACTTTCTTTAATTCGGTCTGTAAGGCTGCTATCCGGTCTGTTTCTTTGATGCGGAGGGTTTGTAGCCCCGTAAACCTGCCGGCTATTCCGGTTCCACCACAAATGACAGCCAGCGTTTGGGCTAGGTCCGGGCAATAGAGAAAATCTTTTTCAAAGGCGTCAGAAGAAGCTTTCCCGTTTTTTGTTAAACGAACACCTGCGTCATTAAAAGTCGTCTGCACCCCAAAATGTGTCATCATATCTGCCAGAACGGCATCCCCCTGGACACTGTTTTCAAACAAACCGTTCAACTGCAGGTCTGCCTCGTCCGCAAAGGCTGCCAGGGCATAATGATAAGAAGCGGCCGACCAATCTGCCTCCACGGTAAAGGGGCGACCTACATACTCTTGTGGTTCGATCACGACGGTTTGTTCGACCCATTTGTAATTAATACCGAAGTATTTCATCAAGCTCAAAGTCATTTCGAGGTAGGGCCGGGATACAATGTCCCCAACCAGGCTAAGCTCCAGTCCGTCAGGTAAGGTAGGAGCGATCATTAAAAGGGCAGAGACATACTGGCTGCTTGTATCAGCAGGTATGCTCACCTTATTATTATGACCAAAATCCTGTCCAGGTGCATTTATTTTTAAGGGAGGATAGCCTTCTTTTTCCAGGTATTGGATATCGGCTCCGAGGCTTTTCAGGGCGTTCACCAGCAAGCCGATCGGGCGTTGCTTCATTCTTTCGGTACCGGTCAGGATTTGAGAACCTGCCTGTAAGCTGAGGTAAGCCGTCAAAAAGCGAAAGGTCGTCCCCGCAGGACCCGCATCTCTTAATTCCGACTTTGATTCGATCAATGCCTGCATCAATTGAGTATCGTTGGCATTAGCGATGCGATGAATCGGGAAATGATCTTTGCAGAGGGCTCTGATGATGAGCGCCCGGTTGGCTATACTTTTTGAGCCGGCTAATTCAATGGTGCCCTTGATCTGTCGATCCTGTTTTTTTAAAGTCAGCTTTTCCATGATGAATGCTTGGTTTTTCCGAATTGGCTTTTGAATGCGCCAAAGATAACAAAACATTCAAGTCGACCTGGATTAAAAAAAAGAGGGAATGCCGACGGCATTCCCTCTTTTTTTTAATCCAGGTCGACCAGATCACTATACTTTTTCATCATTTCTAAAGTATTAGCTCCCTGGTGCTTATCCTTTATTCGGAAAGTGGACTCCTCAGACATGTCCTCTCCGGAATAAGAATCATCCAGAATCTCAATGGTGTCGATGATTCCCATATTTCTGAGTGATTGCAGCATTTGATAAAAAGCTGCCGTTTTTTCTTTTTTAACTTTGATTTTGTAAACCATAGTTTTTATGCATTATTTGTGATCAGTATCAATAGACATCAATTCTTCGTCCTTTATTCCTCTTCTTCATTACTGAATTTATCCCGCTTAGCGCGTTGTCGGTCATCTGATTTTTCATAAGCGTTTATAATTTCTTTTACCAGCCGGTGGCGCACCACATCATCCGCACTTAAGCTTACAGTTTCGATTCCTTCGAGGGATCCCAGGATATTGATGGCTCTACGAAGCCCAGACTTATGGTGATAAGGCAAGTCAACCTGCGACAAATCACCGGTGATCACACACTTAGCGCTGGGGCCAAGGCGGGTGAGGAACATCTTCAACTGCATAGTTGAGCAGTTTTGAGCTTCGTCCAGAATGATAAAAGCATTATCCAGCGTTCGTCCGCGCATAAAGGCCAGCGGTGCTATCTCGATGGTTCTTTTTTGCATAAAATGCTCCAGCTTTTCAGCCGGGATCATATCATCGAGGGCATCGTAAAGCGGCCGCAAGTAAGGATCGATCTTTTCTTTGAGGTCACCGGGTAAAAAACCCAGGTTTTCTCCGGCTTCTACAGCGGGCCTGGTCATGATGATCTTTTTAACGGCCCGATTTTTCAGTGCCTTTACAGCCATGGCGACTGCCGTGTAGGTTTTACCGGTACCAGCCGGGCCTACCGCGAACACGACGTCATTATTATTGATCGCTTCTACCAAGATCTTCTGATTCCGCGTTTTAGCCCTGATCGGTTTTCCCCCCTGGCCATGCAGAATGATCTTATTGCCCTGACCGTTGCCCAGTCTATTCTCAAACGGATTGGTTCCGCCGAGGATGTCTTCTACCATCTGAACGGGCAATTCATTGTGCTCCTTCAGAATTCTGACCATCGTCTCGAATCTGGACTTTGCCTTTTGTGTATATTTTTTTTCGCCTGCCAATTTCAGGCTACTGCCACGGGAAGTGATCGTTACTTCAGGAAAAGCTTTTCTAAGAAGATTTAATTTATTGTTGTTATGACCAAAAAGCTCAACAGGGTCAATCCCCTCCACCGTCAAAATAATTTCACTCAATACAGCTGATATTTATAGTTAAAAACTAAAATGTTATAACAAGCACCTGAATAATTTAAAATATAATGGACTCTAATTATATTTAAATTTGCCCTGGCACTTTTTTCTATTCCAAAATTAAGATATTAGCAGCGATAGCAAAAGTAAAAGCGTATAATTTAATTTATGCCGGTCATTACCATTACCTCAGACTTCGGATGGCAGGACTATTACCTGGCCGCCATCAAAGGGCATTTGCTTCGTCAAACGCTTGAATACCCTATTGTTGACATCACCCATAACATTGAAAGCCACGATATAGTTCAGGCAGCATTTATTTTTAAGAACGCCTGGAAAAATTTCCCTCAGGGAAGTATTCACCTCATTAGTGTAAAAAATTATTACGGCGAAAAAAAACGTTTTTTGATCTTTAAATACAAAGGACATTTCTTTGTCGGCCCAGACAACGGACTGTTCTCCCTCGTATTTGAGGAATGGCCTGATGGACCTGTATACAGCTTACCTTCTAAAACCGGACAACATCTGCCGCTGAAAGAAGTATTCGGGCAGGCGGTGAAAAAGCTCCTGTCTGATTCAGCACTCAAAACACTGGGGCCCAAAGTTAAAGACGTGGTTCAACGTATTACCTTCCAGCCTGTGATTACAAAAAATGAGATCAGAGGATCTGTTATATACATCGACCGGTTTGAGAATGTAATTGTCAATATTTCGGAGGTTTTGTTTGAACAAGTGGCCGTAAACCGAGACTTTAACGTCTACTTCAAACGCCATGATCCGATCAGTAAAATTTGCGGGCATTACCACGAAGTTCCGGTAGGTGAGCCTCTTTGCCGCTTTAACTCATCTGGCTATCTGGAAATTGCGATCAACATGGGTAAGGCAAGTAGTTTGCTTGGCTTGAATATGGAAGATGCGGTGCATATCAGTTTTGAGTAGTATTTTACCTGCACATTAAATATTAAGGATGATCAAAAGAATCGTGAAACTAACTTTCAGAGAAGAGGAAGTAAGCACTTTCCTGACTATTTTTGATGAAAGTAAAAATAAGATAAGAAGCTTTCCAGGCTGCCAACACCTCGAACTGCTCAGAAACGAGGCTCCTGAAAATATATTTTTTACCTATAGTTTTTGGGATAGTCCAGAAGATCTGGATACTTACAGGTCGTCGGATTTATTTAAATCCACCTGGAGCCGCACTAAAAAGCTTTTTTCAGATAAACCGCAAGCGTGGAGTGTGACCCAAGTGGAATGACTTTATGACGATTCACCTTTTTTAAAAGTTTCCCAGTTTAATGCTATGGTACCAGCAAAAAGAATGATCATGAGAATAGCATCTTCCATGTTAATGATTTCGGTTTTGGAGCGATAGTAATCGGTTTAATAATCGTTTGTCCCCCAAAACTTAGCCAGGCATTATACTTACCGGCTTTGAATTTGGAGACATCAAGGGAATAGGTTGCAGAGCCGGGGCTGACCGTCAGTTTTTTCTGATGACGAGACCTCCCCAGGTCGTCCAATACGTCAATTAATAGAATTCCCTTTTTCTTAAATGTAGCTTTAAATTCCAGTGTGAAGGATTTGGTCTTGGATAGACTTGGTCCATCTACTTTGAAAAACTTCTCACTCATGCCGTATGCGTTTCTAGACATTGGTTGTAAATTGTAAATGTTCGTTTGAGAGTAATATCTAATACGACTGAAGGGCATACACATCACTGTGTATACATCTACCTAGTTTTACAGGTATGAATATCTGGTGTTACGGTGGGTGCAAAAAGCGGTTTCCAACAAAAATAATATTTTTTTTAAATATTCAAAACCTCTTTTTTCAACGAAATGAGTTCGGTATTAATAGTAATTCAGAGAGGATACAATTGATGTAGTTTTCCTCCGTTAGCTCTTTATCAATTATTTTATACGATCCTATTTTGTAAAGGTTTCTACATTCAGCCATTTTGATGTAGCTTTGCTGCAAATTGGTTTAAGGAGGCTGTCTCATCCACCTCAGGCGGATTCGCCAACCAATAATATTCCTTTAAGAGGTGTTTTTAATGAAAAACGAAGTTTTTCATTAAAAACACCTCTTAAAAAAATTCTATGGGGCGTCTAGCAAAAAGCCAAAATCATGGAAAAAATCCAAGTACACGACTACACTATTTTTGTAGGCAACATATGGCCTGAACTGAAGCTTTTTTTAGAAACCAGGCAGTTTGAGCAGACCATCGTGCTGGTCGACGACCATACAGCCACACACTGCCTGCCCGTTTTCCAGGCAGCACTACCCGAGCTTTCCTTCGAGCTGATCCGAGTGCCTGCCGGGGAGCAGCACAAAAATCTAAATAGCTGTCAGCACATCTGGTCGTCCCTATTCCAGCTCGGTGCGGGCCGCAAAGCCGTAATGATCAATCTGGGGGGAGGTGTTATTGGAGATATGGGTGGTTTCTGTGCCAGCACTTTCAAAAGAGGCATGTCTTTTATACAGATCCCAACCACCCTTTTATCACAGGTAGATGCCTCTGTAGGTGGCAAGCTGGGTATCGACTTTTTAGATATAAAAAACGGAATCGGAGTTTTTAACAACCCGGAAGCCGTTTTTATTGACCCTGTTTTTTATAAAACACTACCAGCCAGAGAATTGCGCTCGGGCTATGCCGAGGTCATTAAACACAGCCTTATTCATGATCCGGCTCAATGGGAAAGCTTGCGCCAGTATAAAAAACTGGAAGATATAGACTGGGCTTCGCTGCTGGTTCCCTCATTAAAGATCAAGCAGCATTTCGTAGAAAAAGACCCGCGCGAAAAGGGCCTGCGCAAAGCACTCAACTTTGGCCACACCATCGGGCATGCCGTGGAGGGCGTAGCGCTCAATTCTGATCATCCGCTTTTACACGGAGAAGCCATTGCCATCGGTATGGTTTGTGAAACTTTTCTCTCCTTCTTACAATGCCAGCTGCCACAGGAAGAGGTCGCCCAAATCAGCCGGTATTTACTCGGAATTTATGACCACCACCCTATTGACCTGCGGCATTTCGACGATTACCTGACTCTGATGAAGAATGATAAAAAGAATGAACAGGGGCAGATTAACTTTTCTTTGTTGCCCAAAGCGGGCTCTGTAAGCGTCAATCAGCAATGCTCCACAGCCTGGATTCTTCAAAGTCTGCAATATTATAACGATCTGGCAACTGTAAGTGTTATTGATTAAAGTATTTCGTACTTTTACAATCGAAAGCTTATCTAAATTACCATTATTATGACTTCTATTCGAAACAGCATAGATCAGTTCTTCAATAATGCCGATCAAAAGTCTCATAAAGTGATCGTCAGGTGGATGTGGCGGCTGATGTTAGCCGGAATTGCAGGAGTGGTCCTTCTCTTTATCGTACTTTCTTTTACAAATTTACCCTCCGTTAGTCAGTTAGAGAATCCCAAGAGTGAAGAGGCCACGCTCGTTTATGGAGCAGACGGCACGGTGATCGGACGGTATTATACCGAAAACCGCGTTCCGGTAGAGTTTGATCAGCTGTCTCCCACCCTGGTAGATGCCTTAGTTGCAACAGAAGATGTACGCTATTACGAACATAGCGGGATAGACTTTCGGGCACTGGGCAGGGTGGCTGTTAAAACCATTATTTTGGGGCAATCCAGCTCCGGAGGTGCCAGCACCATCACCCAACAGCTGGCTAAGCTGTTATTTACGAAAAAACCAGGTTCGGGCCTGGAAAGGGTCATCCAAAAGTTAAAGGAATGGATCATTGCTGTACGCCTCGAAAGGCGATACACCAAGGAAGAGATCATTGCCATGTATCTCAATAAATTTGAATTCCTCTATCAAAGCTACGGCATCAAAGCGGCCGCAGAAACGTATTTTGACACGAGCCAGGATTCCCTGGGCACCGAACAGGCGGCCATGTTAGTAGGCATGTTAAAAAACCCGGACCTCTACAACCCCATCAAGTTTCCTGACAGAGCTAAGCGCAGGCGAGAAGTGGTGCTGAGTCAACTCCAAAAATATGGAGAAATCAGCCAGGAAGAATACGATTCCTTAAGAGCTCTTCCCTTGGATATAAAGTTCACGCGGCGGCGTCACATCGACGGAATCGCCACCTATTTCCGTATGGAAACAGCCAAGGACATTAAAGAGATCCTCAGCCGGCCGGACGTCCGAAAAAGGCCCGACGGTAAGCCGTTCAACATTTACCAGGATGGCCTTCGAATCCAAACCACTATCGACCCTGCCCTTCAAAGTATAGCCGAGGAGGAAATGGTCAAGCACATGAAGCAACTCCAGGCTACTTTTGAAAAGCACTGGAAGAACATGGACCCCTGGACTTACAAGAGCGACAGCGATAAGGAGATTCCCATCGAATACCGAATGAGCACCCTCCAAAGATTGATCCGGGAAACCCTCAGATACCAATCTATCCGTGCGCAGTACATGGGAGACCTGGTCGCACAGTTGGAAAAAGAATTCCCCAATTTTACCTTCCATGATGATGATCGCGAATTGGTGAGGATGATGGATTCCCGAGAAGAAAGGGGGTACTTTACACGCCTTCGCCAACAAAATATTCTAAACAACGATCAGATACAGGAGTATAGGGACATTATGAAAAGCAAAACCTTTCAAAAGGTGATCACCCAATGGAAGAATTTGCAGCAGGAAGTGAAACGCGCATTTGAGAATCCTGTCAAAATGAAGGTTTTTGCCTATAATGAGCGAATGGAAACGGATACGGTCATGGCGCCCCTAGATTCCATCAAATACCACCGCATGTTTTTGCAAACGGGTATTATGGCCGTTGACCCAAAAACAGGATATATTAAATCCTGGGTAGGTGGTATCAACCACAAGTATTTCCAGTATGATCATGTGCGTATTAACCGCCAGGTAGGCTCTACTTTTAAGCCGTTCATTTATGCGACAGCTATTGCCCTGCAAGGGATTTCACCTTGTTTTAAGGTACCGGATGTTCGACAGACCATTGGCCCCGGTGATGGTTACTTCTACCTTCAAGAGCCCTGGACGCCGAATAACTTCAACGGAAAGTTCACCGGTGAAATGTATACCCTTCGGCGCGGACTGGCCAAGTCTAAAAATACCGTATCTGTGTATCTGATGAAGCAGCTAGGAGATACCGACCCTGTCAGGGGACTGGTGCACAATATGGGGATTGATAGTAGCGAACAGTATTCCAATGGAATATATCGAGTACCGAAAGCTCCGTCAATCTGTCTGGGTGTATCGGATCTAACCGTAATGGAGATGGCCGGTGCTTATTCGACTTTTGCCAATAACGGAATTTATGTCAAACCGGTACATATTTTAAGTATATCAGATAAAAACGGGCAGGTGATCTATCGTCATGTACCGGAAGACCGCCGGGCGCTGCCTGAGAACGCCAATTACGTCATGGTGGACCTGCTCAGAGGCTCCGCAGGAGTATATGGTTTGCAGAGTGATGTAGGTGGTAAAACCGGAACGACGAATGACTTTGTGGACGGATGGTTCATGGGGATTACCCCCGACTTGGTGGTCGGCACCTGGGTTGGAGGCCCTGATCGCTGGATCCGCTTCCGATATCCCAATTTGGGTCAGGGGTCCTACATGGCCAAACCTTTCTTTCAGCGTTTTATGACACGAGTAGAAAACACGAAAGGCCTGGATTATGACAAAACCAAACGCTTTTATCGTCCGCCGGGAGATCTGGGTATAGAATTGGATTGTTCCAAGTATGAAACGGATGGCCTCGGACCGAATGAAGAGGTATTTGATACCGATCCATTTTCGGAGGATCAATTCGGCGATGAAGTCATTCACTCGAATCCGGGGAACAATACGGGCAACTAAGACAACAATATGAAACCATTTCAAATAAACCTGGTTAATGCCTGTGTATTAATCGTAATTGGGTTGTGGGGATATTTGGCTTCAACATCCTCCTCTCCTACGGCCTTAATCCCTGTGGTTTTTGGCCTGATCTTTGCATTATCGACTCCTCCATTCAAGAAGGGTAATCGGGTAGTTGCTCATATTGTGGTATTGCTCACTTTTTTGTTGATCATCGCATTATTCATGCCGCTTAGAGGTGCGATTGGCCGACAGGATATGGCTGCCATAATTAGGGTAAGCATTATGCTATTGGTTAATATATTTGCCATGATTATATACATTCGCAGTTTTATTGAAGCAAGAAAAAAAGCCTAAGTTCTCAGGCCTTTCAAATAACACTAACTATAATGAATCGTCTTCTCCTTTTTTTTGGTATTCTATTAATCGGTTTGTCGGGATGTATCCCTTATCAGGAAGAAGAATTTTCAGAAATAAAAATAGACCTGGCCGACCCTGATTTCCAGCAGATTTTTAATTTTCAGGAAAGAGGGCAGACGGATAGTCTGATCGGTTATTTTCGGCATAAAAACCCACACTACCGATATAGTGCTGCTCTGGCGATGGGGTCCATTCAGGATACGGCCGCCATTGACGCCCTTTCTTTTTTATTGCAGGACAACATCGATGAGGTTAGAGCGGCCGCCGCTTTTTCTATCGGCCAAATTGGGCATTCCAAGGGAGCGCCCCTCTTAATTCAAAACTTTAGTCAGGAAGATACACTGGGGCAGTTTAAAAAGTCCAACAGGGCTATTCTGGAAGCCATCGGCAAATGCGGTGACCAAAACACACTAAGGTTTTTGAGCACCATTACAACTTATCAGCCACAGGATACAGCCTTATTGCAGGGACAATGCTGGGGCATCTACCGTTATGCTCAAAGGAATTTAGTGATTCCGGAGGGCACCCAGCGCATGGTCGACATTGCTACCAATGATGCCTACCCCGAGAATGTTCGCTTCATTGCCGCTTCCTATCTTTCCAATGCCGCGGGTGTTCAGCTGGATAGTTTTGCCTCCCCGATTTCCCGTGCATTTTTCAAAGAGGAAGACTATCGCCTTCGGATGGCCTTAGCCATTGCCATGGGAAAAACGGCTTCCCCTACCGCCCTAAATGTTTTAACCAATCAACTAAAACTCGCGCAGGATTACCGTGTAAAAGCCAATATTCTCAGAGCGCTGGGGAATTTTGAATACCAAGACTGCCGGGACGCGGTGGTAGAAGCATTAAAAGATGCGCAGCTTCCGGTCTCTCAACGGGCAGCCCAGTTTTTTGTAGACTTTGGAAGCAGCCGGGATGCCACCTATTATTGGCGATTAGCAAAAGACACCCTACCCTGGCAAACGCAGCTTATTTTGTACCAGGCAACCCAGAGGCATCTGCCGGGGCTGTACGCACAATATAGAGGAAGCATCAACAGTGAGTTGATCCGTCGTTTTCGCAAAACGACCAATGCCTATGAAAAAGCAAAAATACTGGATGTGCTGGCTGAGCATGGATGGAACTACCGGACCATTTACAATGAAGGCCATGCTTCTACTGACCCAATTGTCAGAACTGCTACGATGGATGCCCTGCAAAAGATCAGTGAGTTGCAGGATTTCAGGAATTTTTTCGGGCTGGGTACCCGAAGGGTCGAAAGAGAATTGTGCAGCCAATTCCAGGAAGCCATTCGAAGCGGCGACCCCGGTTTAATGACCCCGGCAGCCATTGCGCTTCGCGACCCAACGCACAGCTATATCAATTACCTGGATAGCCTTAACTTTTTAGACACCGCCCTGTTGAAGCTACAACTTCCCGCTCATATCGAAACTTACAACGAACTACAATTAACCAAAGCAGCTCTCAGTGGAAATAGCAGCTATGAAGCGCAAACTCCCTCCTTCAATCATCCCATCAACTGGGAAGTGCTGAGTAATTTAACGATCGAACCGCAGGTGCTGATCCGCACAACCAAGGGCGTGATTAAGCTGCGGCTATTACCGACCATTGCCCCCGGAAGTGTCGCCAACTTTATAGAGTTAGCTCAAGATGGTTTTTATAATGGGATTAATTTCCACCGGGTCGTGCCTAATTTTGTGATACAAAGCGGCTGTTCCAGAGGAGATGGATATGGGAGTGCTGATCATACGATCCGATCTGAGCTCACACCGCTTCATTATGATCAGGCAGGACTGGTCGGGATGGCCTCGGCCGGAAGGCATACAGAATCCAGTCAATTTTTTATTACCCATTCACCGACGCCAACATTAGACGGGAGATACACTATATTTGCCCGCGTAATTGATGGGATGCCGGTGGTTCATCAAATTGAAGTAGGCGACCGAATCGAAGAATTACGCATTGTTCAATAAAATTTATGCCCTTAACCATGAAGTCAACACCATTAACAGAAAAACATATCGAACTGGGTGCCAGAATGGCCGAATTTGCCGGCTATAATATGCCGATTTCGTATGCAGGAATCAAAGAAGAACACCAGGCCGTCCGAGAAAATGTAGGCGTTTTTGATGTATCGCATATGGGAGAATTTTTTGTAGAAGGTCCCGGTGCCCTCGACCTGCTCCAGCAAATCACTTCAAATGATGCATCAAAGCTGTTCCCCGGACGTGCCCAGTACAGCTGTATGCCCAACAAAGATGGCGGGATCGTTGATGACCTGATCATCTATCGAATGCCGGATGAGCACAGTAGTATTGGAGGTCATGCCTATTTACTTGTTGTCAACGCTGCCAATATTGAAAAAGATTGGAAATGGATCCAACAGCATGAAGGCTATGAAGTCAAAATAACAGATCGGTCTGATGAGTATGGCTTGCTGGCAGTTCAGGGGCCAAAGGCCACCGCTGTTTTGCAATCCTTAACTGAAGTCGATCTGAGTGAGATCAAGTTTTATCATTTTACGATAGGAGACCTGGCGGGAATACCGGATGTGATCATTTCAGCAACGGGCTACACCGGCTCTGGCGGGTTTGAGCTGTATGTTCATAATGAGAACATGGTTAAATTGTGGGACGCAATATTTGAGGCCGGAAAGGAATCAGGTATTGCTCCGATAGGCTTAGGTGCTCGTGATACTTTACGACTCGAAATGGGGTACTGCCTCTATGGTAATGATATTGATGATCAAACTTCTCCGCTGGAAGCAGGTCTGGGTTGGATCACTAAGCTCAAGAAAGGCGCCTTTAACTCCAGCGAAATATTCCAAAAGCAGAAAGAAGAAGGCATACAAAGGAAACTCGTCGGCCTGGACGTTCAGGAACGCAGGGTGCCAAGGCATGGGTACATTATTGTTGATGGAGACGGCACGGAAATAGGCCATGTCACCTCCGGTACTCAGTCCCCCACATTAGGCAGTCCGATCGGAATGGGATATGTAAGTTTGGATCATGCCGAAATAGGTACTCAGGTGTTCATTGTAGCGGGGAAGAAGCAACTGCCGGCCACCGTTGTCAAACCTCCTTTTGTACAGTTATAATAGTGAACTAAGTATTTCGAGGAAGGTGTCCCTTCTTCGAAATACTTAGTTTATTCAAAACATTCCCTCTTTTTTTTGTTTATATTAAAATAGGATGTTTTCAGTTTTTTTTGAAAGAAAAAAAAGTTATTAATCAATGACATTGCAAGAAGGTAAGGATAAGTTCATTCAGTCTTGGGGGACGCTTGGATCTAATTGGGGAATTAACAGGACCATGGCCCAGATCCATGCACTGCTTTTGATATCACCGGAAGCCTTAAGTGCGGATGATATTATTGAAGAACTTAAAATTTCCCGAGGCAATGCCAACATGAACATCCGTGCCCTGATTGATTGGGGGCTGGTCTATAAAGAACTTAAACCCGGAGAGCGACGAGAGTTTTTTGTTGCCGAAAAAGATATGTGGGAGGTGGTGAAAAACATTATCATCCAGCGTAAAAAGAAGGAATTAGAGCCCATGCTGAGGGTACTGGATGAATTATCCAGTGTAGAAGGAGAGGATGAACAGACCCAGATGTTTACAGAAGTCATTAAAGACATCAAGTTGTTTTCCAGTAAGGCGGACTCCACCCTTGACACCCTAATCAAGGCAGATTCTAACTGGTTTGTGGGGACGTTTATGAAGATGATTAAGTAGGGGGAGATTTCTTTCTTTTGTCATTAAAGCATAAAAAAAACCGGATGTTGATGGAGATCGGCATCCGGTTTTCTTATTGCTGCTTAGAGACATGTCATATCTAGACATGTCATGTACCAGACAGTTAGTACTGCTACTTATTTAAGTGATTGATTTATAGCTTTTTGTGCCCAATTTCCAGACATGTCATGTCTAGACATGACATGTCTGGAAAAAAAAGTCCCTAGTTAGTTAACTTCTTTATATACTAGCGTTGTAGTAGCACTCTCTTATTAACCACTTCCTCCCCAGCCTGCAAGCGGACCAGATACATGCCCGAAGGTAATTGCATACCACTTCTATCCGTTCCATCCCACTGCTGCTTCATGTGTTCACCGGCATTTACCTGGCCATCGAACAAGTTTCGTACCAGCTGCCCGTGAAGGTTGAAGACATGAATGTTTACCTGCTCCTCTCTAGGAGACAAGAACTCA
The DNA here is from genome assembly GCA_030430845.1 of Bacteroidia bacterium. GTDB lineage: Bacteria > Bacteroidota > Bacteroidia > Chitinophagales > Saprospiraceae > JANQPA01. Next base: position 13,590 of record JAUIKE010000010.1, on the reverse strand, counting down.
ATGGTCAACTGCTGGCTGAATGGATTCGGAAAGGCTTCTAAGGTTATGGCTTCTGCAAACAAAGTAGCAGCTTGTTCCTTATAAGTGTTGCCTTGATTGCCAACTGTGCTGATCGCCTTACCTTTTCCACTGTGCACCTTCAGGTTACCTCCACTGAGTGTTTGTAAGCCTGGTATGCTACCCGACCATTTGTTGGTAAAAATCAGTGCCCCGTTTCTGTCATATAATGCGAAGGAAATATTATCACTCGTTCCTGACTCTCCTCTATCGTGCATCTTGACGATGAAAAAGCCATTACCTGCAACCGGGATCGGACTGTCCGGATTCGTCACATCCTGCACATTGGCTTTGCCTGTAAACTCGGCATATCCATCTTGTACCGACAAGGATTCCATCTGGTTGCCCTTGATCTGGTAGGTACGCAAGGTACCACCCGCTGCATAACGACGGAATAAGGTTCGGATCTTCCCTTGCAGATTTGTCCCCTTCTTGTTGTACTTTATGTTGAAACCAAAGTTATTCTTCGTACCCGAACCCCCAGCATAGCTTCCTGCTGAAGAGGAAAGCGTCAGGTACCCTCCTCCGGTGACAAACTCTTCATTCAGGGCCTTCGCTACATTGATGATCACATCTTCTTCTGAATTGTCAAAGATGTAGTAATTACCCACCTCGATACCAATGGTAAACTGATCGGCATCATCTCTTCCGATATCCACTGTCCATTCATAAACTACTGTTCCTACTGTTTGACTGATCGCATTAACCGTCAGCGGGGTAGAATTGATCCTTCCTTTATCCCGATCAACAAAGTAAACCTCAGCTTTGCGAATATTTCCTCTAAATGTATCATCGAAGTCTTCTATAGTAGCCGTCAGACGAATGGTGGCCACACTTGATTTACTGCTACCGGTAGACACAAAGCTAGGTCCGGTGTAGTAGGCCAGGGCATTCTCCTGGGTGACCTCCAGGCTTTTCTTATTGGTCCGTTCGAGGTACAATGGATCTCCATCATAGCTAACTGTTACTTCATAATTTCCGGGGGCTTCTCTTAGTATGAAGGAGACTATTGCCTTGCCTGCTGAATTGGTAGCAACCCTTTCTGTTTGTGTACCAAGTTTGAAAGTGAGCATCCGGTTGGCAAGTACCTGCCCATTCAAGGCATCTTTCAAAACGGCGCTAAAGCTCACCTGATCTGAATATTGACCGCTGTCGTCACCTGTAAGAGATAGACCAACCGGTCGTTTATTCACAAAGACCTTGGCTGTACAGTTACTCGAATTACCGGAGGGGTCTGTCAGGGTTAGGGTGACCATTTGCTCCCCTACATCTGAGGTTCCAAAGGTGCTTACATCAATAGTCCTGCTGGTAATGCTGCAATTATCTGATGAATGGTTATCTACTTGATCTGCTGTGATCGAGGCTTGGCCAACTGCATCAAGCATCACGCTGATGTTCTGACATTGTGCCGTTGGAGCTTTGTCATCAATGACCGTCACAAAGGCTGTACAGGTACTTTCATTATCATTTTTATCCGTTACGGTAAGGGTAACGGTGTTATTGCTGCCTATATTAGAACAATCAAAGCTGTTATTATCTAATGAAAGATTAGCGATACCACAGGCATCAGAAGAACCATTGTTAACAGCTGCTGCCGTTGTGAATCCATTACCGGAAGCATCCAGGTATACTGTCACATCCTGACAAATGGCCTCAGGAACTTCCTTTTCAACCACTTTTACGTTGGCCGTGCAGGAAGCTTCATTACCCGATTGATCAAAAACGAAATGACTCACTGCTATGCTTTGTCCTGCATGAGAGCAATCGAAATATTCGAACTTCGTTTCTACTGTTTTGAACTCACCGCAATTGTCGTTTTTCATAAATAAAATTGCAGAGGTCGGAATAGAAGCCTGGCCATTTACCAATTCAACGGTAAGATCCTGGCAGGTAATAACTGGAGCGACTTTATCTTCAACTGTAACGGTTGCCGTTCCGGTGCTGATATTGCCATTGACATCTGTTACCGTCAGAGTTACCGTATTAGCTCCCTTATTTGAGCAATCAAAACTGGAAGGACTTACGGTTACAGCAGCCACTCCACAGTTATCACTACTGCCATTGTCAACCTGGCCGGCTGTAATGCCGGCCTGACCATTGGCATCCAATTCTACCGTGATATTTTTTGTAGAAACTACCGGAGCCAGCTTATCCACTACCGTAACAGAAGCCTGGCAAGAAGCTGTTTTTCCACCATCATCCGTAACAGTTAGCGTAACGGTTTGAGGATTGTTTTGGATCTCCGTACAACTAAAGCTGGTAACATCCAATATTGAGCTAACGATGGTTCCATTTTCATCATAACTTCCTCCATCTACATCTGCCACGGCAAGGGCAGCAGCTCCCTGATCATCCAGGTAAACAGTAGCGCTTTGGCAAATGGCTATCGGAGCCGGGTTGTCTATGACAGTTATAGTCGATATACATTCCTTTTCGACATTTGTCCGGGTATCATACACCCTCATCCAAAGCCGGTTGTCGCCGGCATCATTGGAGGTCATAGTCAATGTATAGTCCTGAGTAAATTCAGCTCCATTAATAAACCCTTCTCCTCCGGAGAAGTTGCGCACATTATAACGCAGGTACTGATTGTATTCTGCAATTTTTGGATCGGTTGAGCACTGGTCCCCAAAGCTGAGGATAGAACGATGGTTGATAACAGCCTGGCCGTTCTGGTCCAGTTCAACCGTAAGGTTCTCGCATTTGGCCGTCCAATCGGGAGAGGATACCTGGATGCGCACATTACAGGTAGCGGTATTCCAATTACCATCAGTAGCCGTCACCAGTATCAGGTTTTGGCCAATATCATCACAGTCGACCGTGACAAGGTCTTGCTGTGCAACTACCGTAACATCGCTGCATATATCACTGGCTGAATAATGATTGCTAATGTCAATGGTTTCCTGATCTCCTTCTTCCAAGACAACCTGGATAACGGGGCCGCAATTCAGTGAACTAATCCCTCCATCGATCACATTGACTTTGGAAGCACAAGTAGTCGTTTTTCCATTCACATCCGTTACAGTTAGGATGACGCTTTGCTCTCCGACGTCTGCACAACCAAAGGTGTTCCGATCAAGAGACATAGATGGAGGAAAACGCTCAATGCATGGACTAAAAGGCGCTCCTGTATAAATATCCGCCACAGAGATGGTACGATTTCCTCCTCCAACATTGACCTCGATATCCTTGCAGACGGCCACCGGTTGTTCTCCCAGCTTCACTTGAGTGGTACAGGTACTGGAATTGCCGAAACGGTCGCTTACCTCAAGAGTCAAGGGTCGAAAGGCATAATCGTCACAATATAAGACCCAATTGCTGTAGCGAGTGCTATTTTCCAGGATCCGCATGGTCAGTCCCCCTCCGCACTCATCAAAAGATCCGTTATCCAGATCAGAGGGTCGAATAATTCCGCCAACGCTTGGGTCAAGAGGGAAATCGAGTTCTATAGTGAGGCTTTCTTTACATTTAGCTACCGGAGGAATGGCTTCTTTTACGATGATACGGGTAACGCAAGACGGCCCTCTAAATTGGCCATTATCACTTCTGTTGCCCTGCTCGTCAACTGCTCTAAAATAGAAATCAGTGGTACCTACCGGAAATGCCGTTCCACTGGGATAGCCTCCTATTCTTTCAATGATAAAATCGTCGCAATCGGAAAAGATCGGATCGTCAAAAGAAAGGACCTTTCCGCAAGTGCCGGCTTCAACGAAATACTCCAGCACATTCGGATGATCCACAGTAGCCGTCCCTTGTAACTGCGGAGGACAAGAAACTAAATCAGGGGCCTCACCAAGATTTGCATCTACGGTGACCGTAAAGCTACAGGAAACCGTATTATTTCCGGGATCGGTAACGGTGTACGTCACCGTGGTCGTACCGATAGGAAACTCCGCCTCTCTCAGCCAGGATTGATTGTTATAGTCATTGGTGATCTGAAGTTGTGAACAATTATCAATTACAGAACCCAAAACAGGAGGGCCCATTGAAAGAAAACGAATGTCAAAATCAGAGTTATTCCCTCCTGGAATATAGGTGCAATTATCCGTATTAGTGCTAACAATTTTATTACTTGGGCAAGTCAATATGGGTTGTATATTATCAGCTATCGTTACGGTAGCCGTACACTGATCCTGCAGGCCGATGTGGTCCGTAATGGTCAGATAGACGGTGTGGGGGCCGACATCCGAACAATCGAAACTAGTTTTTCCGGAGATGGCCACCGAAAATTCCTTTCCAGGTGTATAACAATTGTCGTATGAGCCGCCATCTACCGTACTTACCGAAATCGACGCCTCACCATTCTCATCAAGAGAGACGGTTGCATTCTTACAAACAGCTGTTGGCGCCATATTGTCTACTACGGTGACCGTAGAAGTACAGGAAACCTCATTTCCATATGCATCGGTAGCTGTGAGGGTAACAGTATTATCGCCTAATCCCCAGCATCGCCACTGGGTTCGGGGAGAGATGGTAAAATTGGTAAAATCCCCGCAGTGGTTGAATGCAATGCTTTCTAGCAAATCATCCTTCGTTATGGTAGGTGTATATCCGTCGTCGTCCAAAATGAGGGTTAGCTGGGGAACACAGTTGATCTTTGCCGGCAAAACAGTAATGGTTGCTTGACAAGTAGTGGATGTCCCTGATTTTGCTCCTGTGGCAGTTAAAGTGACCTGCAGGTTGCCAGTCTCCGAACAGCTGAAGTTTGTTTTATCCAAACTTAAAAGAACATCATCAAGAGGAGCCGAAGAGCCTCCGTCTACTTCTGATGGATCAAGGGTGTATTGTCCATTTGCATCTAACTGGATGGTAATATTTTGGCATTGTGCAATTGGCGTGATATTGATGAAACGATATTCGATGTATCCATTTTGGGGATTATTGGTGATATTATTTTCAGCGATCTCAGAGAAAGAATCAAATACGTACTCGTTATCCATCAAATAACTGCCGCCACCGCCACCGCCACCACCGCGTGTAGTAGATGCACCTCCAGAGTAACCACCACCTCCCCCACCATGTTCTCGGACAGCGGATTCAAAATTTTCATCTTTAGTAAATCCACTCCCTTGTCCGCCACCTCCAAATCCGTATCCCCCATAACCTCCCAGGTCTTTTTTGTCTATTTGGCCACCTTGTCCGCCAAAAGATACTCCTTTATCTCCACCGGTTTCTTCAGTAGATTCTCCAAAAAGAGTCCAGCGTGTTGAGGTATGGTTGGTACCATCGCTGAAGGCTCCCCCTCCACTACCTGGGGTACCTCCTCCCTGACCATTACATCCGGGATTATAAGTGTTGTTGTCAGTTCCTGTCAAAACTATACGGGGTTCAGTGCCACAATTACCTGACGAGCCAGGTACACCAGGCAAATTTGGTCTGTCAAGTGAACCATCCTCCTCAATTCTATATGATGCTCCACCACCTCCGCCGGCAACAGCAAGAATATATTGATTGTTACCTGGATTAACTAATATACCTGTTCCACCACCGCCACCGCCACCGCCGCGACGTGAACTGAAAAGCCGGTCGTCACCTTTTTCTCCCCTACCTCCAACAACAAAGCGCAATACTTCGTTAGGAGAAAAATTCTCGATTTGAATTAATGTATAAATAGAAGCTCCCTCTCCTCCCTCGAACAAGGCACCATCGTCGTCAAATACTCCTCCATCAGCTCCCCTTAGCCGGAACTCAATAGCATTATATACTAAATTCCCAAAGCGGTCGAACTCAAAAGGAACAGTGAGATTCCGATAAGTTCCGGAATAATTAATACGGTGCCAATTGCCATCATTGTTCATGGATTGCCCAAAAGCGCCGAAAGAAATGAATGAAAAGATAAATAAAAATGCTTTTTGTTTGAGTGTCATTTTACACAGGATTAATTAGTAGGATAATACTGTGCAAAGATGCCGGAAAGCCAGAAAAGAGCCTTTTGCTAATTGCGCAACCACTTTTGCTATTTGCGCATTTCCCTTAAATCCCTAGTATTGGTAGGGCTTTCGCCGAATTCTTCGGTGTAAGAAGTTGAAAAATAGGAGGGGTTCGGAAAACCTACATCGTAAGCAATGGCTTTGATGGATTCGTTGGAATTCAGGAGTAGGTGTCGGGCTTTTTGAAGACGTAATGATCGAAGGTATACAGAAAGGGAGCGTCCTGTTAGGGCCTTAACTTTTCGCCCAAGCTGAGACCGGCTCAGGTTCAATTCCTGACTTAAAGCATTTACATCAAATTGAGGATCATCCATTTTTTTCTCAAAAATGGCTTTCAAGTTTAGTATAAAATCATCTTCTTTCGAGGGAGTAGATGTTTTAGCCTTGGGAAGAGGGTGCTCATACAGATCCTGATACCGCTCCTGCAATTTTTGTCGGATATTCAATAAATTTTGCATTCTAACCAGCAGTTCTTCTTCATGGAAAGGCTTGGCCAGATAATCGTCTGCTCCTTGCTTCAAGCCGACAATCCGGGATTCCACATCTGATTTAGCCGTTAGTAATATGATCGGGATATGACTAGTACGGATATCTTCCTTGAGTGTTTCGCAAAGCTCAAAGCCGTCTTTTTCCGGCATCATGACATCACTGATGATGATGTCAGGGATCAATTCAAGGGCCTGGTCGATCCCCGCCTGACCATTCGTTGCCACTTCTAAACGATACTTCCCTTCCAGGCAGATCTGTAAGTACTGAGCAATATCTGCATTGTCTTCTACGATGAGGGCCAGAGGCAGATTCTTTTGGACCGTACTTCCCCTTTTTTCTGCAGGCCTGAAATTGCCGAAAACCGCTTCTTGCACTACAGCTCTGGTTTTCATCTGTGAAATAGGGGCCTTTTGAGTGATAGGCAGAAAAACCCGGAAGGTCGTACCTTTTCCTTCCTTACTACTTACTTCAATTTTCCCATTAAGCAAATTGATTAGTTCGAGGGTAAGTGAAAGGCCAATGCCTGTGCCGGCACTAGAGGTCAAGGTAGCCGTAGAAGCTTGGTAAAACCGATCAAAAATATGAGGGATTTGGTCTTGGGGAATGCCTGGGCCCGTGTCCTGAATGGATAGAATGAGGCACTGATCATTTTCCAATTCTGGTTTGGAGCCAGAAGAAACACTCAATGTCACCTGCCCCTGTTCGGGCGTGTATTTAATGGCATTGGATAATAGGTTAGAAACGATGCGCAACAGTTTTTCAGGATCATAATCCATATTCAGGGAATTGATATTCGTAACCCATTCTATTTGTTGATTTTTACTTTGAGCAAAAGCCCGGAATTGGTCAAAAATATTTCGAAGGAAGGAGACGACATCTCCCTGTTGCATTTGTACTTTCAGGCTACCAGACTCTAACTTTTGCAGTTCCAGGATCTGATTGATCAGGTAAAGCAGGTTGGCACCATTCCTTCGGATCAATTCGAAGCCCGTTTTTAACATCCGCTTCGGTTGCTTTTCCATTTGCTCGATCATACCCAGAATGATGGTGAGTGGCGTTCGGAATTCGTGGGTGATGTTGGTGTACAGGTTATTTTTGAAGGCGTCCAATGCTTTGAGGTTGGCTGCTTCTTGCTTTTCCCTTTGCCTGCGAAGCTGGAAGTTCACGAAATAAATAATAAGCAGAACGGTAAGCAGGAAGTAAATCAAATAAGCCCACCAACTATTCCACCAGGGAGGGGACACCCTGAGCTTAAGCAAGTCAACTGCTTTTAATTCCACCTTCTCAAGGTTTTTAGCCCGGGCTTTCAAAGTATATTTACCAGGAGGGAGACTCGAAAAACTAACTTGCATATTTCCCTCTAATAGGACCCATCGACGATTAAATCCTTCTAGTTGGTATTCATATTGGTAATTAGGATGCTCCATCCAGTTCAGGTCAGATAAAGTGAAGGTGACTGATTGATCCTGGTAACCCAATTTAAGGGTTCGCTTTTTGTAGTTAACAAAATAGTCGGTTATTTCTGCATCTGGCGCAGCTTTACGCTTAGAACGCTTCATAGCGTGAAGGACAAGTTGAGTTTGGCTGGTATCTTGTTGAAGTAAGGAGGGCTTTACGACTAAGATGCCTTCAGAACTACCAAAATACAACTGATCTGAGTAGCTGCTATTTAAATAAGCTTTGGGAATAAAAGAAGCCGATTTTAGTCCATTTGAAACCCCAAGAGAAAGAAAAGAAATGCTGGAAGTATCAGAAAACTTACGGGCCAGGCCATTTGGGGTGCTGACCCACAACATACCGGTGTCGTCTTCCAGTATACCATATATACTATTGTCAGGCAGTCCGTTTTTTTCATAAAAATGCTCAAACTTCTGGATAGAAGGAATATATCGATTTAGTCCGGTATTAGTACCGATCCAAAGATTCCTATTTCGGTCCTCGTAAATGGCCCAAACAAGATTATCCGAAAGAGATTGAGGATCGTTTGGATCATGACGAAAGTGGTAGAATTTCTTTTTTTCAGCATCGTACCGAAGCAGACCGTCAGCTGTTCCGATCCATAAAGTCCCGTGTTTATCAAAAAGAAGGTATCTAATGTTATTGCTCCCGATCGAATGGGGGTTCTGTGGATCATGAGTGAACCTTTCGACCTGACCTGTGCTGGGGTTTAGCCGGTTTAATCCATTTTGCCAGGTACCTATCCAGATATAGCCTTTTTGATCTTTTGCCAGCCCCCAGATACGGTTACCACTCAGAGAATTCAGATTATCTGCCTCATAGGTGAACGTTTTTAGAAACTTCCCTGTACTATCCAGTTCCATCAGGCCATTGTTGTTCGTAGCCACCCAAATAGCATCATCGTCTCCCTGGATGATCTGGATGACCCGGTCGCTAGCTAATGAACCGGACTGAGCAGGAAGGGCCTTAATAGACTTGTTTCTCTTTAAAAAACCATTATTCTGCCTGACTAAATGGTCTAAACCATGATTAATAATTCCGACCCAAAGGTAGCCCCTGTCATCTTCCAGGAATGAACGTACCTGTCCCTTAGAGATAGAATGAGGATTGTCAGGTTCATTTTGATAAAAAGTGAAAGGGCTCTTCGCATTCTGGCCCAGAAATATTCCACCACCGGAGGTTCCTATCCAGTAATTGCCTTGCTTATCTTTGAAAGTAACATGTATAGGGTCACTAAATAGAGGGTGTCCAGTTTGTCCTCCTTTTTGAATCGGACTCAGCTTCCCATTTTTTAAATTGAACCGGGCGAGGTTTCTATAGGATGGAACTAATAGAACATCAGGACTATCAAATAGCAAATCTCTTGTTATTGGGAATGATGGATTAGAACTGGAGTTAAAGGATTGGACCGTATTCAGGGCTGGATCATTCTTCGTAACATCTAAAACGTATAGCTTATTTTCAAAGCCTACCAAGATTCTTCCTTGCTCATCTACCAAGCCTGAAATCCGGTCCAGTTCACCTTTGAAATCCTCGCTCTGACCAGTGAAGGGATATCGAACTGCTTGTCGGGAGGAGATGTGAATCCGATCAATACCTCTGGAAGTGACGGCCCAAAGGTCATCGGCTGTGGCATGAGCGATGTTAAAAATACTGAGGGCGCCATTATCTTCAGCTGAGGGTAAGGTATAGTCAAAATACTCTGCACGCCAGGACTGAGCTTCACTGTTTTTCGTTAACTTAAACAATCCTTGAGTATGGGTAGAAACCCATAGGTCTCCAGAATCCGTTTCGTATACATGATAGACCAAACTCTGCACAGCATCACCATTTCGAAGCAAAGGAATCCGCTCGATCTTTCCAGTTCTAAAATCCAGTCGATTAAGGCCACGGTCGGTACCTATCCATAGTTGATGCTGACGATCTTCTAGTAGTGTTATGATCCAATTATTATTTAATGTTTCAGGATCTTCGGGATCCGATCGGAAGGATAAGAAATGTTTGCCGTCAAATCGATTAAGGCCGTTTTCAGTACCGATCCAAATAAAGCCTTGGTGATCCTGAAGGATACAGAGTACGTAATTGCTGGTTAGGCCGTCTTGTTGGGTGAAGTTTTGGAATTGTAGAGAATGCTGGGCCCTGGTTTCGAGTATGCATAAGGTCAGCAGGGCAAAAACGCAGCAGGTTCTTTGCCCGGTAAAGAGTGGAAAGGTAAACAGCTTAAGCAAAGAATAAATCACTGTTTTTCTATTTCGCTCATACAAGTATTCTCTCGATTAGTTTTTATGGATGAATGTTGAATATCGGCGTAGGGAGTATTTAAAAATACAATTTAAGGGACTAATATCCTAAATGTCAAAAATGCAGTGAAGGAAATTTTGCCATTATTCAGACATGACATGTTTAAGACATGTCATGTACCGCTTGCAAGGAGATATCCGTTGGAGTAAAAACAGTTAACTGCCTTTAAATCAATACTTTAAGGAAGAGGCCTTTAGACATGTCATGTCTAGACATGACATGTCTGATCTGGATGGGCAAACTGAAGTTCCCTTTCCAGACAAGCTGAAGCTTGTACTACGATTTATTTATCATCTCCAAAAAAATGAATGATCCGATCGGCCAGTTCCTGGCCAATTCTTAACTGTGCCTCCTGAGTACCCGCTCCGATATGAGGGGTAACGGATATTCTGGGGTGATTCAGTAGTTCCGACATAGGAGTGGGTTCATTTTCAAAAACATCCAGTCCGGCGCCTCCCAGTTTGCCGCTTTCAACGGCTTCCAGTAAGGCCTGCTCATCAATGGCTCCGCCTCTTGCTGTATTAATAAGGTAAGCTCCGTCTTTCATTCTCATCATTTCTTCTCTTCCAATCATAGGTTTCCCTCCGGAAAAAGGGACGTGAAGGCTCAGAAAATCACTTTTTATGAGCGCCTCCTCAAATTCTACGGATTCTACGTTGACGGACAATCGAACATGCTCGCTGTGAAACACATTGATACCGATATCAGCCTCCTGCACCTTCAGATCCACAGGCAGGACATTCATTCCAAGGGCAATGCCGATCCTTGCTACTGATTGTCCGATACGCCCGAAGCCGATTATACCCAGTGTTTTGCCTCTCAATTCAATCCCATTCGAGTATTCTTTTTTCAAGGCCTTGAACGATGCAGTGCCTTTCTGGGGCATTTCTCTATTAGCACCTTGAAGGGAACGAGATAAGGTAAACATATGTGCGAAAGCCAGTTCTGCCACAGATTCTGAAGAGGCTGCGGGTGTATTCATAATGGTAATACCTTTGGCCCTGGCATGATCCACATCAATATTATCAAGCCCCACACCACCTCTGGCAATAATTTTCAAATTAGGGCAGCGGTCGATCAAGTCTTTACGAATTTTAGTTGCAGATCTTACGATTACCACGTCATATTGCGGAAGCATGCGGGTGAGTTCATCTGCTGACAGTTTTTTGTCATCTACCTGGTAGCCGGCTTCATTCAGCAAAGTTACGGCATCCGGATGAATGCCATCGTTGGCTAGAATTTTGATCATTACGTTTTCGTTTTCGTTTCGATTAAAAAAAAAGAGGCTGGTTGTCTTTTGAAGACAAGCAGCCCAATTTTTATTTTCTTACCTATTTCATTCAGTCCTTATTCATTGGTTGTGAAAAGGTGGGGAAAGTAACCCCGGTATAGTGATAATACTTATGATCGTATTTGACCGGGAAGGTATAATTTTTCGCGAACTCTTTCAACAATGCTTTCAATTCTTTGATCTCTGCATTTTTAGAATCCGGTTTTAATAAAAAACCGATATGGTCGATGGAGCCGTCTTCGGAAAAGAAGGTATGCATCCAGAGTTTTACCCCATTAATGTCTACCCCTTCTTGTTTGGCAAATGCTTCCAGGGAAGTCACCATTTCGATCCAGTTCTGGAAAGCTTTTTCCATGTCGCTGTTACAAGCTTCCAATAAAGAGTGACGGTAGGTTTCTTTGAGGTTTTCATAGTTTTTTTCGTTTTCCCCCATCAGAAACACGCTATTTTTTTGCGCGTGCAGAAGCGCTGTGCTCATACTTAAAGTGAGCACGATACATACAATTGCCTTCATGTTCTTGTTTTTTTCAAAAATAAAAAATCAAATTCATATTACGAGATTGTACAAAATATAGTTACAATGCTAATAAGTTTTCAAGTTACAGTGCTTGGAGGCGGGTGGCGGTTACAGATCCCAACCCGCCTCCAAGCACTATAATGAAATTTATGCTGTTTCCTGCACTCTAGATTCAGAAATACGATACTTTCATCTAATTTTCACGTCTGAACATCTAAAGGCGTTGGTAAAGAAGTAATTAAATGCCTATTTTTGAAGGAATATAACACATGGGTATATGGCAATAGATATCATTTTCGTAATTGTGGCGGGTTATGGTTTTTACCTCGGTTTCTCAAAAGGAATTATTCAGACGGTCTTTACGGTCTTGTCTATCATGTTCGGCCTGATGGCTGCTATACGTTTTGCCAAACCTATGACTGACTTTCTGGAGGATGCTTTCAGCCCTAACCCCTTGATGTTCATCGCCGGCTTTTTGCTCACCTTTGTTTTAACGATGTTCCTTATCCGACTTATTGCCCGCAGTGTAGAAGGATTTCTTAAAACGGCTAATATTAATGTTATTAACCAGATTGCCGGTGGTGTATTACTGGCAGCCCTGTTCATCATGCTGTATTCTGTCATTTTATGGTTCGGAGATCAAACGGGGGCGCTCAAGGAAGCGAAGGAAACTTCTATGACCTATGATTATCTCGAAGAATACCCCGAATATGTTTGGGGCGTTGGGAAAAAGATCCAGCCTTTCATAAAAGACTTTTACGAAGAGTCTCAAACTTTTATGGATCGGCTTGAGCAAATGAGTGTTGAAACAAAGGAAGAATAATAAAAAAGGGGCGCCCGGCGGGCGCCCCTTTTTTATTAAACAGTTCCTCTGTTTCGTCCTCTCCAAATAGAAAGGATGAGCCGGAATGGGAATAGGACACAACTTAAAATAGCTCCCACTCCAAAAAAGAACATTTCGTTGTGGATGTAAGCCAGCATAGAAGGTCTTTTGTTATAGGGCAGGCTACCAACCAGTGCGTCCACTCCCTCTTCATCGATATAAGTCTGGAAAAGGTTTAGTTCTTGTACTAGCAGGAATACGGCAGGGATACAGAGAAAAACGAAAATCACCTTGAGGTATTCTATATGAGCCAGGAAGGTATGTTGTAATAAAAAAATATATCGGCTAACGGTAATAAAGGTGATGATATAGATGATATTGATCCAGCCAAACCGATAGGAAGGCAAGCTGGAATAGATGGGAAACAAAACGGCTACGGCTATTAAAATGGTGAGTGCCCACCAGATCAATTCGAGATAGTGTTTCTGTTTCATAATAATGTTTTGTAGGAAGTTAATACAAATACCCTGCCGGCGGCAGGGTATTTGTATTAACTTCCACTTATTCCTAAAACAAAAAAAGCCTTGCAAAAAGCAAGGCTTTAGAGATAAATATATTGGGTTGGCGGCGACCTACTCTCCCATCAGTGATAGTACCATCGGCGCTGAGAGGCTTAACTTCTCTGTTCGGAATGGTAAGAGGTGGAACCCTCTCGCTATAGCCA